>JACWML010000021.1 GCA_015661395.1 Methanomicrobia archaeon | reverse complement strand
AGACTGAACATCGTTTTATTCAGGATAAGCACAGGGAACGCCCGCGTCCGCCTAGCACGAAGATTAGGAGTACGCATAGGCAGCAACTGTCAACTCTACTACTGCAATTTGAGCACCGAACCGTACTTGATTTCGATCGGAAATAACTGTAAGATTACGTACGGCGTTACCTTTATGACTCACGACGGAGCCAAATGGGTGCTCGAGCAGAACGCGGACTTCGAAGGCAGCAAGTTCGGCCCCATAATTATTCGGGACAACTCTTTCATCGGCGTTAATGCGATTATAATGCCCGGCGTAGTCATCGGTCCGAGCAGCGTGGTAGGGGCGGGAGCGATCGTCACAAAAGACGTGCCGCCGAACACTGTCTATGCGGGCAATCCGGCACGATTCATCTGCACTTACGAGGAGTACTTGGAGAAGTGCCGTTTGAAAAACACTGGAAACATTCCTCGAAAGCAGCTGAAAGCCGTTTTGACCAACATGTTTGAGCGCGAACTAGATCAGCACATCGAACTTCCCGACGAGCTGGTCCTCGAAACCCAGAAGCCGGCGCATTGATGAATATCGGCTCACAGCGGACGATCCTAGGTGCGTACGACAAGAGATCCCATCATGGCACTGAGAGAGCGTCGTCTGAATGCTGAGGTCAATCTGCACCGCCTTAAGCAGGTTCCGCGAAAGAGATTGAAGTTCAGCCCGCCAAAAAAAGGCTGCAGAACAGAAGCGGACGCGTCAACCGCGGCACAGGCGGGCCAAGATGAGTCTTATTCTGGACGTCTTTTAAGCGACGGGCATCGTAGCGCTCACCTTGCTGCAGCTGCCTACATATCGTGTCAGGCGTTTTTATTGCTACAGGTGTAGTTACAGATAGCCCAAGTAGTCTAATATTCCCTTTATCTCTGCGCTTGTGACAAAAACCGGATCTCGATGCTTGTACGTTTTCATCTCTTTTCGGAGTAACAAGTCGCTGTAATATTCTTGGACGGTGTAACAGTTCTTTCATCTCTGGCGCCACGATTAAAATGTCTTCGGTTTCGTAAGCTCTCCTCTGTTCACTCTCGGTCATCAGCTTCTCCCGTATTTTTTCGCCTAGCCTAACACCGATCAGCTGAATCTCGATTTCTTCCGGTTTGTACCCATATTCTGGCGCTAGCTCCCGAACCATGACCTCAGCAACTTCCGCTATCCTCATAACCTTCATCTTGAGAATAAACGTTTCTCCGCCTCGTGCAAGTTCTCCCGCGTTCATAATCAACCTAAGCGCATTCGGCATGATGATGTTAAGCCGCACCATTTCCTCGTGGGTGAGGGTGACCGGGCCGCCTTTTGCGATTTGCCCCCTAAACAAAGGAAAAGCAGACCCGCGAGAGCCCAGTACGTTGCCAAATCTTACACTTGCGAATATCGTTCCCGCGCTCCCCCGCTTGCTGTTAGCGAGAGTGAGCAAGCGCTCCGCGAGGAGTTTGGTCGCACCATATGCAGTCGTCGGCTTGACGGCTTTGCCTGTGCTCGTAAATATCACTTTTTCGACGTTCTCGCGCAAACATAGATCAACCAAGTTGTGAGTACCAGCGATATTCGTTTTAACAGCTTCATAGGGGTTATATTCACATACTGGAACGTTCTTGAGCCCGGCAAGGTGGAAAACAAAATCAACGCCGTCAAAAAGCGGTTCCATGCTGTCTTTGTCCTTCACGTCAGTGACAAAGGTGGACACTTTGCTAGACTTGAGATCTTGCTCGAGATCATATAGCGCGCCCTCGTTGTTGTCGGTCAGGATCACGGCGCGGGGATTGGCGTCCAACAGCGTGCGAACGAGTTGTGATCCGATTGATCCGGCGGCGCCGGTCATCAATACGGTCTTATGATGGTAAAACGCGTTTGTGCTCATGGTCAGCTACAAATCAGTGCGAGGAATAGCTTTCATTCATTCCACATTCTTGTTAACCTTTTCTTTCATTCGGGCCCCAGCCTGTCCCATCCTGACCGTTCGAAACTCGACACCCTAACGCCGCACCTAATCTCCTGACTTTCACCTTTTCTAACCTAAGATCAAATCCTAGCCTAAATCAAGCTTTAATCAAGGTTCTAAGGTCTATTATCGTATCTTGGCAGTGAATTTGGTTTTGTGAGTGCGCTGACTCTGAGAAACGTTCAAGAACAGTGCGAGACCTGGCCCAGCAAGCGAAGCGGAGTATGCTAAAAACTAGCTGTTGTCGAGCGCCAAAAGCTCTTTGCACAGCGCCTTTTCCTTCAACCCACAGGCTTCGTTCGAGTATTTCTCAAGTGCGACTGACCTGCACATTTGTGGAAGCGCATCATTTGCCAAAGCTTCTGAAATCTTTCTTGCGATGTCATCAGGATCGTCAGAGGCGAGATACCCCGTCACCCCATCATCTACAGTATCTCTAATTCCTAACACGTTCGTTCCGACCGCCGGCGTCCCGCAAGACATTGCCTCTATCAGAACCCTCGGCTGGCCTTCCGTTGAACTAGTCATCACGATCAAGTCTGCCATGTTCATGAATTTCGGCACGTCAGAATATTGCACCGCGCCCGTGAAAATCACTTTGTCCGCAATACCAAGGGATCTTGTCATGTCTTTGAGCTCATTTTCCAGAGCTCCGGAACCGACTATAAACAGCTTGAAGTGCTCAGTAAGCTGTGCAGCTGCCTTTAGAAGGAGGTCAACCCGTTTGACTGCATGCAGTCTTCCAATATACATGAGTATCTTTTCATCTCGGACGCTGTAAGTCTTTTTGAGCTCAGTGACATCAATTCCGGGTTTAAAAATGTCTTCATCGAACGTCAAGGGTATGATCTCTACTCTCTTAGCGCCTCTTTCGCGAAGCTCCGCCTCAAGAGATTGGTTTCGCGTGACCAAAACATCGGCGTTTTTTATGACATAGTCCTCGATAAGTCTTGCAACTGTTCCAAGAATTCTGCCTTTGTTAACGTGCGTGACTTGATCCGCCCAATTATATTCATAAAAAACGAGTGAAGGCTTCTTTTTTGCCTTTGCTGCGAATATTGCTCCCGGACACGCTGCAGAAATGCCCCGGACCAGCGCATTTCCTTTCAATCGTTTGGCGATTCTGAATGTGCTTACGGCTGCATATGAAAAGTGCCAAAGACCAAATTTCTCAAACAGCGCCGACGGAACGTGTTCTATGGCGGGGGCCAAATCAAATTTGCTTGTGTCCCCTGTAAACAAGAATAGATCGCACAGATCCTCGTATCTCAGCAAGAAATCTTTGAGCAGACGAATCATGCTCCCGTCTGTTTTCACGCTGTCAATCAGTCGAACGTCGAACGAAGTTACAAACAGGATTCTGCACCTTTCTTGAGGCATCCGATTGATCATAGCAGAGTAAACGTTAATAATCTTTTAGATGCGCCAACAAAAGTATATTTAACAAGAGCGCCCTGTTCAGGGCTGTTTGTCTATAACAGAGTCTGGGGCAAATTGGTCACTGCGTGTGAGGGCGCAAAAATTGTTGGCTGGGGAGTGGTTTTCGCCACAGTTGCCTTGCTTCGGCAAGGGTAACACTTACCCCTATCGCAGGCTGAATGCTCGCAATTTCTACCGAAATGGTCTCCGATGAGATCACCTACGGTGCCGTGCTTCTAAGCTCGTTCGAGCTTCGCGTGATGGAAAACGGCGACCAAAAACTATAAGTGATTGGGACATGCGATTCTATAAATGGAGTTTATTATTACACGGTTTGAGGTAGTCCACGTCTAATGCGAGAGCGATACGAGCAGAATCAAGGGTATTCTAGACTGGGATCATCTCAGCCGCCATCGGCGCAGCACAATCACAAGGTTGAGCGAACGCGTTCGAGAGAGCTGGGCAAGAAAGTGTCAGTGGGCATCTTGCTCACGACCCTCGCGCTGCTGCTTATCACCGTAGGGTTCGCTGGATACTGGAACGGCGGCACCGGTTTGATTGATCACGACACCGCGACGAACATCGCTTTAGCAAAAAACGTTCAACAAACCAGCGCGTTAAACCCTAATGATCCAAACGCCGCCCCTGGTGACGTCTGGTATAACATTAACCCGCCAGGCCTCCCAATCATATTTAGCGCAGTCGCTATACTCGGCGGAGTGAATATTAGCATGAATTCCGAACTGCTCGTTCTGCTGCAGGGGTTTTCCGCGTTCATATTGGTAGCCTTCGTTCTCACCACTTTTGTCGTAGTAAAGAAAATCACAGGCGACACGCGAATAGCCGCCTTGGCATCATTTTTCTCAGCAACGTTTAGCCCAAACCCGGCAATTTTGGGGCCGCAATACATCGTTGCGTCAAGCTTCGGGCTGATACTGATGATGCTTGCGACGTACTACCTCTACGCAGCAATCAAGGACGATGCAGGTAAGTCTATCCTGACATCAAAATATACACTTCTAGGTGCTCTTACCGTGACAACGCTTATTTTTACGCACCGGCTTTCTACCACGACGTTTTATTACATTTTCATCATCTTCATCATACTCTATGTGCTGATTAATCTAGGCACTCGGATGCATTTGAAGCAGATAAGTGCAATGGTCCTGCTACCAGTCATAATTAGCGCCCCTTGGTGGCTGTACATGTATAGCCAGTACCAAACTCTACCGTGGAGCATTCCACAGATCTTGACTTTGTCGGCAGGCATGTTGGGGCTCGTAGCGGTCGGCGTGCTTTTTAGCGGGAACGCCGATCAAAGGTCACCGTACAAACGCCGTGACAGACTTTTCGCCGTAATTGGCAGCACGACAAAAAACGCCCTTAATTTGATCATAATTTTGGTTTTAGTCGCGATGGCTGGAGTAATTGCAGTTTCCCTTGTGTTTTCGGCTCAGACGGCGTTCTCGCTTGCTTTCATGGTTTCAAGTCTCGGTCTCATCCCAATTCTGAGTATTCTGGTCTATAAAACAACCCTGTGGGACCGAGCTGAGACAAACCTGCGAAACATGCTTGTTTCAAGCTGGCTCCTCGTGGCATTGGTACCCGCGCTAATCGGTGTTTTGGGAGTAGCGGTGCCGCATATGCCCTATCTTATTCAACGCGTCATACCGCACGTTCTAATAAATCAAGGCGGGGTGCAGTCGATACTCTATCTCGTGCTCCCGCTGTCAATACTCGCTTCAATCCTTGTTTTTCGGCTCGCATATGAACCGCAGCCGCGCGTTCAAGGCTTGCGACGGAGGCGAGACAATCGGGCAATGCGCTCGATGCTTATCATCGCTTTTGTGGTTATCTCCGTGTTATCGCCGGTATTTCATATTGCCGCAGCCAGCGCCCTTGCCGTAAACGCACAGGAACCAAAGCTCACCGCTGACGAAACGAGCGCACTGCAATGGCTCAATCAACACACAACGTCCAATGACACAGTATTGTCAGATCCGACTTTCTTGCAATACATAAGCACGTTCACCAATGCCCGAGCTGCGATATCAACCGACTCCGAAAACTCCTACGTTGTCACCCATCAGTTGTCGCAGCTCACAGACCTCTCCAATTTCATGAACAGCTCCACAGATTCCGCCACCAAGCTACTCATAGCAAAAAAAATGGGCATAGATTACTTCGTTTATGATCCGATCAAAGCAAATTACTCGAGCAGCGCGTGGGGATTCCCATTCCCGAACTTCGTTCCAGATCCCACGATTATGACAGAGGTATTCCAGAATAACGGTGTAGTGATTTACCAAATTAACCAAAGCCAGCTCGCCCAAACGCCTACACAATACGCGTCGATCAGCAACGTCGACGTGAACGGCGACTCAGTAGTTGTTTATGTAACGAATTACGCCAGCGATCCGATGAGCTTGCACATCGCTTGGCAAGACCAGTACAAGCCGGTGACGTTAAATGCCGGAGAGACTAAGGCAGTGCCGATCGATTTTACGACAAGCGGCAGCTCTAGCCCGTTAAACTTCCTGCCCACTCTGGGGTCAACAAGCACCCTATATGTAAGTCTATGGATGGATCCCCCGTCCAACGGAACTCTTGATGCGAAATACACATCTCCGATAGACGCAGTTAGTATCAATTCACAACAGCTGCTGTAACCCCAGCAGCTTAGATTAGGCAAACTAGCTACTTTCACAGCCAATTCCGTGAGTCACGTGATCAGGCGATCACGGACGGCTCCACGCTTGCGGCCAGACAAGGTTGTTGGCCCTCACGCACTGTCGCCGACAGTTCATAGCCGTTTTTGGTCTGTCGCCACGAACAATACGCCTCAACGAGCCGACAAGACCGCCAACAAAATGCTTATTGCGCCGGATATTATGCACAAAGTCCAAAGCGTTTTCACTAGTCCCGGTTCTCTCATTGATCTCCTGCTCAAGATGTAATCGGACAAGTTCTTTCGAACGGAATACGACTTTGAGGGGATCAAGTACCCTTCATTCGTTACCTGCGTGGCCGTAAACAAGTGACTCTCGGTTACTTTTCCAACAGAGAGCAATACCATGCCGTAGTTGACGATATAAGGCAAAGCCGCGATGACCGCAAATAGTTCGATTTTTAGCGCTATGGCGCCAACGGCGATAGCGCTACCGATGCAGAGCGTCCCTATGTCGCCCGTAAATATGCGGGCAGGATACCGATTATACGGAAAAAACCCTATGAGAGCCCCAAAGAGCGCCGCCAATATCAAAAGTCCCTCGACGCCTCCCGTCGGCGATATCAACACCATTCCAACGATTATTAATGCAAACGTGACTATAGCGCCGCAACCTATCTCCATCCCATTGAATCCAGCAAAGGTGTTGACTGCATTGGCCCCAGCTGTGACGGCAAAAGGCACGATAGGGATCCACGCGAGTCCAAGCCATAACGTTCCTAACAAAGGCACGAGGAGATAGGGGTTGCTCCCCGCAGTCAATATGAGCGCAATGCCAGCGAAATAGCCGAGGAGCGGCTTTTCTTTGGCGCCAAGGTGCATCACGTCATCTAAGGCCCCCACCATAGTTGATATGGTTACCACAAGCACTGAAACCAATATTAACGTTAAATTGAGTCCCAAAAAAGCCGCGAAGATCATAGACGTGGCGAACCCTGCGTAGATGGCAAAGCCGCCCATTTCAGAAATCTCAGGCTTTTCAACTTTGTGAACGTCAACGCCAAACACCCCAGCAGGTTTCATTCTCTTGATGAGCGGCGGCGTCACAACAAACGTGACCACAAATGAAAGCAGAACCGAGACTACAAGCAAAAAGAAGGTATAGCTGTCGATCATCGGTGACCTTACTTTTCCGTTTCTTTTGTGGTTTGTACTGGCCCGAAAGTACGGACGATCTGAGCTTGCGCAGGATCGAACGTGATTTCCCCTGTTTGGTCGAACATCGCTTGAACCGTCCCGCCAGCGTGAGAGGCGGCGCGTGTTCGCATGCCCATGAACCCTTCCGAAAAAACCGTTAGGTGAGCATAGAAGCTCGTTTTTGACACTTGCGGAGAGATAGTAAGACGCCCTTCTTCGAACAGCTGAACGACTTTAGAGATTATTCGCTGCGATGATTTGCCGTCGTTAAGCGGGTCGCTTATTTTTTTTCCGGGCGCCGTAGCCCGTACGGCTTCAGTCAAGACATCCGGGTGCGGGCTGTTGCCTAGTAATCTGTTCCACCCATTTTCAACGGTCTCAACGTAATACGTGCTATCGGACAGCGTGATGCACGGCGTTTCCAAAATGGCGCTTTCTTTCTGAGGACCCCCGGAATCGGTGACTAACACATGAGAGTCCATCATCAGTCTTATGAAACCAGTGTAGGCTAATGGATCGATAAGATGGACGTTCTCACACGATTGCAGTTTTTCCATTAGGCCGAATTTGACGAGATGTCTCCTAGTATTTGGGTGCAAGAGCATGACAACGTTGTATTCATCGAGACTAGTCGCCGCTTTCGTGATTCTGCCGAGCGCCTCAGGGTTTCCTATGTTCCACGGCAGCCTAACCGCCACTGCAACAATCGGTCGTTCGTCTTCACAAAGCGCTTCGATAGAATTAGCCTTTTGCGCCGTCGACTTGTAGTCCAAAAGTGCGTCGACGAGAGGATCACCTAAGTAGTGGACGCAATCAGGATCGTAGCACTCTTCAAGCAGGTTTAGGTGGGCCGTGTTGCACACAGGAAAAAAAAGCGTCGAGCACATTTCGATGACTTTCCTTCTTACATCGCTGTGCAAGTCTCGCAGTGATCTATAGCCCGATTCAATATGGCCGACCGGTATAAAATTCATCGACGATGCAATGGCTGCGCTAAAAGACGAGATTACGTTGCCTTGAACAAACACAAAGTCAGGCTGCGCTTTCTCCAATATATCATCGATTTGATTGATCATGCCGGAGATCTGCTTATTATAGCTCATGTTGCCAAGCGACAGGCCATAATCGGGGTCTCGAAGATCCAAATCTCTAAGCAAGTTCTCATACATTTCGCGGTCAAAATGTTGCCCGGTATGAGTGAAAACGAGTTCCGTATCGGGGTTCTTGTCGACCTCCTTGAGGAAAGAGGCCATTCCTATTAGCTCCGCTCGCGTCCCAACAAAAACAGCAATACGCATGTCTCGTCTCCTCTGAGCTTACGAGCACCATCGGCTAAATAGCTTATCATCTAAAATCAAGCGATACGCTTCATTGCAGCGTCGTAGATTTCGATTCGATTCGCGAGCCTGGAGGATAAACTCCGGCAGCCACTGCACCAACGCCGACTGTCGATCCGGGACCAATCGACGTGCCGACGTTTATCATGCTATTAATGCCTGTGCGCACGTCGTCACCCATGATGACGCCGAGTTTCCGTCTACCGGTGTCCGCGCCACCGAGTTTAATACGCTTCTCATCAAAGCGCAGATTGGCGACCGTAGTACCGGCACCGAAATTGCAGCGCATGCCGATGATGCTGTCCCCGACGTACGACAAGTGTCCGATTTTGCTCTCATCCATTATGATTGAGTTTTTCACTTCGACGGCGTTGCCGATCTTGACTCGATTCCCTATGCAGGCACCTGCGCGTAAGAGGCAGTTGGGCCCGATTTCACATCCTTCGCCGATTATGACCGGCCCGGTAACGTACGCGCCATTTTTTATGACCGAGCCACGCCCGATTCGCACAACACCTTTTAAGGTCGCGAGAGGCTCGACGATCCCTTCGTTCGCGCTCTCGAGCGTCTGCATCAGAAGCTCATTTGCGCTCAACAAGTCCCAGGGCCTCCCTATGTCGATCCACTGCTCCTCAACCTTTGTGTACCCAACGCGGTAGCCCTGATCGATCAGCAATTGTATGGCGTCAGTGATCTCGTACTCCCCCCTTGCCGACTTCCGCGTCTCAGCTATGCATTCGAAGATGTCTGGCTCAAAGGCGTAAATACCGAGGTTTGCCAAATCCGAGACGGGCTCATTGGGTTTTTCCGTTATTCGAACCACAGCGTCGTCAATGACTTCAAGTATGCCGTAGTTGCTCGGTTCTGTCACTCTCTTCGCTGCGATAAGGACTACTCGGTCTGGCGCTGTCTGTGCGAGGAGCTTCAATGTGAGTGAGCTTACCAAGCTATCACCATTGAGCGCGAGAAAGCGCTCATCTACGAGATCCTTAACTTGGTTAATTGCGTCGGCCGTCCCGCATTGCTGTTCTTGTCTGACGTACTCAATCTGGGCTCCGAGCTCCGCTTTATCGAAATGTGACCGAATTGCTTCCTCGTGGTAACCGGTTACGATTATTATGCGTAAAATGCCTGCTTCGACACATGAGCTAACTATGCGTTCGAGTATAGGCGTGCCCAGCACCGGGAGCATAACTTTGGGGCGGTTATAGGTCAGTGGGCGCATCCGTCTGCCTTCGCCGGCACCAAGTACGACCGCTAACATTAGAGGTGCCTCTGCACTGTTGCCAACGCTTTTTCATAAAGCCGTTTTGTCATCGCTGCGTCTCTTGCCTCCGCAGTAATTCTTATCTTTGGTTCTGTTCCTGATCTTCTCACTAGTATCCAACCGTCTTCAAAATCAAGCCTTACGCCGTCAATGGTCGTCATCTCAACATAGTCGAGAGAACGAAATTCTTGAGTAATCGCAGCTATTGGATCGTTTTCACCGCTGTAAGCAACTGACCTTCGCAAAATGTGATACTTGGGAAACTGTGCAATCACGTCGGAGATCGATTGCTGACTAGCAATTGATACGATCAGCGCCGCTGCATAGATACCGTCCGGAGTATAGGAAATGCGGGGAAAAATCCAGCTACCGCTACTTTCGCCACCGAAGTCCGCCCCTGCACGTTTGACTTCTTCCGCGACGTACACGTCACCTACGCGTGTTCGATGAATCGCGCAGGTGAGTACGTCATCGACCATGTGCGAAACGTCGACAGGATACACTGCGATCTTTTTTGCCTCGTTCACGGCGAACAACGCGAGCATTTCATCACCAGCTATATACCTGCCACTTCGGTCTACCGCCATCATACGGTCAGCGTCACCGTCGTGGGCTATACCGATATCGGCGCGGAAGCTTCGCACAGCTTCAATCAGGAGGCCCAAGTTGCTTTCTATGGGCTCTGGATCTCTTGCGGGGAAAAATCCATCGGGCTGCGCATTCAATGTAATGACGTCGCACCCCATCTCTCTAAGCACATATGGTGTGATGGTCGCCCCTGCGCCTGAGCCGCAATCGACAACCACGCGACAGCTTACGTCGGTGAAATGACTAAGGATATCCTTTTTATGGTCATTGATGGCAGTGCTATAGGACGCAATTTTCCCAATAGCGTCCCAGCCGGCCCGCTTACCTCTGTACGCGGGGCGCGATTTTTCTTCGGTGATCAATGACTCGATATCTTCCTGCTGCTCGCTATTGAATGAGGTACCATCTGTGTTCCACAATTTGATGCCAACGTATTCAGCGGGGTTATGTGAAGCGGTAACCATAACCCCGCACTCATAATTGCGGGCTGCGTGAGAAAGAGTCGGCGTCGAAACGAGGCCGATTCGGGTGATGTCACACCCGCAGGCGGTGAGCCCTGAGATGAGGGCATATTCAATCATCTCGCTTGCGATCCGAGGATCTCTGCCTATGACGGCAGATTTGCATCGAGATCCGACGGCTAGCCCAACACTGAGCGCCAATTCTGAGGTCAACTCCTTGTTGGCCACTCCGCGAATTCCGGAAGATCCAAACATGACAGGCCTCCGTTTTCCAATTGACTTACAATTCAAATGGCAGCAAAATTACACTCAGAATCCTCTCCCCATTGAAATTAAATGTTTTGGTAAAACTATAAATCGAGAGGTACGCGTTGAATACTACGTGCGTCGATTAACAGAGTATGCGGCTCACGAACGTAACTCAATGTGGGACTGGTCCAAAGTCAAAAACCCATTGCGAGTGGCCCTAAACTACCTCGTTGTACGCATATGCGGCTTGTTGCCTTCACTGAAAACAAAAAACGCGCTATATCGTTCCATTGGGATCAAAGTCGGCAAGGACGTTTCTGTCGGTTTGGAAGTCACTTTTGACATTTTTTTTCCTGAACTTATAGAAATTGGCGACAACTCCGTCATCGGATATGGGTCTACCCTGCTTTGTCACGAATTCCTGATAGGCAAATGGAAAAAAGGCCCGATCCAAATCGGCAAAAATGTTCTGATAGGAGCAAACTCGACTGTCTTAGCAGGCGTAGTCATCGGAAGCGGAGCTACGATTTCTGCCTGCTCTCTTGTTAATCGAGACATCACCAGCGACGCTCTGGTCGGCGGGGTACCCGCTCGAGAGATCAGGAGTGAATACACGACGTGAAACTCCGCGGTATCTTGGAAAACACGCCACTATTGGTTGCGATCATAATTATCAACGTCGCGGGAACGTTAATCGGTTTCTACTACTACTGGGATCAGCTGGTTTCTTCGAGCCCCGTCTACTGGATATTCATCCCAGACTGCCCCCTGTACACTATGCTCGCCGCGGCCGTCCTAGCCGTTTACGTGAGCACGAGGCGCAGCTCCGATATTGTCAATTTCATCACTGCAATCGGATTGGCAAAATATGGCACGTGGACCGTATTCGTCGTTTTAGCGTTCACTACGTTTTATTTTTCAGTCGACAGCAGTTTTTACTCAGTGCTGGTTCTATTGCATGTCGCGATGGCTGCCGAGTTCATTCTGCCGCTCATGTTAATTCGGCAGCTGAAGCCGAGGTTCATCACCGTTGCGCTCATATGGTTTTTTGCAAACGATTTCGCGGATTATTTTTTGGGCACTCATCCACCCATACCGGCAAGCGACATCACGCAGATCGCCATTTTCACTTTCCTGCTTACACCGGTCTTCATAATCGTAGCATACGCTGCAGCCAGATTTTTAAATAATAGCAACACATGAGAGTGCTTAGCGGGGGTTGCCAAGCTAGGTCAAAGGCGCAGGGCTTAGGGCTGCGACGTGCAAGTAAGATACCCTGTCTCATAGGAGTTCGTGCGTTCAAATCGCACCCCCCGCATAAACTTTGTCACTCGTGCATTCAGCTTTCTTCTTAACACCTCACACCTGATGTTTTTTCGGCGCGCGAATTGAACAGGCAGCTAAGCCGGGAGGAAAGACAAATCGGCGAGCGTGAAGAAAAAACGATGGCCGGGCAAATGCTGAGACGACGACGAGCATGGCTTCCATGATTCGGTGCAACACGATCTACTGCTGGGTGATCGCATTATGGTAGGAGTAAGAACAGGTCAGCGCTCGGCTCGATTCTGGTTTCGATGCCGTCTTTGAAAAGGCGGACTGTTCCCCCACTTTCTGAAACGGTTATTGCTATTGCGTGTGTCTCGCGCGTGATCGCAAGCGCCGATATGTGTCGCCCCCCTAACCCTTCTAACTCGATTAGTTTTGTGTTTACGTCTAAGTATCTGCCGGCTGATGTGATGATCCCTTTCTCGTCTACAATAAAAACGCCGTCTAGCTGAGCAAATTCTTTGATGGTTTCCCAATGCGAAGGATTCTTTATGTCCCGCATATCTTCGGCGTGTCCCTTGTACGGATTGAGAATAAGCTGATGTGATCTTCTCAGCACTTCATTCGTGTCCCCAACTATGAATGCCGTTCCCACTTTCTTGCCCTCTCGGCCCTCTCTTCCCAATTCAAGAGCCAATCGCAAAACCGCTTTTAGCGCCGTTGGATCTACGCGTTCCGCTGTTCTGTCTATTGCCTGCACCGTTGCAAGCTGTTTGACGTCGCACACAACGATAGACGATAGATCCTCCAAGCATACCACGCCAACGATGTACCCCCCACTTACTACGTCCTCAACATAGGCTGCAGTGGCAATGTCCTGCACAAGCGCGAAATCATTGAACGCTGGGGCGACGATTTTGGTTTTGAGGTCCTGGGTTGCGCTTTCGCGCAGGAGGTCTCGCAACTCTTTAGTGACGCCTTTCGTTAGCGAAGAGGTTTCAATAAACGTCGAAGGGACGTCGCAGGGCACATCGATAGACGATGCATCTGAGATCACAAAAATATGTGCGGCATTGATTTTTTTTGCCAGCTCATTGGCAGCCTCGGTGATCGCTGTGTAAATTTTATCCATAGAGTCTAATCGCTTCAGGCGTCTAGCTTTCTTATATATACTCTTTTCTTGACTTAAAAAACTACTTCCGTGTACGCGTTCACAAAAGCGATTGTGAGCTATTTAGCTATTTATATCTGTTTTACGAAATACCAAGAGATGAAGCACTTTGACGTGGATCTGCACCTACACTCACGTTTCAGCATCGGGACGAGCCCCAAGATGGACCTGCCGCGAATGTGCGAAACTGCACATTTGAAAGGCGTTCAAGTGCTCGGAACTGGCGATTGTCTCCAGGACGTATGGCTAGAAGAGCTGGAATCAAGCTTAGAAAAGCGTGGAGACTGTTATGAGCTTGAGGGGATTGCGTATGTAATTCAAACTGAAGTCGAAACAACGGTCAAGGGGCGTGTTCATCATCTGATATTGTTTCCAAGTTTCTCTTCAGCGCACGAACTCCGCGAAGTGGTGTTGAACAACGGATATTCACGACTAACTGGCGGCAGACCTCAGCTTAAGATATCGCCTGAAGAGCTTATCAGTTTAGTTTGTGAAGTCGACGCGCTCGTGGGGCCGTCACACGCCTTCACTCCTTGGACATCAATGTACGCCGCTTACGACAGCATCCGTGAGTGTTATGGGGAGAATCGCGATCTTGTCACCTTTCTAGAGCTTGGACTAAGTGCCGACACCAAAATGGCCAGCAAGCTAGCGGAGTTGGATTCGTGCACCTTCGTGTCTTTCAGTGACGCGCATTCCGCGGCGCCTGATAAGTTAGGCAGAGAGTTTACGCGATTCTGCTTGCGACGCCCAAGTTTTCGCGAGATACGTCGAGCATTTCAAGGCGTCAACGGTCGGGGGGTAGTCCTCAACGTAGGTCTCGATCCACGAGAGGGCAAGTACCATCTGACAGGATGCCGTCGCTGCAAAAAAGCTTACGACCTGGAAGATATCACCGCCGATGGAAACGTGCTAAAAACCTGTCCCGAGTGCGGTGGACCACTCAAAATAGGTGTGAAAGATAGGATACGGTTCCTGGCGCTCAAGAGTTGCGAGGTTCCCTTAGCACAAAGGCCGCCATATATACACGCCGTGCCGCTCTTAGAGATATTGAAGGCTATGAAGCGTTCCAATCCAATGAATGTCAAGAAAATTTACGGCGAACTGACACGGGAATTTGATAATGAAATAAACATTCTAATCGATGCGCCCCTAGGTGATGTGAGGCAACGGCACCCAGAACTCGCGGAAGTGCTTGAACGGTTCAGAAAAGATGCTATCGACTTCGAGTTTGTGGGCAGAGGCGGTTGGTATGGAAAGATCAAGATCTAGTAGCTCTCAGCTTGCCTCTTTCTATTGATGAGGTTCTTTTTTTCATACGCTTCGATGACCGTTTGTGGCGTCAGACCTGCACTGATCATCGCAGACACTAGGAAGTGCAAGCAATCAATTAGTTCTTCGTTAACGCTACGCCACTTTTCCGCAGACAGCGTGTGTTTTTTCCACCACTTCCGCTCACCGGTGATGACAACGCCCAGCGTGTTGCGCGTCTCGTAAGACTCCTGTATCAGATGCCCAAGCAAGGCGACGACCCGGTCTTCTTTGCTCCACTCGTTGAAAGGGGCTCGATTTTGAACGGATTCGTCAAAGCTCGCCTGTAATTCAAAGATCTTGTCTAGTCGGTCCATGCAGTCAGTTACACGAGGACGGAGATAATAACGCTGTCGATGCGCGCGCATAGAAAGCTTGATCTCAGATGAGTAGTGAGTTGAGGAAGGGGCCGCACAGAAGCTATGGACAAAAAGCTACGCGATAGGCTAGTGCTCCTAGTTCTTGTAGCGAGTGTTGCCACAGTCCTTGTATTTATCTCGTGGCCGTTCAAAGACGTCATTGCCATCACGCTGTTGCTCGCTTTCATTCTACAATACCCCACTGCGTGGCTCGAAAAACGCATACACAGACGACGAAGCGCCATTCTGATCGTCATCGTTTCCATCTTCGCAGTCCTCGCTTTCGTATTGCTAGACATCGTTTACATATTGTACAGTGAGATCGCTAGTCTGTCTATCTCTTCTGAAAACCTTAACAAGTTGCTCAACCAGGGCTCGGAAAGTCTAATCACGAACCTTAGTGCGCGAATAAGCGAGAGCCTCCAAGTCGCAAGCTTACAGGGTAGAATCTCTCAGATATTATCGACCATTCTGCAGGATCTATTAGCGAGCTCAACAACTGTCATAGAACGGGTCATTCTAAACATACCGCTCTACATCGTCGAACTGGTGATCGTGACTTTGCTTCTTTATTACCTCTTGCTGCGCGGCAAGGATTTCTTCGACGAGATGACCACACTAGTACCGGCGGAGTACCAAACCGTCGCAAATCGGTTTCTGGGACATCTGCAACTCATTTATTACTCACTCTACGTCGTCAATCTCGGATCCAGTATCGTGAGTGGCATCTTAGCGGCGGTGGGATATGCAATCCTCGGTGTGCCCTATTTCATTACGTTCGCAATACTCATTGCGATTTTTGGGCTCATCCCCGTCATCGGAAGGGCAATCGTATACGTACCGCTCACATTGTATTACCTGCTTATCGGAGATCCGATAAGGGCCGTGGTTCTATTGATTTTCAGCTGGGCAGTGCTTGATCAACTTACAGGCTTGTACATACTTCCGATGTGGGCCCATCGCACCGGCAGGGTGCCTCAAGCACTGACGATTCTTGCGTTCACGGCCCCCATCTTAGCACTTGGGCCAATTGGCTTCGTCATAGGGCCAGCAGCTTACGGCCTGGCCCTCGCTTTGTACAGGACGTACCGCGAGACGCAACAAGAAAAAATGCTGCCGGCGGGTTCTTAGCATGCTCTCGGCGAACCTGAGCGGTTACCCAACACGACCAGATCTCAACTCTATACGAGAATACGTCCGAGTAGGTGGCGAGAACCCATTCACCGTTGCGGTCAAAAAGGCGGTTCAGGACCAGCTAAGAGCCGGCGTGGACGTCGTTACAGACGGTCAAGTGAGGCAATTCACTCACCTGCTCGCATCCAACGTTCCCGGAATGCTGATGGATGATCATCCACGAATTCAAAACACCTTGGGGACTCCGCGCAATACAACAGCGGAATTGGATTTTCTTACTGCTGCGAGAGAATGTGGCGACGTAGCGCGTGTCAAGGCAGTGTTGCCGGGCCCGCTCTCATTTGCCGACAGCTGCGTACTAGACGCGAAAGCGCCGTACCGATCCAAACACGACGTGAACTTGCTATTTGATATTGCATCTGTGCTTCGCTACGAAATCGACGCGCTGAGAGAGAACCACGCAAGCTTGATCCAAATCGTAGAACCCATCGAGATCGTGCGTGACATTGACGTATTTTTAGACCTGCTGTCGGTACTTTTCAAAAGGGTGAAAACGCCCGTTTGTCACTTCGAAGGAAACGTGAGCAAAGCCTTTCCAAAGCTTTTAGAAGCGAAAATTGCGGTCATTTCCTTTGACGTTGTTGATTTCGCCCAGAATAACGCGACGGTTAAGTTTAAAGAACTTGTTGAGGTGCACGAAAAAGTAGCATGTGTAGGATGTGTAGATTCATCAAAGGCGCAAGTAGAGTCAATTAAAGCTCTCGAGAAGCGAGTTGGCCCGTTTATTGACGCATTTGGGCAAGAGCGCGTTTGGATTTCTCCGAGTAAAACGCTCGCCAATTTGCCTCGATTGGCTGCCTTTGACAAACTGAAGCAACTTGAAACAGCTAAACTACGCATGGCAGCCAGAGCTGAATAATTACCATCTGCCGAGGCATACAGGTCTGATCGCAAGAGAAATATAGCCTTTATCCTATCTAAATCTTGGAGTTGATAATGTGCTAAGCGTTAATGAAATCTCTATGGGGATTGTTGAAGAGATGTTGGATTACACGGAAGAACTGAAGATAGAGGCGCTTGAGCTTGACAACGGTTCCACGGTTATTGACTGCGGCGTTAACGTTGAAGGCGGCTACGAAGCTGGCGAGATGTTTACCGAAATATGCCTCGGCGGGCTCGGGTCTGTCAGGCTCACCGTGCAGACGTTGAAGAATACGCCCTTAGTGTTCATTCACGTTTTTACAGACCATCCCGCTCTTGCCACGCTTGGATCTCAGAAAGCGGGCTGGTCGATAAGGGGCGATAACTACAGCGCAATGGGTTCAGGACCGGCGCGAGCTTTGTCGTGCCAGCCGAAGAAGACGTACGAACTGATAGACTACGAAGATGATTATGATTTTGGGGTAATCGCACTTGAATGCGATCATTTGCCCGATGAAAAGGTTGCAGACGAGATCGCCGAGCAATGCAACCTTGAGCCTTCAAAATTGACACTTCTTAACGCGCCGACGTCATCAATTGTCGGTACCGTACAGGTGGCTGGTAGAGTAGTCGAAGTCGCCGTTTACAAAGCCGCAGAACTCGGGTATGACACGCTACAAATAATGAGCGCAGCCGGTTCGTGCCCGATCGCGCCCCTCACCAAGGATTCACTTCGAGCGATGGGCATGACGAACGACGGCATAATCTACTATGGAAATGTCTTCATGACAGTCAAGAAGTACGACGAGGTATTCGAAAAACTGCCCTCGGAAACGTCCCCGTCCTATGGCAAGCCGTTTTACCAAACCTTCAAAGACGCAAACTATGACTTTTATAAGATAGACAAGTTGATGTTCGCGCCTGCCCAAGTCACGATTACGGATGCGCAATCAAGTAACACGCTCAAGTTTGGCCGATTGAACGAATCGGTGCTCGCGGAATCATTTGGGATATAGACTAGCGCGTCCTGTCTGCGTGGAAGTAATTTCAAACGCTTAGGATAGTTCCAACGCCCTTGCTCTTGCCTTCTCTAAAAATGAATCTCTGACCCGTATATACGTGATACGGCCGATATTTGAACCGGATCCTTACTGTCCCAGACTCGCCGGCCATCATGAACTCACGCTCAGGATCAAAGGTCACGCTCTCTGATATCGTTTCGACGTGAATCACAGGTTCATAACCGCGTCCGATCCTCGTTGGGTGGTGCAAAATATATACTTCACTGACAAATTCCCTCACCGCAGCGGGTTTATTTCGCGCTAGAACCATGCCTCGCTCAATGTCGTGAGGCTTAACGCCCTTAATGGCAAGCCCGACGATATCGCCGGCCGAGGCTTTTTCGACGTTACAGTGATGCATTTCAATCGATTGGATCTTCACTCGCCAGAACGCACCGTCTTTTGCGGGGCCTAGATAGAGCGTGTCGCCAACCGCAACCGTGCCGCTCTTGATCGTGCCGCTGGCCACGGACCCAACGCCGGTTATCTGGTAAACACGGTCGATGTAAATCTCAAAGTCCCCGTTCTCAGTCACGTTCCTTTTTGGCAGGCGCTTGAAAAGCTCGTCCAAGATTTCAATACCATCAAGAGTCACAGGAGAAGTTCGTATGATCGGCACGAGCAGCCCTTGCGCGACCTTACCGCAAATCTTCTCGACCCCGTCGACCGCTTTCAACTTGTAAGGCACTCGGCCGACGACACGTAGGATGTCGTGGATCTGAGATTCGACCTCTTGTATAGCCCGCTCACTAACTCTATCGATCTTCGTTAATGCGACAATGGTGGGAAGTTCCATTGCGAGTAAGATTCCTAAATGTTCCTTGGTGACGTGGGTTACGCCATCGTCAGCGGAGACGACTAGAAGGCCGTAATCGAGCTTTGGCCCGACGATTCCCCTGATGGTAGTTCTGAGCCACGGTTCGTGTCCCACAGTATCGACAAACGAAACGAGCTTTGCGGAATTTTGAACGACACTTGCTCGTTCTCTCTTGCTAAGTGGGTTCTTAAGTCGGATGACGCGCTCGTTGAAACCGTACACTACGTACGATAGATCTGCTGAGAGTCCTCTCTCTATTTCGTGGGGCTTGACGTCCAGATACAGTCTCGTTTTTCCTGCCCCATCATCAGGAGTGCCGCTTACAATCGTGCCCACTAAGGTGCTTTTGCCGTGATCTACGTGGCCCGCGGTTCCAACAAGAATATGTTCTTTTTCTGAGTGCTTGTTTTTGATAGTGAGTAATCCGATGTGACCTCCCTTGACCGCGTATTCTTCTAGCCCACACACGTGCGCACCAACGTCGCGAGCGATGGCGTGCAAAACATTCACAGACTCATCTAACTGCGGCCTGGAAATACCTTTCAGATAGCCTGAATCGGTAATCCCGACAATGTATTGCGCTTTCCCATCAGCTTGTAGGAGGTTGTACTTCATTTGACACGCGAGAGTTTGCCGGCGCTCTCCCTTAAGATGGGTTTCTCGTGTCAAGAATTCCTTAAACTCGAGCCCGACCCCTTCGCCGTTGCCCGCGATTGCGGTCAATTTTTCAAAGCCTGAAACCATAAGATACTCGATTCACTAGGTGTTGTTATAAAAAATAGCTCTATCGATCGATCAGTCGCGACCGAGCTGCAACATCATTGAACAAGTCACGGTTGGTCACCGAGTGATGCGTAGCTCGGCTTCTGCGCACTAGATGCCTCGCGGCAGCATTCATGTGAAAGCCCGGTCTACAGCCTGAGTTGAGCTACTCAGTCGCAGTTGCGTATCTCAAGATATACATTGGCACCCCGCGAAAATTGATCAAGCCTAGTCGCAAATCCTCGATGATCTCAGACCCAAGCGGTTTAATGAGCGTATCCGCACCTATTTGCTCAGATAGCTCTATAATGCTTCGCTGAATCTCCATTGGGGGCCGAATGGCATAAATCAAACTAGCACCTCGATACAGTTGCAGATCTGGACGCGTAACATCGTCTTTGACGTAAATGGGCTTCAAGCGACAATCGACTGCGTCAATTTCAAGGATGTCCGTTGCCGTAACCCTAAACCTGGAGCGAAGCGCGAGAGCGACTCGCGAATATCTCCCGCTCCCGACTTCAACTAACGCTGTGGAGTAGTTGTCTCGTATAAACTCTGGGAGTACTTCCGCGCAGCGGTCAGACATAGCCACAGCCTTTAATTATTCTTTGTTAGCATATACATATTCCGCGTCGACAGGCCGAAGACAGGAGGTGTTACTTGTCCTTAATTCGTAGGTTCCAACCGTCAGATTTTGAACGGATCATAGCGATTGAAAAAGAGGCATTTGGCGAATACAACCCGATATTGTTTATGGCGGCATACGAAACGTTTCCTGATGGTTTCCTTGTTGCCGAAGAGGGGGGTCACGTAGTCGGATTCTTGACCACCGTAGTAGTAGCTCTATTTGACGTGAAGATCCTGTCAATAGCCGTAGATAAGAGGTGCCAAAGCAAGGGGTTTGCCTCAATGCTGCTAAAAGCTCTCTTCCAAGTCTTGCGCGCAAAAGGAATCTTACGACTGCTCCTTGAAGTGAGGCTGAGCAACATTCGCGCTCAGAAATTGTACTTATCGCTCGGCTTTAATCTGGTCAAAGTTATTTCTGCTTATTACCAAGATGGTGAAGACGCCTATTTGATGGAGAAATTATTAGTTAACCAACTATCGTAATCTTATCATCTCGGTTCGTGCGGCAAGTTCTTGCATTCGTGCTGAAATCCTGCCTGTACCAGAGAACTCCTCGGAGTCCATCACAGATGCGAGTTCATTGCCAAGCACGAAGATCGCGTGCTTATGCTCAGCCTTGCTTCTGTGTATGTGCATCGGGCCGATATGAAGCGAAGCGTATCGCTCAAATTCACCATTACAACACGAGTGTTCTTCAAAATAGTTTTTGACGCGAACCAAAAGTGTATGTAATTGAATAAGTTCCTCTTTATGCATGGGCCATACCTCGGTGTCGTTAGACACTAAAATACTCAAATCAAGTGGTATAAAGTATTTATGTAGGAATGACGATTCCTAAAAAAAGTATTTAAAGGTGGCGCAAGCGCAATTCTCAAAATAGATAGACAAAAAATTGGAAACGGAGCTGGTCAAACTAGCTCCGCAACTAAAAGATTATTGGATATCTTCAACAGTGAGTACTTTGACTGAAAGCGGCCTTTTAACGACATTGCCGATTTTGACGCCTATTAGATAATTAAGCTCTTTTTCTGCCGCAAGATCAAGAATACGCTGAGTGATAACTCCATCGAAAATGACACTCTTGACTAGGCCATCTGATTCTTTCAGGGCGCTTACGAGGTTCCGCACTTCTACCTCTTTTAAAACTTTCCCCTCTGCGTCGAGCAAAAACGCTTTCAGCGTGCCGTTCAGCGCCTCTACGTAGTTTCTGAAGCTGCTTTCGATCGGAGATGGCTCGCTGGCTTCAACAGGCGCGACGCGAGGCGCTGGCTCTGGCTTATTTCGAGTGGTTTGCGAAGGCTTTTTCTTGTTCTTTTGTTCGAGCACCTGTTCGATGGGCAGTTTGTTTCTTAACGCCTTTACGATCTCTTTTTGAGATAAATCTTCAACGCTCTTGCCGTCAGGCGCATACGCGACGTAATCGACGTCAGCGGTTTGCAGGAGCTCCTTGAGGATCAACTCGCCCCCTCGGTCGCCGTCCAAGAACGTTGTGACGGTCTTCTTCTTGCTCAGTTCAAGCACAGCCTTAGGCACGTTGGTCCCTTCAACGGCTATGGCATTCTTGATGCCGTACTTGAGCAGAGTCAAAACGTCGGCTCGTCCTTCAACGATTAGTATCGCGTCAGAATCCTGAACGTTAGGACCCGACGGGAGTTTTTCTTTACCATAAGAGACTAGTTCGTCGACTCGTACAGCCTGCTTTACCGATTCAGTGAGTTCTTGGCTCTCTGGCAAGCTTTCATCAAACTTGTCAAGAAGTATATGCTTCGCCTGATCAACGATCTGACGTCTCTTCGACGCTCTGACATCCTCGATCTTAGTGACGGAAATGTTAGCGACGCACGGCCCCACACGATCGATAGTCTCCAGCGATGCCGCGAGTATCGAAGTTTCGATCTTATCAAGCGAGGAGGAAATGAGGACGTATCCATCGGACTTGCCGCTTTTGGAGCTTATGTTTACCTCAATGCGTCCTATCCTACCTGTCTTTTGGAGCTCTCTTAGATCCAAATCGTCTCCAAGCAACCCCTCTGTCTGTCCAAATATTGCTCCTACTACGTCGGGCTTCTCGACGACGCCGTCTGTATGGATGTCAGCATAAATAACGTATTTTGTAGTGTCAGAATTTTGCATTATCGTCAACTCCTTAGAAACTGCAGAAGTTGTTGAATAAAGGATCCAATAACAAGCCGTTTTGCTATTTCTACACGCTTCGTGAATTTGCAAGCATTAGCTCGCAATTGTGAATGTAGGGTTAATGTGACCTTTTTCAGTTGATATCTTGACTCGCTAATAATTAAAACTACCGATGTGTTGCGACAAGCGCTACGACTTCTTTGTCTTGGAGGCGCTATTTTCTATCGCCTGGTTAATCACCGACTGAACTTCCAGGACGTTGGTATTGTACAATAACACCACTTTCTGACTGCTCGTGTGACCGGAAACCAAGTGCACCTCTTTCGCAGGCTTGTTGAACAAAGTCGCTAGGTATCTAACGAGCTCCTCGTTGGCTTTTCCCTTCTGCGCGGGCTCGGTGAGCTTGAAAAGTATAGCGCGCCGCCACCCATCGTACTTCCCAACGCCTACGTATCGTGAACCTGGCGTAACCTTAATGCGAATCGAAACGCCTTCTGGTACGGCCCTAAGTGCGCCTTCAAGCTGCATCAACGGGATTAAAAGATAGAGATAGTGGTCTTTGCCCTGACGCACTAACTCCGAAGGTTCACTCTCTTGAAATCTTCGCTGTCCCCTTCAGTTACCCTCGTGCCAGGGCATGATGCGACCTTTGCCATTACGGGGTTGTCTTGTTATCATCAAAGGGCGTTCGCCAGAAACTCAAACAAGGACCTATACGTAACGGGGATCTTTCGCTCTTATATGCACTGATAATCATCCAAACACGCACGTGAAACGTTATACCAGTCCTCTTAAGAGCGCTGATTTGTATATTGAAGATGTTATATATCGTTTTCCTCTGCGAAGAAAACGCTTCGCTTACGTACGACTGTCGTGTATCGATGACATTACTCAAGTGTCTGAGCGAAAGCCCCTCACATCAACAAGTGCACCTGCAAAAGGACGCTTTGAGAGGGCGCAACGCAAAAAAGAGCGATGCACCGGCGTGAAAACGCAGGTCGATGTTTATATACAATCACATCGGTACATGTAAAGTAAGAGTATGTTTGACCCGTACCATCGTCCCATCAAGAGTCTACGCATTTCGGTGACCCACAAATGCAATCTCAACTGCATTTATTGTCACGAAGAAGGAGAACTACTCAGTGCCCACCCGTATGAGATCTCGGTGCCTGAGATAGCCAAAATCGCTCGACTCTGCTATAACGAAGGAGTCACCAAAGTTAAGTTTTCAGGCGGAGAGCCGCTGCTGCGCAAAGATATTCGCGAAGTCATCGAGGCATTGCCCCCATTCGAAGACATTTCAATGACGACCAACGGTCAACTCCTCGATGAGCGGATCGGCGATTTAGAAGGACTTGATCGGGTAAACGTAAGCTTGGATACGCTAAACGCAGCCAGCTACACGAAACTGACCGGGGGGAAGATCGAAAACGTTTTGAGAGGAATCGACGCAGCCCTTGAAGCAGATCTAACGCCTGTCAAGATAAACATGGTCGTGATGGACGGGATAAATGACCATGAGATCGGGGATATGATAAGGTACGTGCAAGGAAAAGAGATGGTTTTACAACTGATCGAACTAATGGGCTTCAAGAATCGCTCGGGGCTACGAGGATCTAATCTGAGGCTCATAGAAAGCACGCTCGAGGGGCTGTCAAACAGAACGACCGCAAATACCTTGCACAATAGAAAGAAGTTCGAGATCAACAATGCCGAAATTGAAATTGTTCGCCCTATAGATAATACCGAGTTTTGTATGAACTGTAACAGGCTGCGAGTCACTTCAGACGCAAAGCTTAAGCCGTGTCTTCTCAGAAACGATAACCTCGTGGATGTGCGAGGAATCGACAACTTGTCAGACGAACGCGCTTTGGAACTTATTATGAGCGCAGTCACAAGGAGGGAGCCATATTACAAACCAAGTTTCCTTGGCGGAGCTTATAGTCGACGGAAAGCGGGTACCTACTAACCAGTTCGTCCAAGATGTTTTTGCCGGAATAATCAGCGGCGTGCTTTTGTCTATTCACGGCGTCGGGGACGACTGGAAGCTCGCAGAAGTGAAGATAACGCGCACTGAGTAATTTCTTTATGGACTTAAACTCGCTCATCGAAAAACTCGAAGCCATCGCGCCACCTGAACTTGCCGAGCCGATCGATGATGGGCGAATAGGGCTTATAGCTCGCGGACGAGGCGAAGCAAACTCTATAGCAGTTGCCTTGGATCCAACAGCGAACGTGATTCAAAAAGCAGTCCATACCGAGGCCGATATCCTTATCACGCATCACACGCTGATTTGGAGTCCTATTACTAAAGTTCCTTTGCGTATTCAAAAACAGCTAACGCTTATCTTAGAACACGGTTTATCGTTTTACGTCTTGCATACCAACTACGATGCGGCGCCTGGGGGGGTCAACGATGTCTTGGCGAGACTCGTAGGATTGCACAACATCGAACCATTTGGCCTCGGAAGAATGGGTACAATCGATCCCGTCAGCACATTAGATTTTGTTAAGCACGTGGCGCAAAAACTTGGTACACACGTCCAGTTCACAGGGAAGGGCACCATCGAAAAAGTCGCCGTGATTGGCGGCAGCGGCTTTGAAGCAACTGAGGAGGCAATCGCAGCGGGCGCTGACGCACTTCTTTCAGCCGAGCTGAAGCACGACGCTATTCGCTGCGCAGAAGGGCGTCTTTCTCTGATTGACGCCACGCACTATGCGACTGAAGCGCCAGCAATGCAAATCCTAGCGCAACGATTAGGCGGCGAGTTCATCGACGATAGGCCGAAGCTTTTGGGCCTCATCTACCAGCACCAATGATCAAACATTGCCAACGGGGACACGTATGAGTAAGATAGGAGAAGTACCTTTGTTTGCCGATGCCTTTAAGCAACAAATCGAGCGCGACCACGGAAATCGGGGAAAAAAGGGACTCGAAATAGCGGAAGAAGGGCGCGTTAAACGCTATAAAGACTTTTATGTTGTCGTGGGAGAGGCTGATGAGTACATTGTCGAAGACGCTGTGTGCACCTGCAAAGACTTCCTGTTCAATGCTTCACGAAATATCACGAAATGCAGCCACATGATCGCTGTCGAAATCGCGAAACAGAAAGGCCTAGTTGATTTTGTTAACGCGTGGTATCAGGACGTGCGACCGTTGCCGTGATGATCCTCATCCAACGGGTCAGTCTTAGCCTAGCAGCTCACGTCGGGGAGGTTATCTCCCGTTCGGAGATAGGCGATCATTTGTTCCTTCTTGCTTAGTGCGCGCGCGGCAGCCAAATCGACCCGGGCACGCATTTGTTGTATTTCTCGATCATCTGCGTGTTCACCGACCACTTTCTTTACGGGCGTATAGGCTGATTCGCGGAACTTCGGCATGATCGTGAACCGCTCACCATCACGGAGCGCTTCAGCGCCGCTACCTGACTCAACATGGCCAACTTCATCGACCTTTATAACGCCGTTTAGGGCGGTCTTTATTTCCGCTTCGAGCTGAGCCGGAGCAACTATGAGCAATGAATCAATGGACACGCCCATGTAATCGATCTGCAAATCGTCGAGCATGGTCAACACCGTGGGATCGATGAGTTGCCTTATCTTCTCCTCTTCTAAAACGAGTTTTACATGCGCCGTTTTTGATATTTCCTCTGCGTCTCCTCGTATGCCGCCATTCGTGACATCAGTCATCGCATGTATCTTGGTCACGAGACCTTCTTGGAGTAACCTATCGCACGCGTGAAGAAACTTCAGGTTCAACGTTTCCTTTACCACGTCTGAACGGCCATTATACAGCGCTGTAGCGGTTATAGTTCCACCGCCAGCACCTTCGGTCAAGAGAATAACGTCGTCTTCGCGTGCGTTGATCCGCGCCGTCAAGCCTTGAGTGCTCGCTACGCCGACGGCACCAACGCAGCCGGTCAGTCGGTCGCCGATCACAACGTCACCGCCAACCCGCAACGTGCTTCCCGTGACTAACGGGACATTCATGACGTCCGCTACCGCCCCGATGCCGGCCGTATAATCGAACACCTTCGATACATCCCCGTCGTCAGCGAGGTGAATGTCGGAAAACAAGGCGACCGGCTGTGCGCCCATGACGTAGATATCCCTCAAGGATGCGCGTGTAACGTGGAATCCCGCGAGAAACGGGAAGTCGCTCAAGCGCGAATGCATGCCGTCTACGGTTACCACTATCAAGTCACCTTTTGCTCTGACCACTCCGGAATCATCAAGCTGATCAGAGCCGACGATCGCACTCGTTTTTCCGATGATCCCGGCTATTTTTTCGTGCAAATAGAAATCGCCAGATCCCCGTGAGCCGACTCCGAAATTACCCATCGTGACCCCAGATCGCTCCTTTTCGCAGAGCGTGCGCTCTGCTTCCTCGACAACCGCCTGAGATATGCGCATTGCGGAATCGAGAGGAATGTTGCGGACCTCCAGAATTCGCTCTGCAAGCGTGCGCTCTATTTCTTCTTTAGCTAAGCCTCGCCTTAGGGCTCCTTTTGCGTAGCCTTCAAGATCCATTAGCATATCTCCACAAAGTTCTTCAACATCTGCAAGCCAGCCGAAGAAGACTTTTCTGGATGAAATTGCGTTCCAAAAACGTTCCCGCTCGCAACGACAGCGGCAAATGTGGTCCCATAGTTCGAGGTTGCTACTGTATGTTCTCCGGGCTCAACATAATACGAGTGAACGAAATACGCGTACGCGCCGTTGACACCTTGGACCAAAGCGTTCTCTTTCACCACGTCCAGGCGGTTCCAGCCCATATGGGGTATTTTAAGCTTCTCTGAGGTGCCGCTGAAGTTGAACCGCTTGACGTGGCCTGTGAGGAGATTTAAGCCCTCGACCGGCCCGCTTTCACGCTGACCTTCATCGCTCGCGGTCAGCAACATCTGCATCCCCAAGCAGATTCCTAGCACGGGCGTACCTTCGTCTACGGCACGCAATAGCGCCCTTTTTTTATCTTTGATGTTGCGCATGCCGCTCTTGAATGCCCCCACTCCTGGAAGCACCAAGCCGTCTGCCCGGGCGAGCTGACTGACTTCCGAAGTGACTTCCGCCTGCGCCCCTGCCCGCTCGAGGCCGCGCGTTACGCTTCTTAAATTGCCGAGACCGTAATCAATTATAATAATTCGTTTCATAGCCGTAGGCGTGAGCAAAAATCGATATCTCGTGTGATATCCACTTCAGTGATATGTATCCTAATGTATATATTAGGTCCTTGCCGGACTGCAGGACATTCGCGTGCATCGGGATAATTTCGCGAGCGCAAATTTACCACAGCGCGCATCGAAGGACTTTGAATCGTGCTGAACCGATTTTGGCGCAGCGTGTCCGAATCAAAGCGGCCTTCCGGGGGCTGCTTTCGCGTTGTTTCAGACATAAACGCGCGTATTAAGCGGCAGTCAGTTTAATATACAGCTACAGTATTGGTGTAAATAATGGGAGATGACGTAACCCCCGTGGAGGTCAAAGGGATATACATGGTCAGCACGACTACTGGACATACGCCAGTCGTATTGTTGACCGACGACGGACACCGCTTCCTACCGATCTATATCGGCATCTCAGAAGCAATCTCAATCAACGCGGCCCTGCACGGAGAGGTGCCGTCACGCCCTATGACGCACGATTTGATAATGTCGATACTCGAGAACTTCGACGCGAGAATTGTTACCGTGGTAATAGACGACGTCGACGAAGGAATCTACTACGCCCAACTCTCCATAAAGGTTAATGGGACTGAAAAACAACTGGACGCCCGTCCGAGCGACTGTATTGCGCTCGCGATTCGAGCAGAGACCTCGGTGCTGATAAGGCGCTCCATTCTGGACGATGGAGCAATAAGCAAAGACGATCTCGATATCAAAGAAATGGACTTTTTCTTTTAATGCGCAATATTTGCCGCCTTCCTCGGCACGTTTATGTAGCATCGAAAACTTTCGTTTATTAATGCGGCTTCGATGCTTTTTGCTTGATGTCGACTACATCACGTTGGACGGTCGCGCAGTCATTCGCCTGTGGCTTAAAGACGAGCTTGGTCGCAATATCATCGCCTTCGATCCTACTTTTGAACCCTATTTTTATGCGGTAACGGACGACGCTGACGCCATAATGTCTGTAGCGTCGATGCGGTCTGGTGAGGAGATCCGGCCGAATCGCGTCGAGCGTGTCGTGCGCAAGGATTTTGGACAGCCCGTCAATGTGCTCAAAGTGTACGTCGATCACCCGCAACACGTGCCGATATTGCGCGAAAAGGTAGCCGAGGTTGGCGTGAGTGTCAGGGAAGCAGACATTCTATTCGCCGTCCGGTACATAATCGATCGCGAACTCGTGCCCATGGATCAGGTTCTGGT
>JACWML010000073.1 GCA_015661395.1 Methanomicrobia archaeon | reverse complement strand
TGCTCGCGAACGCTGGTAGGTGTCGGCCAGGCGACTCCCAAGCGTCGAAAAATGGTGACGGTAGTGGACGGCTCAAATAGGGTTGAAAATTGAATTAATCGTGCTCGGCAGCAGCGTGCGCCAGCTGGAACCATGCGAACTACTATGCGGTATGACCCGGTAGGGCTCGTGGGTCGCTGTAGTCATACTTGGTAAGAGCACCCCATTCGTAGGCATCTTTTGAGGTTAGACAGCCTTCCACTCAACCGTTCCCATTGTTTCCTGTGCAACGGTCACGTACGTTCGGACAAGACTAATGCGTTGAAGCGCCGGAATAGTAAAAATGGCAAACGCATAACGGGGTTTATTTACGTTATAGCCAACAGGTAACGTCTTGATCAAATGCGGCCTATAGAGGCTTGCGTTAGCAGCGCTCGCTGGACAGTTTGGAGACGGCAGTCGAAACGAAGCTAGAGACTACTTAAAACGACGTCAGAGCGCCCGTCGGAATTTGCTTCCAATGGAGTGTTAGCGAGCCCTGCGTCTACGCGTGAAAATGCGCTGGACGTCGCCCGTTTAAAAGAATAAAAATCTCTGCGCGACAGAAGACCTTTATTTCAAGTCCAGATTTTTAAAAGAAAGTCGAAATGGAACCGAAATCGTTAAATATAACGCCTGTAGTGTTTAATGTGTCGATGCTGGAGAGCGAGGGCCCGCTGCGTGGCCCTACCTCGAACCGTCTCTTATTCCGTGCGGCGGACCCCGCTCCGTGTTGACCGCTAAAGGTTAAGCTTTTGGTTTTTTTCGCTGTTGCGATGCTTGTCTGTTGCTCTCTTACGTGGGGGCTGCCGTGACACACGACGGAGCCCGTGCTAGTTATGTTCACAATGAGGTTTTGCAGCGCCGTTACTTCGGCTGAGCCAACCCCGGTCACCGCAGCTCAGGTCGTTTCTGTTTGCAGCTCGTAACTCCGCAGAGTTCCAACGCCGGTCTGCGCTGCCGTGTGATTGGTCGCGGTGCCGCGTAAGTTCGCCGTACTCGCACTGGAAAGCTCGTCGTGAGCTGCGTCGCGTTGAGCTGAATGTCGAAAGTACCCGCGCCCCGCAAGGTCAGATTTAATGAACTTGTGTTCAGCCGGGAACCACTTGCCACGGTCCCTGCGCCGTTCTTACTTATCTGATTGATAGCGGTGACCTGATATGTGGATGGCTATTAGCTTCGCTATCACTATTGGCTGAGCGGCGTCAATCGTCAGGATGCCGTTTGTAACCTCCGTTCGAATGCCCGAAATCATGTTGCTTGCTGCCTCGACTTGCACGGACTGGGTGTCGCAATGGGCCACGTGCAGCGTGCCAAGAAGTGCGAAGTTAATACCGGTAACGGGGGCGACGTTCCTCGTTTCTGTAGCCATAGTCTCCGATTCGTTGCTCGGGCTTGATTTGATCTGTGCGCAAGCGCTGACGACTGCTGCGCCCACCGCCGCGTGCTATTATACAAGCTGCTTTCATTCTCTCGAACCTGTAGCGCGATTATAATAATGCGCCGCTAGGGATTTCGAGACTGTCGGTTCAGCATAAAATATATATAGTAATATCTTGTAGTATATCTAAAGATATATTATTAGGAGGTGCTTTACATAGATCAAAGAAAACACAAAAAAATGTGGCGCCGGGCGGGCCCGGGATTGTGTGCCTAAGGGTGCATCGTCTGGAAAAAGAGGTGACTGACTTGAACAACTTGTGGGTTGATTTCGTTGAAGCGCCGTTGCCCCAGTGCATTGAATGCATACATTTGGATCGTAGAACGCTCCGGTGTCCCGCTTTTGGGAACAAGCCGATACCGGACGACATTCAGCTTAACCTCAGCGACCATCGCTATCCGTACCCAGGGGACCGCGGCATACTGTTTGAAGAGAGACATTCTTCAGTGCTTTCTGGTGAACATTCGCTGCCTCTGAGAGCTGAATGAGCGATTATAGTCACAGGTAGCCCTGTTCAAAACTAAATGACTGTTGTGGCCGAGACTCTTGCTGATATGCCGTATGAGTAGGAAGCTCACTTAAAAACGGCAAACGTGGCTTCACTGGGCTCGGCCAGAACTTGACGATTTACGAGTTCAACGAGCTCCTGTTTTGAGCGCTCCATTTGCCGGAGGTGGTACGCTTGCTTCATGACTGCTACGTCAAGAGCCGCTTCGATGGGCACCGCGCAGTATCTGGTCGGCCCTTCAGCTGATTCTTCAATCATCCCCTTCTCAAAAAGTCCGTTCAGTGCCTTGTAGACATCCGCGCGAGCAACGCCTGTCTCATCAACAAGCTCACCGGCAGTTTCAGCGCCGCGGTTGAGCAGCGTGAAATAAAGGCGAGCTTCCATTTCGTTGATGCCAAACGTTCGCAGCCGTTCTACTACCGCCTTCTCCATGAGCCGGTAGTTTTGTCCGAATGGTTTTATACATATGGACACGATGCCGCACGCGCGAAGACGAAAGCCGATGCTTTGCGCGGGTTTAGGCGTCTTTTTTGGGGCAAATCTGCCCTATCTCAAGCTTAGACTCTGTGATTCGCATAGGGACTAGAAAAGGGCCCGTAATCACTGTCTCCGCGTGTCGAGCTAGCGCACAGGCTGCGAACAGGATAGCAACTCTCAATCTCGCTGCTTTTTTCTACCGGCCGAAAAGTGAATTGGAACAAATGTTGAATCTTTTGTGGCTACGCGTCTCTCTCGTGAGCTAAAAGCCCGTCAATCACTTCTCGAAGCACGGTCACGTTGTTGTAACGCTGCTCTCGCGACGCGTAAACGAGCGTGGCGATCGTTCTAAGAGGGCAGCTTCACGACAAATCGCGCACCCCTTCCTTCTTCGCTCTCCACGGTGATCGTTCCGTCGTGCAATTCGACAATCCGCTTGCAGACGGCAAGACCAAGGCCAGTGCCCTTCGCCTTATTCGTAAAAAGAGGGCTGAATAGCTTATCCTTAATGTCTTCGCGAATTCCGACGCCAGTATCTTCGACGGTCACGAGCACCGCTCCATCTGAGGGAGCGGCGCAGATTGTGAGCCGTCCGCCCTCGGGCATCGCCTGAATTGCGTTGAGGATCAGGTTCGTGAACACGCGCTGCATAAGTCGGCGATCGAGGTAGAGCGATAAATCGTCGGGAATGTCGGTCGTCACTTGAACCTTACGAGGCACTTTCATTGATGAGAGCGTCGAGGCAATAAGATCGACCGCTGATCTGCGTTTGCTCCGGATTGAGGGGTTGCGCGTAGGCCTGCAAGTCCGCCACGATCTTGTCCATATAACGCACTTGTTCATCGATGAGGTCGCACAGTCGATCGACGTTATCCCAGTCGGCACCTCCGCGTTCGTCCGGTGACGTGGAGCACCCGCTTCTTCTTCTGTAAATCGATTGCAAAGCGAATTGCCTGTAGCGGATTACGCAAATCGTGACCGACCATAGTGGCAGTCTCGCCGATCGCGGCAAGACGTTCTACGTTCTTGAGGGCTTCCTCTGCTTCTAGGCGGGCCGAGATATCAATGCCGGCACCAAGCACCCCGACAAAGGTGCCTTGATTGTCAAAGAGCGGCGTGCACATCCATTCAATCCACAATCGGCGTCCGTCCTTTGTGACGTTCTCGCTGACCATTTGGGTGTAGCCGTCAGCGGCGTGGAGAAGGTTCTGCGTGAAGTGGGCAAACTCGCTTTCCGTGCTCTCCGTTGCCAGCAGCGGCGTACCAACCAGCTTGTGTCCGATGAGCTCTGCTTCAGCATATCCAAAGAGCTGTTGTCCGTAGTTGTTGAGGAAGGTGATATTGCCCTGTAAATCCGTCTGCAATATGACGCTGTTGACGCCCTGGATTAGTTCCCGGTACTTGTGCTCGCTTTGCTCAAGTGCCGCCTCTATTTGGTTGCGTTCAGAAACGTCAGTTCCTGAACTAAGCGTGCCAACTATGGTGCCCGCAGCATCTTTAAGGAGTGCGTTATGCCACTCCATATCGCGTTCTTCACCGCGGGCTGTTTGCACGGGGCTCTCAGAGCGTCTGAACGGTTCTATCTCTCCAGCAATGATCCGTTCAAATCCGTCAAGCGTCTTCTGTCGGGCGCGATCGGGCACAAATTCCGTAAACCAGTCTTTGCCTAGCGCCTGCTCTTGCTGTACGCCGAGGAGCTCGCACCCTTTGCGATTAAGACGAGTGATCCGCCCAGCCGTATCGAGCACGACCATCAGGACTTCAGCGGTATCGAGGTACTGCTGCGCTTGATCGCGTTCGCGCCGAACAGTTGCTTCGATCCGCTTGCGCCCTGTAACGTCCCTTGCCGTTGATATGAGCGCTTCAACGATCCCCTCTTCGCTATAGATCGGGGTGAGAACGTATTCGTAATCCTTCTCGCCGCTCGGATCGACCCAACGCAACTCGTCGGTCACCGGGCGGCCCGTTGCGAACACAATGTCACCGAGGGCAATCATGCGCTGCATCGGCTCAAGTGGCAATCCGAGCTCCGTCCACGTCTTGCCTACCATTTCGTGCGGCTTAAATCCCAGCGCTCGGGCTCCAGGCCGATTGACGTATATATAGCGGCTGTCCCGATCAAACACGTAAATTAGATCGGCGGACGCGGATAGAAACCCCTCGAGAGTCCGTGTCTGCTTAGCAACCTTTCCAGCCAAGCTCTCGTGTTCCTCGCGCAGGCGTTGTTCGTCAGTGACATCACGCATAACGATGACAATGCGCGCGACGCGCCCTGGCTTCTCGCGAACGGGATAAATCGAGAAAACTTTGCGCTTGGTATCAATCACTGCTTCAGTTCGAATAGGTGCATTCGAAGCAATCGCCTCTTGCCTCCAAGTAGTTATTTGCTTTGCCAATTCGCTTGAAATGACCGAACCCACCGATGCCCCGACCGCTTCAGAAAAGGTCGTGCCGAGCCAGAGTGCCGCAGCTTGATTAAGAGCAAGGATAACGTCGCTCTCGTCGATGACCAAAACAAAATCGAACAGTGCGTTGAGGAGTGCATATGCAGCGGGTTCCGACTCGCTCACTGGCGTCGCGGCGTCATCCGACTGCATCTGATTTTCATTTTCGAGTTCGCGCATGCTGTCACGCTTCCGCGAACGAAGGCGGCGACTACACGTTAGCGTTAGCGTGTATTAAGCTTATCTGGCGTCCTGCGTTCAATCGCGGCACGACGGGCGTAGGTGGAGCTTCGAGCACGTAAGTGCGCTCTCTGACTATCAAGCTGCGTCTGACGTGCATCGAATTCTGCGCTCTGCGAATAAGCCTTGTCACGCGCTATGAGTGGGGGCCACTAACGAGCTCGCTTCTGTCAATAACAATTAATAACATTAAGCGTCTGGACTATTGGGGTTTAGGCATGGATAACGCCGTAGATAACCTATTTGAGGCACTTTTCGCTCTTACTGAC
>JACWML010000072.1 GCA_015661395.1 Methanomicrobia archaeon | reverse complement strand
GCAGGTGGGATCGGTAGGAGCGACAAGTGAGATAGCGGGTAAATACGGGATACCAATCAAGGTTGGCAAGTCTGTAAAACAAACGAAGGCCAGGTTCTTTCCGGGTGGAAAGGCCATTACGGCTAAACTAATCTTCGAAGCATCTAGTGACAAGCTAATAGGGGCGCAGATAATCTCTCAGGAATCCGTGGCGGAGCGCATAAATGAGCTTACCCTTGGAATTAAGGCTGGGATTACTGCTAAAGACATTTGGATGAGAGAGCGATGCTTTGATCCATCGCTTACCATGGTGGAAGATGTCATAGTTGATGCGGCAATTAATGCTGTACAAAGCTGACTTCGCGTTTCGCCATAAAAGAACAACGCCTTTTTAAGTCAATTCTAAGCTTAAATTGTTGCGCAAAAGGGCCACGCGACGGCAAAGCGCCAAGCCATTCGCATCTGATGAACTCTATCTTTGCCGACGCCTGGAATGTCCGTCAAGGATTGAGATGGATATCTTTTTTTCACGAGAGTTTAGATTAGTGTTCTCATCCAAGTTCCTTTTCTTAGAATTCAAGCGCTTTTGCGCATATCGCTTATTTCGATGTGTTAGTCGTGTGCAGCTAATCACAACGATTAAGTGTCAATCACGGCTTCATTCATCACTATGCTAGCCGCTGCAAATTACCAAGACGTGTGCACTGGTCGCTGTCAACACGAGCTGCACGAGATTCATCGCAGCAAAATCTCGCTTCACCGCGCAAAAGCGGATTACAGCTACCCAACAACACGACTGCCTTATACGTTCTCAAAACTTGCAGGACTGTCGACGCGCAGCTATCAAACGGTTCACAACGGGGTGCTTGCGTTTCTCGTTGTTGTCTCGCCGACTTCAAAAAGCAGTCCAGATAGACACGAAAACGCCTCTACAAGCGCTGAATCCTCCGTCTTCACACGGCGTCGATATAGATGATAAAAACTCTCTGGAACTCCTTACTGACTGGCGTATCACGGTAAATGGCATGATACTTCACGGTATGATCTATCCCGTGCCTTTCAGTATCCTAAGGTGTTTCAGACCCTCCACGATAATGTGATTCTCCAAGAAAAATGGGTCGCGATCAACATTTAAATGCTATGCAGGACGAAACTAGTGAGTCTGAGGATGCAGCTCGCTACGCAACAGTCCGTGGAAGCATAAAGCTATGATTCCAATCTCGTGCTGCTGGACAATCTGCGAGCAGTCGAGGAAGTGGGTGCGATGAAGGTAGATCTACACGGCGTCGAAGGAACGTTGTTAGCTCCGCTCTGGGGGCGAGCAAAATTCAGCCGTGAGTATCCTTCAGTCTTCAACGACGCGAAAGCGATCGAGCTTGTGGAACAAATTGATTATGACTTTTCAACTATCGATGAAGGCCTGCGTTTTGAAGGCACGCTCATGTTAGTTGCACGGGCAAAGCAGTTCGACGACAAAGCCCGCGCGTACATCGCGGAACACCCCACAGCATCGGTCATTAATCTCGGAGCGGGCCTTGACACCACGCTTTATCGTATCGACAACGGCTCTATTGGGTGGATCTTGATCTCCCCAACGTCATCGACGTCCGCAGCCAATTGCTCCCCGAACCTGACCGGACGACGTACCTTGCAAAATCGTTGTTCGACGCGAGTTGGTGTAGGGATGTCGAGCACCCGGAAAACGGGGAATTCATAATTTGTGGGGGCGTGTTAGACTGGTTTGACGATTCGCAGGTAAAGCAGTTTCTCTCATTGTTGGCAGACAACCTCTCGGGCGCGGAAGTTGTACTTAACGCGCAGTCGAGGTTAGGCAAACTCATCGCCAACTTCGGGTTGCGGCGAACAGGCGCGAAAAAAATGGCGACCAAATGGGCGATGAAAGACGCACGCACGATGACGAAGTGGGACGCGCGCATTGAAGTGCTTGATCAATTCTCTGCCCTTAAGAACATTCCGCGAGACCCCGCGTGGGGCACGCAAATTGACAGATGGATGAACTTCATTGATAAGAGAAGAATGTGGAACATCTTTCATTTGCGGGTTTAGGACTGTGAGCGTTAAACCCCATTTCAGATCGATATTAGCCCATTTTTTGACGATTTTCTTCGCCTGCGGCCTCCATTTCGAGGCTGACACATCCCTGTGCGATACGACTTTTAAAAGGTGGTGGCAGCATTTCTCTGGGTAGCTTGTATCGCTGTTTAAAGCGCGAACTTTCTGCCTCGTGTGTGCACATCTCGTGCCGCAACATCTCAATTATCTGGCGGAGAGGTGGCTCAGCAGCGTGCAACCAATATACTGTTCGAATGACTAAGTTAAAGAGGATATAAAAAATATCTGCAAAACTCGAATCCTGTGCGTCTGTTGAACCGGTCTTATCTGTAGATTAATACACCTGTTCTTTCGAGATGGCTCGCTTTATCTGGAATAGCCTTCGGCCTACTAATATCAACCAGATAATCAAAAAAATGGCAGATGCGAGGGCGATGATGAGGGTGAGGGTGAGCGCCGATGGCGCAACGATTATTCTGACGTAATCGGATAATGAGATTGCAAAAGCTAGAATTCCCACATATGCTGTTGCTTTGCTGAAGATATTGCTCCGCAGCATGACAGCTGAGACTAAAAGACCACCCACCGAAATTAAAAAGAACCCCATATTGAAACCACCAACAGCACGTTGGTTCGTATTAACAAGTATCGCCTGCCATGCTGCGAAAATTATGGTCTTCTGCGCCTCTGTTGTTGCAGCCGCGTATTGTCTGCTTAAGGAAAGCATGGAAAACGGATTATTCGTTGCGAGAAAGACAGTTATCCCCATAATAGCGAGGATCGTTGCAAGCACCATGTAACCCTCACTGACTCGTCTGAGGGCAAGGTAAATAGCGAGAAACATCGGGACCATAAGAACGTATGCAACAACTTCCAGCAGATAAGCATCGATTAATCCAATGAGATTATTGCTCTGAAATAGCGTTAAATAGCCCATCACAGTAGTTGGCAGCGGCCAAATAGTTAAGACGATTATCTCAATTGGAATTAATACAGCTGCAATAATAGCAGCCACTCCTCCAGTTTTGTAAAGATCTTTCCAATTTGAATCGACATTTTCTGCACTAAAATTATTCATACGGTACATACTCCCCTTATTGATAAATTACAGTCGCTATCGGAGAGAGCCTGTACCGGATTGTAAGTCGAATAGACCGATGCGTGGTCAGCGCCTAATCCTCGCGCGCTACGTTGGTACTGACGTACCGCTTCGACGGACCACATCGAAAGACGTGTCGTGCCCGAAGTAATTGCTGTTTGGAGAATGCTGAGATATCTATACACGGCAGTCGAGCACCGAGGAATCTCGCTGGTGGTTTACACGCTAGCAGTGCGAGTTAGCGCGCTAGCGCGGTATTGGAGCAATAGGAACCGGCGTATTGTTCATTCGTCCAGAAAAAATAAGGAAACGCGGCAAGCTAACTTATATGACTTTACTCCCTCAAGCCCGTAATATCACCGTTTTCCATCGCGTCGATCAATTGAAGTTCATCTGCAGTAGTTTGTAGTTCCTCTATGAGCGTTTCTATCCGGCGCGACGCGCGGAAGTCAGTGCGTTTCTGATGCGCTCCGATAACCTCGAGAAGCCTGTATTCGAATCTGTATGGCAGAAGTGAACGCGGCCCAGACCGTCTGGCGGTAGGGTCGTCTGCGGCTACTGTTGCGAGTTCTAATAGGTCATCCAACGCTGTGGAAGCCCTCTTTCGAATCCGGTTCCGCAGCACAAGCACGTAACGACTTCCATATATATCATCGAGTTTTCTGCGGACGTACTCGTCCTCCGTTGTGCGTAGACCTCGAACGCCGCCGGCATGTCGAAAATCGTCCCGAAAAGTCGCAAGGTCGTTTAGAAATTCGCGTTCACGTCGACTTAGCATGTGTATAACCATGATTGGTGAAAACTGAATGCTGCGCCGTTAGGCAAAAAATTTCGTTCAAGAAAGGACATTTTATACGCACGACCCGTTTTGAGCTCCGTGAGCTTATATAGAGAGAATCCTATGTCGGAAATAGGTTGCCTACTTCCTAGCCAAAATTTGTCATATGCATAATCATATTAAAAACTTGCGTAACGAGCAACGAAAAACACCGTCAATTCGTTGCAAAAACGGCAAACTGCAGGCGACTACGTTATTTGCGAGTGCCGTCATAAGCAATCATCGGCCGTTCGTCCTACCTGTTAACCAGTGCCTGTTGCAAAAAACTGGAGCGCGAAAAAAGAATTCATGAGGGTTCCGGTAACAGCAGAGAATGTCGTGAAGTGTCTCTGCTGCACAACTTGCTCGACGTTCCGGCTTACCCATTGCAGCGGGTGGGTTCATTGTGCAGCGGGCAAGAGCAAAAAGCCTCCTGAAATGCTGGGATGCGGCTGCCGGAAGTGCCCCGTCTACGTGCAGTACGCGCTGACGAGGGGCTACTATTGCATTCACGGCGCCGCCGAGTCGTGACCCAAAGGTCGAATTCTGTTTATAAATTGGTGCGACCTACAGGGGAAAAAAGAAGGGCTCATTAAAGCCCTGCGCGGTTAGCGATCGTATCGGCTCCCTGTTCGGCGGTCGTAAAAGGTAAGTCCTCAAGCTTGAGCAGCTTCCCCGCATCTCCTGCTGTCACCTCAACGGAGCCGGCAGAAGCTCATTCCACAAGCGTAGTCACGTCACCGGCGTCAATGCCAAGCTCTCGTGCTTTGAGCACTCTCCGCATGATCTTCCCGCTTCGCGTCTTGGGAAGGGCTTGCACGAAGACGATCTCTCCAACCACGGCAACCGGCCCTAACTCGTGTCGCACGTGTTTCTTAAGCTCCTCCATCAAGTGCGCATCACCGGTACGTCCTTCTTTCAGGATGAGGAACGCTTTGATGACCTCGTTTCGTATCGGGTCGGGTTTCCCGATGACCGCGGCCTCTGACACAGCGGCGTGGCTGACGAAGGCAGATTCGACCTCGCTCGTTCCGACCCGATGACCAGCGATCTTGAGCACGTCATCGGCCCTCCCTTGAATCCAGAGGTACCCGTCTTGGTCCTTTCGCGCAATATCCCCTGGGCAGTACACGCCACCGGGTATCACTTCCCAGTACGTTTTCACATACCGTTCGGGGTCCTTGTAGAGCGTCCTGAGCATCGAAGGCCACGGCGTGGTTATGATGAGAAATCCACCTTTCCCGGGGGGCACCGGTTTCCCGTCCTTGTCGACCACGTCTGCGCGGATCCCTGGTAATGGCTTGGTTGCCGATCCGGGTTTCAGCGGAGCCGTCGGCAACGGGGATATCATGAAGCTTCCCGTTTCGGTTTGCCACCACGTGTCCATGATCGGACAGCGCTCATTACCGACGTGCGTGTAGTACCATATCCATGCCTCCGGGTTGATTGGTTCCCCGACAGTGCCGAGTATTCTGAGTGACCGCAAGTC
>JACWML010000020.1 GCA_015661395.1 Methanomicrobia archaeon | reverse complement strand
GAGGGTCTGCAGCGAAAACACATCGCGATAAAAACTGATGATCTTTCGTCAGTGCCAGAAGAGGCACCAGAAGCGTACAAGCCGATAGACGAGGTCATAAACGTCGTTTCAAAGCTCGGCATCTCAGAAGCCGTTGCGCGGCTCACCCCTATGGGGGTCATCAAGGGCTAGCGCCAGCGATCTTAAACATTGAGCTGATCAAGTTGACAACACGGGCGCAGCGACATTTGCAAGCAAGTTCAGCGATAATTTTATAGACACTAGTAGCTATATGGTAACTGGGCTAGCTCGGATGGCTCGGCGTCCTCTGTAACCCAAAAACGTCGACAAGTGGGGAGCGAAACAGAAGGAAGGCATTTTGGCAGTTTGACCATCTTACAATTCAGACAATGAAATTCCGTCCTGCGGGGTCAACGGCCGTGTGTTGCTGATTGGAGAACCAGCGGCATGCGCTCACCGTGAGCACCGGTTCAGGCCCGGAAGGGAGCAAACCTATCGCGGACGCGTGACGCTCGGAGGGTTGCGGGATAGAGAATGAGTTGGGAGCTCTGACAGGCTGCGGAGTGACGACCTTTCTGTGCGCCCACACCCGCTGTTGGGGTAGCCAAGCTTGGTCTACGGCGCTGGTTTGCTAAACCAGTGTCCCCCCGGGACTCGTGGGTTCAAATCCCACCCCCAGCGCTTTCTGTGCGATCCGTTACCGTAAAACCGCACCGATCCTTCGAGCTATCGCAAAAAAGCGCATTCGGCGAGCTAGTTATAAATACGATGATTGGTTAAAATGCCACACACGCGAGGTATCGAAGTGCCCAAGGGTGACAAAGAACAGCCAGAACACGACGAGATCAAGTATATAGTAAGAATCGCGCAAACGGACCTGGATGGAAAAAAAGCAGTCCAGTACGCACTCACAGGTTTGAAAGGCGTTGGTATACGAACGGCGCGAATTCTGACTCAAAGCGCCAACGTAAATCCTACAGACACGATGGGATATCTGGATGACGAGCAAATAGAAAGGCTGAGGAATTCTGTCGCTAGTTTTGATCAGCACATTCCGGCTTGGATGTTCAACTACCGGAAAAGTCCCGTCACGGGCGAAAACCAACACCTGTTAGGCTCTCAAGTAGATATTACGCTTCGCGAAGATCTTAATCGAATGAAAAAGACCCGAAGCTATGTAGGGATTCGCCACGAAAGAGGACACAAAGTCCGTGGGCAGAGGACCAAATCGACAGGACGCAGAGGTGCAACGGTAGGCGTGCAACGCAAAAAGCGGTAATGATAGAAGGTGCGAGAGATGGGGTATCCTGGCAAAAGCAGAAAAACGTTTGATACGCCCAGTCACCCATGGCAGGGAGCAAGGATCGGCGAAGAAGCCGAGCTCGTAAGAACTTACGGTTTGAAAAACAAGAGAGAAGTCTGGAAAGTCGAGACGACGTTGAGGAAGTATCGACGTGAGGCGCGGAAATTACTCTTCGACATTCAAGAGGTTGGTGAGCGTGGCGAGCACGCGAAGTTTGAGACGGAAAAATTCCTCGACAGATTAAAACGTATAGGTCTGATCAAATATGACTCATCTCTGGACGACGTGCTCACCTTAGCAAGTGAAGATTTGATGGAGAGGCGGCTACAAACCCAAGTCCAGAAGCAAGGTTTAGCCCATTCTGCCAAGCACGCCAGGCAACTTGTTGTCCACGGGCATATCGCAGTCGCAGGACGCAGAGTAACCGTTCCAAGCTACGTTCTCCCCGCAAGTGAACAAGCGCTCATCGGATACTACGTCGGATCCCCGCTCCGCGAAGTCGACGGTTCCGAGAAGCGAGCGAGCGACGGAGCGTGACATAGATTATGGCCGAGCGAAAGTGGGGAATCGCCCATATCTTTGCATCGTTTAATAATACGATCATCACCATCACAGATCTTAGTGGAGCCGAGACCATAGCAAAATCATCAGGGGGCATGGTAGTCAAGCAAGATCGCAACGAGAGTTCACCCTATGCTGCCATGCAGCTTGCCACGAGCGCAGCCGAACAGGCATTGGATAAGGGCGTCCTCGGTGTCCACGTAAGGGTAAGGGCCCCTGGCGGGAATGGACAGCGGAGCCCCGGTCCGGGAGCGCAAGCTGCGATAAGGGCGCTCTCAAGAGCTGGATTAAAAATAGGGAGAATAGAAGATGTAACCCCTATCCCTCACGACGGCACGCGGTCGCCCGGAGGCAGAAGGGGACGCAGGATCTGACATTTCGGACACAACATGGATTTAAAATTCTTAGAACTCACAGATAGGCGCGCGCGTTTCATAATTTCTGGTACGGCACCAGCGTTCGTGAACAGCGTTAGACGGAGCATGATGGCTGACGTCCGAGCGATGTCAATCGATGATGTCAACTTTTACAACAACACGTCAGTCCTGTTCGACGAGATGCTTGCGCTTCGTCTAGGACTTATTCCGCTCACAGGAGGGAAACATTATCTCTCCCCGTCTGAGTGTTCTTGCAACGGGGAAGGATGCTTTCAATGTCAGGTGTCAATGACCTTAAACGTGCAAGGGCCCGCTACAGTCTACTCAAGAGACTTAGCGTCCGCTGACGTCGAAGTGGTTCCCGCCGACGGCAACATACCCATAATAAAACTTTTTGAGGGCCAACAATTGCTGCTTGAAGCAATTGCACGAAAAGGCAGTGCCAAAAACCACGCTAAATTTCAGTCGGCAATCGCGACAAGCTACAAGTACTTGCCAAAGTTTTCTGTTCAAGAGTGCAACGGATGTAAAGAATGCGTCGAGGCCTGCCCCAAAGAGATCATCCGGTACGAAAACGGATCCGTGCACATGGTTGACGAACTTGAGTGCACCCTTTGCAATTTGTGCGTCGAAGCTTGCGACACACACGCGATCTCAGTCGTCGGCGACCCGCAGCGCTTTGTGTTCTATACAGAGTCAGACGGATCAATGAGCTGCATAGATCTGCTGACGATATCAGTTGAGTCTTTGATGAACAGGGCTAGCGAATTAGCTACGTACCTCGGAACGTTTGCGTAGGCGGGGGTTGCCAAGCTTGGTCAAAGGCGCTAGGTTGAGGGCCTAGTCTCATAGGAGTTCGTGCGTTCAAATCGCACCCCCCGCATTCGAAATGCTTGACAGGAGATAGCATGGCAAAGCACAGAATACGGAAGACCAATCCTCAGCTGATGTTACAGATAGACGCTTTCAAAGCGCACGCACGACAGCATCAAGCAAATATTTGGAGAGAGCTTGCTAGAAGGTTGGAGGCGCCATCAAATAACTACGCCAAAGTCAATTTGAGCCGGCTTAACCGACATACGAACTCGGGCGACTTAGTTATTGTCGCTGGTAAAGTGCTAGGGGCGGGATCAATTGACCATCCGATATCCATAGGTGCGCCGAGTTTTAGTGATAGCGCCCGGTCAAAAATCCTTACGGCGGGAGGGACCGTCTTGTCGCTCGATGAAATCGCCCTCGTATCTCCAAAGGGCAGTCAAGTGAAGATCATACGTTGAAATATAGGAGAGACAAATTTGTGACAGTAATTGACGCTAATGGATTAATACTCGGGCGTCTTGCCAGCATCGTAGCTCAAAGACTGTTATCCGGCGAAGAGATTGACGTTATTAACGCGGAAAGCGCGGTAGTTTCAGGGTCGGCAGAAACCACACTGTCAAAGTATCAAACCCTTCGAAAAAAAGGCTCCAAAGAAAAAGGACCATATTTTCCTAAGCGTTCAGACATGATTCTACGACGTACGGTTCGAGGGATGTTGCCGTATAAAAAATCAGTCGGCAGAGCGGCGTTCGGACGGCTGCGAGTTTACGTTGGAACACCGGCCGAGCTTTCCAGCGTCGAGGCTGAAACGCTTGAACGCGCACAAAAAACAAGATTGAGCACCATCAAGGTTGTGGAGGTAGGAAAGATCTCCCAACAACTCGGGGCTAAGAAATAGGATCGGATACATGGGCCAAAAAACAATCAACTCAAGCGGCAAACGCAAAACCTCAATCGCACGAGCTTCTTTCAAAGAAGGACAAGGCGTGGTGAGGATCAATAAAAAGCTTCTCAACGTGGTTGAGCCCGCGCTTGTGCGAGACAAGATCCAAGAACCGTTAAACATTGCCGGCGATTTGGCAAAAGGACTTGATATTAGAGTAACCGTCCGAGGTGGAGGAGTCGTCGGACAGGCCGACGCAGCCCGAACCGCAATAGCTCGGGGATTGATTGACTGGACGAACGATCTGAGTATCAAAGATCTATTTCTAAAACAAGACCGAACACTCCTTGTGAATGACTACCGGCAGAAGGAGCCAAAGAAATTTGGCGGCCGAGGCGCGCGAGCGCGGCGACAAAAATCCTACAGATAATCAGGCTAAGAGATGATACCCGTAAGATGCTTTACGTGTGGCGCAGTGATATCGAAACATTGGGATCAGTACAAGGAGCGCATAAGTGCTGGAGAGGATCCAAAGAGGGTGTTGGACGATCTTGGCGTAAAGCGATACTGCTGTCGCAGAATGCTTTTGACACACAAAGAGCTTGTTGATATTTTTGCTCCGTATCAATGACAAGGGGTTGTGGGGTAGCCTGGATATCCTACGGCGTTCGGGACGCCGTAACCTGAGTTCGAATCTCAGCAACCCCATGCAGGCCCTTTAAAATGGAGGGGAGTCATTGAAAGAAGTTATTGAAAAACTTACTCGTTATGAAAGGGCCAGAATCGTCGGGGCGCGAGCTTTGCAGATTTCTATGGGTGCCCCTACATTGATAGAATCGGACACCGCAGATCCTATAGACATGGCACTAGAAGAACTCAAGAAGGGGGTTATTCCGATAACGATAAAACGTCGAGGAACCCCACGATGAACTCGATCGAGGCGGTGTCTGTAAGCAAGGTATTCGACATAAACGCGACCGACGCGGCCGAAGTAGAGATAGTGACCACAAGCGGCTACGGCCGGTGCTCTTTTCCGGCGCCAAGCGAGGCAATAAGAAGGGCGCGAGAACAAGTGCCTACACTCATCGGCAGGGAAGTGAGTCAGCAGACAGAAATCGACGAAGTGCTACAGGGTATCTTTTCATTGCCTAATATGAGTATGGCTTTCTCAGTTGCAATTGCAAGTGCAGCAGCAGCTTCTCTCGGGGTGCCGTTGTATCGCTACCTCGGAGGCTTCTTTGCGAATGCTATGCCCTACCCTCTGCTAAAAATCTTTAGCGCCGACGCTGATTATTTTGGTATTCCAATAGGGGCGGGCTCATTTGCCAGCGCAATTGCTTCACTAGCAAGCATCCATCGAGAGCTCAACAATCTGGACATCCGTGGAGACTCTGCTCACACCGACATTTTGAATCGGTTGACTAGAATCACAGACGGTGCAAGTACAAGGTTTGACTTCGAGGTCAAGCTAGGCGTGGATTTCAAAGCCTCGAAGCACGCGCACGGCAAGATTAGTTTTGCGGACCATGCCTCCACGACGGGAACCAGCCGACTGCGGTATCTTTTAGATCTCGCCCGTCAGTACAATCTGTATTACATCGAAGATCCCTTCGACCGAACAGAGTCTGAGTTTCAGCGACAGCTAACCGATGAGCTAGGTGCGACGTGTCTGATAGCGTCAGAGGCGGGTGTCGACACGAGAATTGCAGATGCGCGTTCCCCGAAGAGTCGTAGGGAGGCTAATTTTGCATTAATTGTGCCTACAGGTACGGTTTCGAGCGTTTTCGAAACGTACTCTCGGGAGAAAGCCAATGGCCGCAGCTGCGCTTTGCTTACCGACAATTCTGCGACCTGCGACGCATCACCGTCGCAGCTGGCCGTTGCTTTGTCCGCTCCTTTTGTCAAACTAAGCATCAAGGGCAGACAGAGCACTGCAAAAATCAATGAACTTATACGAATAGAACAAGAACTATTTGACGGATCAAGCTACAGGATGGCGAAAAAACCGATCTAAAGGAGGTGGATCAATGGAAGAGACTACGGAATACAAATCTCTCATCCCTGTTGACGAATACTTAGCTGCAGGTGTGCACATAGGCACGCAGCAAAAAACAGAAGATATGAAGCGCTTTGTCTATCGCGTTCGAGCAGACGGTCTTTATGTGCTGGACGTAAAGGCTACAGACGAGCGCATAAAAATTGCAGCTGATTTTCTCAGTAAATTCGACCCGGCCCGCATACTTGTGGTTTCAGCACGGCAATACGGTCAATTTCCCGCAACAATGTTTGCTAAAGTAACCGGAGCAAAATCAGTTGTGGGACGCTTTATACCGGGCACATTGACAAACCCAGAGTACCGCAACTTCGTTGAACCAGATGTGGTTGTCGTCACGGACCCTATTGGAGATTCACAAGCCGTTAAGGAAGCTGTAGATGTTGGCGTTCCAGTAATTGCAATGTGCGATACAAATAATATGACAACACACATTGACATTGTCATCCCCACCAACAACAAAGGACGGAAAGCGTTAGCGCTCATCTATTGGCTCCTCGCAAAGGAGATCACCAAGCTTCGCGGTCAACAGACGGGCTACGCAGTCAAAGATTTCGAAATAGAGATCTAAGACTATGAGGAAACCTGCAAAAGCAGGGTCGTGGTACCCGAGTAACCCCCGGGCGCTGGAAGAGCTTTTGCGTAGCTTCGTTGGGAGGCCAGAACCGCGTCTGCTCACGAGTGTGGTGGTTCCTCACGCGGGCTACGCTTGTTCAGGTTTGACGGCAGGAAAGGTTTTTTCGATACTTCCGAAGGTGGCCACCTACATAATCATTGGCCCAAATCACCATTATCCCGTTATTTCGGTCTCGAACGAACCGTGGCTGACACCCCTCGGAAAAGTGAACGTGAACATGGATATTGTGGACGCACTCGATATCGACGTGAATAGTGACGCCAACAAAGAAGACAATTCGATAGAACTTCAGTTGCCCTTCCTACAGTTTCTATTCGACGACTTCGAAATCGTCCCTATTACTATGGGACTTCAAGGGCCTGAATCGATACAGCGTGTTTTCGGGGCAATCCAAAGAGTTGCCGACGAAAACAGCGTGCTTATTGCCTCCAGCGATTTTACGCATTACGCGCCAGAGCACGCCGCGAGAACAACCGACCAGTGGGTAATAGAGCCCATTCTTAAACTTGAGTCGCTAGAATTTCTTACGCGAGCTCGCTCGACCTCCGTGTGCGGCTTTGCGCCAATAGCGGTTGCCATCGAATTCGCGAAACATCGAGGCGCCAAGCGAGGAGAGCTTATCGATTATTCTACAAGTGCAGACACTTGTGGCGATTCAACTGCGGTGGTCGGCTATGCAGGGATAATTATGGCCTGATGCTGAGAACGAGCTTGAAAAGAGTGTGCGACGAGAACCTACATAGATGATAACCTGTTCGGCTCCAGGCAAGATCTATCTGTTCGGAGAGCATGCTGTTGTCTACGGAGAGCCGGCGATAGCATGCGCGATAAACTTGCGTGCGTGTGTGTCAGTAGAGATGGCATCTTCGGGGAAAATCACGATAGATGCCATGGACAAGCGCGCGGACTGCTCCAGTGAAGAGTTTAAGTACGCCTGTTGTGCCGCTCAAATGATTAAACAACTGTTTGAAACAGACTTTGGCGCTGAGATAACGATACGGTCGGAATTGCCGCCGCGACAAGGGTTAGGCTCTTCCGCCGCAGTTACAGTGTCAACTATAAAAGCTCTAACTGAGAGTCTCGGCATTGAACTCGATAATGAAATGGTAGCGAAGATAGGCCATAAGGTCGAAAAAGAAGTTCAGGGTACGGCGAGCCCCGCGGATACCTTTGTTTCTTCAACCGGCGGTATGGTCTTAGTAGAAGAGACCAAAACGGCTCATCTCGCGCAGCTTGACGTACCGATAATAATCGGCGCAACCGGCGTTGAGAGGGCAACCCGCGACGTCATCGCATTTGTATCTGATTTGAAAAAGAAGTACCCTTCCGTGGTGAATGACGTGATGTCTTCAATGGGAGATCTCACGCGCTTGGGAGAACAGAAGCTGGCTGAAGGAGACCTCGTCAGCGTAGGCGAGCTTATGAATATCAACCAAGGGCTCCTCGAGTCGCTCGGGGTAAGCGACGTTACACTCAGCAGATTAATCTACGCAGCGAGAACAGCAGGCGCGCTAGGTGCCAAAATCACTGGCGCGGGCCGTGGAGGATGCGTATTGGCGATTGCAACAGACGAAAAGGTCGACCACGTTACACAAGCTATCGCAAAACAAGGTGCTCTAGTGCTGACCACTGCGATTTCCAGTTTAGGCCTGCACGTAGAGGCATAACAGGCGTGACCAACGTTATATTGCTTAAGATCGGCGGCTCAGTATTGACGGACAAAGGGCGAGAGAGCACCTTGCGAGAAGATAACTTGCGCATGGTCGCTCGACAAATCGCTGACGCAAAGAGTTCACCTCTCATTCTTGTCCACGGTGCGGGCTCCTTTGGGCACCCACAAGTTGTCAAGTACTTATCCAAAGGTCTTAGCGCAAGCGGAATGTGGAAGACCCATTGCGCCGTGCGCTCGCTAAACACCGCGTTCATAGACGAGCTCCAGTCTCAAAGCGCGGCAGCATTGCCGATCCACCCACTTAATAACGCTACGCTAGATGCCGGTCGGATCACGCATTTTGATACGAACGCGTTAGAGCTTATGCTTACCAACAATATCATCCCGGTGCTTCATGGCGACGTCGTAATGGATCGCTTAGATGGCTTCAACATCCTGTCAGGTGATCAAATTATAGCGTTTCTCGCGCAAAAGATGCGCCCAAAAAAAATAGGAGTCGGCACAGACGTCGATGGAATCATGTATCGAGACAAAAAACTGAACCATCTTAGCCCCGGTGAGCTTGAAAAATACCGTGAAGGAATTCTCGGTTCCAAGTCTACGGACGTAACCGGGGGGATGTTGCACAAAGTTGTGGAGCTTCTGGAGATTGCTAAGTCAGGTATTCAGTCTGAGATATTCAACGCAACTTACGACGGCAACATCACTAAGTTTTTAACGTCGCACCTAGATGTGGGTACGACCCTCTCCGCAGAAAAAGAATGACAACGAACCGAAAGATCGAGCATCTAATGCTCTGTGCTGCTGAAGATGTCGAATCAGGAAAAACAGGCCTCGATGATATCAGATTCGTCCACAACGCAGTTCCTGAATTGACAAAGTCACAGATCGATACGACTGCTACGTTCTTAAGAAGGCGGTTCACAGCTCCCGTCTTTATAGCAGGAATGACAGGCGGACACGAAGAGACAACTGCTATCAACGCTGCGTTATCAGAGGCCGCAGAGCGACTCGGCATCGGCATTGGTGTGGGAAGTCAGCGCGCAGCAATTGAACATCCTGACCAGGTCGAGTCGTTCAGTATAGTTCGAGAGCGAGCCCCCAGCGCTTTTGTAGTGGCTAACATTGGGGCCACACAAGTTAAGGAATATGATATGGAGATCATTGACCGCTTGATCGATATGGTTGACGCAGATGCATTGGCAATTCATCTGAATTTCCTGCAAGAGGCGGTGCAACCAGAGGGTAATACGGACGCTGAAGGATGCCTCGACGCGATGAAATCACTTGCCGATTCTCTTCGGGTGCCAATGATCGCCAAAGAAACGGGTGCGGGGATTTCGAGAGAAGTCGCAGCTGAGTTAAAAAAGGCAGGCGCTTCTGCAATTGATGTAGGCGGCGCTGGGGGCACGAGCTGGGCAAGAGTTGAATCGTACCGCGCTCAGACCGACCCCCTGCTAGAGAGGTTGGGGGCGCTCTATGCCGACTGGGGTATACCGACCGCAATCTCCATTTTGGAATCCCTCACCTTACCCGTAATCGGAACTGGAGGGATCAGGAACGGCCTCCACGTCGGCAAGTGTATTGCACTCGGTGCGTCGTTGTGCGGGATAGGCTTGCCACTGCTAAAACCCGCATTCAAAGGGACCAGATATGTACTAAGCGAGATAATGGCGGTCGTTGAAGAATTGAAAGTTGCAATGTTTCTAACTGGATGCAAGACACTCCCCGATCTAAAGCAATGCCCGCTGGTCATTACTGGCGAAACCATGCAGATACTACAACAACGGGGATTCAACCTAGCCGAGCTTCAGGTGAGGAGGTAGCGCTTTGGAGATAGAAGTTAACGCAATTGGCGGCTACGAAGAAGTCGGGCGCAACATGACTGCGATTCGAGTGAACGAAGACATAGTCATCATAGATATGGGCCTTAGACTTGATCGAATTGCAATTCATGAGGATGCAGAAATCGAGAAGATGCATTCTATGGACCTTATCAAGATGGGTGCGATACCAAATGACGCGATGCTGAGTCAAGCAAAGGGATCTGTGAAGGCGATAGTCTGCACGCACGGACATCTCGATCACATCGGCGCCGTCCCCAAGCTTGCGCACAGGTACGAAGCTCCGATAATATCCACGCCGTTTACGGCGGAGCTCATCGCACAACAGATCCGCGTTGAGAAGAAGTTTGGCGTCGAGAATCCCCTTTACACGCTCGAAGCAGGACAGGTTTATCAAATAACTCCCGATATAGCGGTTGAATTCGTTCGAGCAACGCACAGTATCCCCGATCCAATATTCGCCGTTCTGCATACGCCGGCCGGTGCCCTGGTCTATGCGAACGATTTCAAGCTTGATCGAACGCCTGTTATTGGCAAACCCCCCGACTTCAATCGCTTAAAGAGTTTAGGAAAAGACGGAGTGCTCGCGTTGATCGTCGAAAGTACTCGCGTAAAGGAGGCAGGAAAGACCCCGTCAGAACAGATCGCGAAAGACTTGGTGCGTGACGTTCTTCTCGGTACTGAAGAAGAAGGCAATGGAGTGCTCGTAACTACGTTTTCGTCACATATAGCCCGAGTAAAGACGATCTTCGAAGCAGCTCGCGAGATGGACCGGCGCCCACTGGTCTTAGGTCGCTCTATGGAACGATACCTAGGAACTGCAGAAAAAATGGGATACGTCGAGCTTCCCAATGACATTGGAGTCTACGGGAATAGAAGATCTGTAGAAAAGGTGTTACGGAGGGTAGCGCAGGAAGGGAAAGAAAAATATCTTCCAATTATCACGGGACATCAAGGAGAACCAGAAGCGATGCTCACGCGGGTCGCAAAAGGGCTAACCCCTTACGAAGTCGCGCCCGGCGACAAAATAGTGTTTTCTGCCGAGGTGATACCAACTCCAATAAACGCCGCTAATCGATATTCAGTAGAAACCAAGCTCAAAATGCGAGGGGCAAGGCTTTATACTGATGTTCACGTGTCGGGCCACGCCGCCCGCGAAGACCACTGGGAGCTGATCAAGATGCTCAAGCCAGACCATATTTTTCCCACGCACGGAGATCTAACGATGACAAGCTCCTACGTAGAACTTGCAGAAGAAGCAGGTTACAGTCTAAGGGATAATATTCACCTACTAAGAAATGGCCAGAACATTGCGGTGAGGCCTTGAAGGCGGAGAAACCCCCGCCAGAGCTGCATTGCACTCAAAAGGCAGCACTTTCAAGGAGGGGTCAAGAGTGAGCAACTTGGACGACGACTTGCTCAAAAGAAAGACAATAATCGATGATGCGCTCGACGAGTATGTTCCTTTAGTGTTCCCCGAGGAGCTGTACAGAGCCGCTCGACATCTCATTGAAGCTGGTGGGAAGAGGCTGCGCCCGGTGGTTCTGCTGTTGGGCGCTGAAGCGGTGCAGCCCAATATCTCTGTTGAGACGATACTTCCAGCAGCCGTTTCAGTAGAGCTCATCCACAATTTCACCCTGATTCACGACGATATTATGGACGAAGACACGACAAGACGTTCCATAGAGACCGTGCACACAAAATGGGGCCTGTCAGAAGCCGTCTTAGCAGGCGATGCGCTCTACGCTAAAGCCTTCGAGGTGCTTTCATACACAAAAACAGAACCAGAAAATGCAACAAAATGTCTTAAGCTTCTCTCGAAAGCGTGCCTACACATCTGCGAAGGACAGTGGCTGGACATAAAGTTCGAAAATAACAAAAACATATCAGAGGCCGACTATCTCGACATGGTCCAAAAAAAGACAGCTGTGCTCTACGCAGCTGGTTTGGCGATGGGGGGGATACTTGGAGGTGGCACCGACAGCGAAGTGAGCACCCTGTGGGAGTTTGGAGTAGCTATGGGTATAGGCTTCCAGATCCGAGATGATGTGCTTGACTTGATTACGGCGCGTGAAGTGCTTGGAAAAGATAAGGCCAGTGACCTAATAGAAGGCAAGATGACGCTAGTTATGATCCACGGACTCAAGCACGGCATCAGGCTTGACCCGTCGCAACTCACAAGCGAAAAAGCAATCGAAGGGGCAATTAAAGATTTACAGGATGCAGGATCAATCGATTACGCGATGGAAAAGGCAGCTGAGATTCTCCGAGTCGGCAAGTCGCGACTCACTAAGCTAGCCGATTCAGAGGCAAAATCCAAGCTGCTCAAACTTGCCGACCACATGATTTCGAGAGCGTATTGAAGGCAGGTCCATCGGGGCGGTGATGTGGAACCTCAAGTTTTAAGGACTGCAATTAAGAAGCGCGCTCTGCAGAACGCTATTCTACACAAAGGTAAAGCAGAGCATAGCGCTGTTGTCTCAAAGCTCATAGGCGAACATCCGGAGCTTAAGCGACAAGCAAGAGAGATATCGGGCTTGGCAGAGAGCATCGTCGCCGACGTCAACGCAATGACGCTTGACGAGCAGAGGCAGCTACTCCAACAGATAGCCCCGGACCTCCAACGCAAAGCAGTAAAGGCGCAACGCAAAAAGGTGTACCTTCCGGAGTTACCTCACCATGAACGCGTAGCCATGCGATTCGCACCTAACCCTAACGGGCCGGCTACGCTTGGCAGTGCTCGCGGAATTGTTGTGAATTCTGAATACGCCAAAAGGTACGGTGGTTCTTTCATTCTACGTTTTGACGATACCGACCCGCAAACGAAGCCACCAATGCTTGAGGCCTACGATTGGTACCTTGAGGATTGCAAATGGCTTGACGCAACCCCAGACGTCGTGGTCAACGCTTCGGACCGCATGGAAACATACTATCATCACGCTGAAAAACTCATTGCGCAGGGGGCTGCTTACGTCTGCACCTGTACCCAGCTGCAATTCAAAAAGCTCAAAGACGCAAGATTGGCGTGTCCTGACCGCGAGAACGCCGCAGAAAAGAATATGCGCCTTTGGAAACAGATGCTGGACGGGCGACTAGCCGAAAAAGAAGCTGTATTGCGGATCAAAACCAACGTAACGCATAAGAACCCAGCTTTGCGAGATTGGATTGCTTTTCGGATTGTCGACACGGCACACCCCAGGGGACTAGCATTTCGCGTGTGGCCGATGCTTGATTTCGAATCAGCGATCGAAGACCACGAGCTCGGAGTTACACACATAATTCGTGGAAAGGACTTGCGCGACAGCGAGAGGAGGCAGGAGTTCCTCTACGATCATATGGGCTGGACATATCCGTTCACCCTACATTGGGGGAGGATCAGCATCCACGAATTCGGCAAGTTCTCAACAAGTAAGCTGAGGAGTGAGATTGCCCGGGGGCTCTATAGTGGCTGGGATGACCCTAGACTCCCCACTTTAAGGGCGTTGAGGCGGAGAGGTTTCGCTCCAGAAGCGATCAGGCTGTTTATCCTGAGATTGGGCATTAACGAATCGGACATAAGCGTTAGCTTGAAAAACCTCTATGCCGAGAACAGGAAACTTGTAGATCCAGTTGCTCACAGATACTTCTTCGTGCCGGACCCGATTACAATGAGCATAATGAACGCTAAGCCTACAACAGCGCGCGCCCCACTTCATCCATCATCTTCCGCCTCTTTTAGAGAGATCCCAGTGGAAGCCGGCGTATGTGTCAGTGCACAAGATCTCACCTTATCCGGCAGCGATTTGGTGCGACTAAAAGATCTCTACAACGTTCGAATTGTAAAAAAAGAGCCGCTAGAGGCAGAATACGCTGGCGACGAAATCATTAAAGGCACAAGAATAATTCACTGGGCTCCGCCCAACGGGCCTCAAGTCGAGGTCATCACGCCAAGCGGAGTCGATATCGGGATTGGCGAACCTGGCATAGCTGCTGAGCTGGATCGAGTAGTACAATTTGAACGCTACGGCTTTGCCAGAGTGGATCAGGTGCTCGAACAGCACGGCCAGACGAGAATCATTTGCTATTTCACGCACAAGTAGCCGATCTCCAGCGGCTTTTCGACTCAAGGGAAGCACGCTGTGGCCGCTTATCTATTGAAAATTACAAGCAGCAAAGAGATAGCAAAAGATGCTATTATCACAGATATTCCCAGAGCGCCCCCCATGGCCATAATAGCATTCACTGTACTCGCAAGCTGTGCAGTCTTTTGCGAGCCAAAGACCGATACCCCGCTAGCTTGCTGGGTGTTCATCCCGGCACGCACCGGTTCAAGATTGGCCTGTGCCTCATCAACCAGTTCGATTATCGCCTTTAAGAGGATGCCGTTGTCGGCTTTGAAACCCAACAGATTAATGCCGCTGTACGAGTTCACGACGTGGTTGTCAGTAGTCATGACTTCTGCCTCGTCGACTTTCAGGGCACTGACGATGATTTCGCGCAAGTTAGACACCATGTTGTTCGCATCAACGAGCACGTAAGCCGTGCGCTGCCCAGCAACTTCAACCAATGCCACCTGAATGCCTAGATCACCCATACCTTCGTCTCGCCCAAAAATAGGCCCCCGACTTGCTGTTCCGAGCTTGATGTCGCTTTCTAGCGGTTCTGATTGCATCAGTCTCGAGGATGCTTCCCTGATCGCATCAATCAGGTCGAACGAGTTCTTCGTGCCCGCCCACATGGATGACGCGTAAGGAGCCGTGCAGTTATGCGCATCGATGAGCGCAGCATGCTGCACGCCTTGTGTTCTCGCTTCAGCGCTTGCGACGAGACCAAGCCCATACTCGATGTCCTCTGTTGACTCTGGCGACAAAGTCGAGACAAACAAAACTGAGTTGCCAAATCTCTGTGCAAGAAGCTTGATGGCCCCTCTCTGCACTCTAATTGATTTTGACGCGTCCGCAGTATATTGGGTGTTTTCCACTGCTCGTGCCGCAGCTTCAACTATTTTCAGTGATTCTGTCGCCGAAACCAAGTTGAAATCGTGCGTTGCAGTCCCATGAGGCACAAAAATCTCTCCACCGTCGTCGAGGTTGTTTACAATTCTTACGGGAAGGTTTCCACCACCAATCTCGCCGACGGGACCAGGATGAACAGCCGGCACGACAAACGTCGCTTTCAAGCACTCGTTCGTCCTGAACGACAGTGTGGTGACGGGGACTTCAACGGCTTCGCCTATCTTTTTGAAGAAGTCCTCCATGCCAGGGGCGCCTTCTACTGTCTGCGCAATGTAGCTACGAATGAAATCCATGCCGCTTACGTCAAAAGATTTTCTCAACGGCGCATCGACGTACCTGATGATGACCAACGCGCCAAGCGTGAACACTACACTGATTGCTACTAAGTTCACGACGTAGCCTGTCGCGCCGAACAGCAGCAAAAAAAGCGCTCCGAATACCGTTTGAAGCGAAGCGGGAACTAAATTTCGAACGAAGCTTTTCTGCGTGATAGCCATCAGCACCAGAATTCTGAAAGCGAAGACTGCACCCAAGGACATGACGTACGCTGAGATTGTCAGCTGCCACCCGATTGCAAATGAAATCAGTGCACCGACAACGCAAAAGACGCTGATTATCACGGCTCCCACGAATGCTAACAAAGCAGAGCGATTGACGGTCATAGTGCCTTGCAGAAGCCGAGCCAACGGGTGAGTAAAGGCAGCGGCAAGCACAGCTGGGACGCCGATAAGAATCAGGCCAGCGAGGAGATTTTCTCTCCATCCAAAATTGAAGACACCGGCGCCAACCACAAGCGACAAAGCAAGCGTGACAGGAATGGTGTTCTTCCACCGCGGAGCCGCAAACACATACTTCATCAAGCCGGCAGTCGTCTCCTCCATGCCTTTTACGACTTTTTCCTTGGGGCCAAATATCCTCAACTTCATCTAGTTCGCCACGTCCTCATTTGTCTTCGAGTTTGAACTCGTGAATCTGTAAGCACCCTCTCCACTGCTCACTAAACCACTTCTTGTCATAATTCATTACCTTAATGCGCCTTTTGAAGATAGGAGCGTCCAGAACAAGTGTTTCGTACTCCCCGCCCTCGCCCATAATGTGCACCCCGTGTTTTCTATGCAATACGGATAAATCATCGACCGCCCCTTCATCGAGTTTCCTGCCGAGCCACGATTCATTCATTCCGTAAGCAGCGACCTGAACAACGATAATGTCCATTGAGCCCGCCATTGCCCGTAACAAGCGTTCACTGCCTTTGTTCCACAAGGGCGCATACAACTGCAATTCAAGCTCAGCGCATAGCTTCTTGAGTCGGCTCATTTGGTAGTTGGACGCTATCGTACCAGCTACAACGCCGTCCGCTTCCGCACCTCGCAGCAGGGTTTTCAACAATGTCAGTTCATCCTCGTGCGAAAAAGATACTCCGGACACTAGCGGAATGTCGACCGCCTCCGAAATTAGGCGAGTGAGATCTGCGCACGGCACGTGATACAGGAACGAGTCTTCTACGGCCTTTATGTTGACTAACTGCACTACTTCGTGTTCACGCAACGCGCAATTTAACGCGCAGACAGAATCCTTGCCGCCAGAAATCAGAGCGATCAAACGCATACAGACTCCAACAAGGGTAACAGAAACAGCGGCAGTTAACCTTCTTTGAGGGCGACGTCAATTGCTTTCAGCGGCACGTCGGCTAACGCTTTACCAATTACCGCCTTTGCGATCTTTGCCGCGTGCGACTCATTTTCGGCATTTACGACTTTTATCTCGAGTATCAGCCCGACAAGAGAGGTATTGGCCACCAAGTAGACGCTGTCGAATACTTCGCCACAGGCAGGACACGACATCGACCCAACCGCGACTTCAACCTTGCTCAGTTTTGGGTTTAAGCGTTTGCCCGCCTCCGATATTGCTATGCCGATGGCATCATCGACCGATTTGACGTCCTTCACCAACCACGCAGCCTCGAGCGTGACATAATAATTGGGCATACTTCAGGGTAAGTCAACAAAGTTAATTAATATTGGCACAAAAGCGGTCTGATCGAGATGCTAGCGCTAATTCAGCCGAAGAACCACGGCTACTCTCTTTGTTGGGCCTTAAGCGCCCCTACACGCACACCTGCGTCAAGCCACCCGTGGCCGTAACTAAAGCACACCAGTGCATTGACCAAATCGCCGCTTGTCCGAAAATAGACTCCATCCTCATAGTACGACCGCGCCATAGTCAAAAAATCGGTCGAATATTCCTTGTTTACAACAATGTCTGCATGTTCCAGCGCAATGCGGAGCATCGTTTCATACAGCGCTACTTTATCCACAATCTGGGACATTTTGAGCACCAGCAAACGTTTGAAGCGCCTGCTTTTCCACGAAGTGAAGAGACGCGGGTATGACAAGGACGTGCAAGGGAGGCCCAAAATCGTACTCCTTGAGCCTCGCCAGCACGTCTGCTTTAACCCTCGGTGAACGCGACCCCGCTCGCGCAATGCCTACGGCTAGTAGAGATGCCAACTGATTGCGTCCTTTCTCATGTTCACTATGAAGCAAAAGTTCGATTCCATGGCCAAGCGTCATAAGCTCTTCCTGTATATCCAAGAAGAGCAACGTGTGGAGATCGCTTCTTAAATTTGCCGTAACCGTGTTGTAGGGCACGTCAGACACCTCTCTGAAAGGAAACGCAATAGTTGCCGACTTGCCAAAACGGTAGTTTTGAAGCCCTGTTAATCCGCATACCGCCGTAGCAATCGACGTCCCGTGAATAATTTGGGTGCTTATCCCTCTGTCGTGTGCCCGTATCCTTAAATCGACGTGCGTTGTAGAGATCATCGCGTCGCCCGCCGTTAAGAATGCAACATTCTTACTCTCGGCATCTCGCAAAATTGTCTCGTCAGGAACTTGCTCAACATCATTTCTGTCGAGCAGACGGATTTCGCGCTTATAGAATTCTTCCAATTTCTCAAGTGTGGTTCCTAAAAGCTTTGAGCTATAGAACTCCGCATATACCACATCAGCATTTTCGATCGCTTTTAGTCCTTTCACCGTTACGTCTTCTTCGTCGTACAAGCCTAAACCAACGAAGGTCAGCACCGCATCACCTCATTTCACGAGCAGAATTCGGCAAATAGCTTAGCGTCTAACGAAATAGCTTTTTCTCTCGGCAAATTGGAATTTTGATTTGTTTTGACGCCCGTGCCTTAAGCTTTGGAAACCAGAAAAAAGATAAGCGTCGCGTGTTCTTATATCGTGCGGATGCCTGTGTCGGCGAAAAAGAAATTGTGCGTTAGTGTACCAAAGCACGAAGGCGAGCGAGTCAGGAAAGAGCTCAAGGAACTTGGCCTATTGGATGAGAAATACAGAATAGAAGAACGACGCGGTCGACTTTATATCCCTTTCAAAGGAGAAGCTGATGAGCTTCGCTATGATCTCGAACCCTGCGCTTTGAAACCCCGGCTACGACCGCTTCGCAAGAGTCTTGGAATCCGGTATGACGTCATTGGAGACATTGCCATAATTGACTGGTTCGACGGCATTCTAGCCGCCGCGACAGAGCTTCTGGAGAGACGAAGAGACATCAAAGTTGTACTGGCAGCTGTTAGTGGTGTAGGTGGTCAATATCGGCTCAAAGATCTTGTCTTCGTCGCTGGGGAAAGACGGACGGAAACAGTGCACAAAGAATACGGCTCCAGACTGCACGTGGATGTTGCGAGCGTCTATTTCAGCCCACGGCTAGCTACAGAACGGCATCGGATAGCCGAGTTAGCGCAGTCACGGGAAACCGTGGTGGACATGTTCGCGGGTGTTGGGCCTTTTACGATACTGCTGGCCAAGAAAGTCAAAAAAGGAATTGCCTTTGAGAAGAATCCCAAGGCCTTTCGCTGCTTAAAGAAGAACATAGAACTGAATAGGTTGCACAACGTCGAGGCACGCCTCGGCGACGCAAAAGATCTGGCCCCTAAATTTAGAGGGGCAGCAGATCGCGTCATTATGAATTTACCGCATTCCGCCTTTAATTTCCTGTACGACGCCGTAATGATGCTTAGTGGGAGTGGCGGCTTTGTCCATTATTACGACGTCAAACCCGAAAACGAGTTTCCCCGTACGATTAAAAGAGTCAAAGAAGCTGTCGGGAGATTTGATAGAACGGTCGAGGGAATTCGCCTCAAGAAAGTAAGGTCCTCCGCTCCCCACCAGTACCACGTCGTGCTCGATATAAAAATTTCTCCGCGCTGACGCTACTCGTTTTCTTTGAACGCGGAGCAACTCTGAAAAAAATCAGCACTACATTATTGTTGGAACGGGCGGCGTGTGCCTTTTGTGTTTAGCGCGATGCACTTGATCAAAGATTTCTTGAATCCGTTGTGGTTCCACGCCCAGCAGCTTGGCGGTTTCCTTGACGGCTTTCTCCTTGTCAATTAGTTCGAGCAAGATCCGATCGAGGAGATCGTACGAGATCCCTAGTTCTTCCTCGTCAGTTTGTCCTAACCAAAGTCCAGCAGAAGGAGCTTTCGAGATTATTCTATCAGGAATCCCTACGTGTCGTGCCAGCTGAAACACTTGAGTTTTATAGAGGCTGCCTATGGGTAAAGCGTCAACGCCGCCGTCTCCGTACTTAGTGAAGTAGCCCATGAGCAGCTCTGTCTTATTGCCTGTTCCTAAAACTAGCCGCAAATCTGCGTTCGACGTGACGTAGTTCAACGTCATTCTGATCCGGGGCTTCAAATTTGCTTCGGCGATCGAAACTTGACCATTTATGCGCGCAGGTAACATAGCACGCGCAGCTTCTCTAAAGCAGTCGATCAGGTCGTTGATTTCGATTACTGTGAACGGCAGCCCATACGCTTCTGCGATATATGTTGCGTCGAGAACGTCTTGCGCCGAGGTGACGGCTGTTTCAGGGAGTATTAACGCCTTAGTGTTCACAACGTCGTGCGCCAACGCGGCCACAACAGAGGAGTCCACACCCCCGCTCAATGCAACGACCGCTCCCTTACCTTTGGCAGATAGTACGCTGCCTTTTATAAAGTTTTTAAGTTGCCGGGTTATTTGAGCAAGGGCCTGTTCGTTTAGTGAGAGGGGATACATGCGAAACGATGCCTTGAGGGGTTTTCAATCGTTAGCGCCGAAGACATCCTTGACGGTGCTAAAAACCTTAGCCTTGCGACTAGCTCGCCCTATGGTCTCACCCTTTAAAGATGCCAGTTCTCGAAAGAGCACCTTTTCTCTTTCGGTCAGATTTTTCGGAATTTCAACGATCAGTGTCGTGTATTGGTCGCCGCGGCCACGCCTGTGAACGCTGGGGGCTCCCTTGTCTCTCAGGCGGATAGTTGTGCCGCCTTGCGTCCCTTGGGGAATGTCCACCTTTAACGCTCCGTATACCGAAGGCACTTCAATTTGCCCGCCCAGTGCCGCAGCTGATACGCTGATAGATAGATCGCTGTAGATGTCGTCGCCCTCGCGTTTAAAGATCGGATGTGGTAGCACGCGCACAACGACAAGGAAATCGCCTGAAAGCCCGCCACGAGCGCCTGCCGAACCCTCGCCAGGTTTTCGGATATGCAAGCCTGTATATGCTCCTGGAGGAACCTTGATTGACACTGTCTTAGTTGTTCGTAGCCTTGCGGCGCCCCTACAGCTCTTGCACGCGGTCTCAAAAACCTTTCCCTCGCCTTGGCACTGAGAACACGTTTCTATCCTGATAAGCTGCGCCCCGAAGATATTCTGAGCCCGCTGTATCTCGCCCCTACCACCGCAGGACGGGCACGTTTTTATGTCAGAGCCGGGTTCAGCACCGGTTCCGGCACAATGTTCACAGCGTTCGTAACGTGGGACTTCAACACTGACTTCCGTTCCAAAAATTGAGTCCTCAAATGACACCTGAACGTCAACTGCGACATCGGGACCTCTTTGTGGACCTGACGGGCGCGTACTCGTTTGGGTTCGGAATGGACTTTCCCCAAACCCGCCTCCGCCTCCGAAAAACGTTTCGAAAATATCGGAAAAGCTGCCAAACCCGCCGAAATCGCTGAAGCCAGTACCAGACGCACCTTGCTGGAAACCAGATTGTCCTAATCTGTCGTAGGTTGCGCGCTTGCTTGGATTGCTTAGTGTTTCATAAGCTTCAGTGATCTCTTTGAACTTCTCCTCTGCCTCGCCTTTGTCAGGGCTGACGTCGGGATGGTATTTTAGGGCAAGTTTACGATAGGCCTTTTTTATTTCGGCTTCGGTGGCAGTCTTACCGACTCCTAGCACTTCGTAGTAATCACGTTTCATGGGGCATACTAGTGCACTATTTCTCGTTCTCGTCGACTACCTCGTAGTCCGACTCTCCGGCCGGGGCTTTCTCCTGAGCCTTTTCCGCGGTTTTAGCATAGAGCTCACTCGAAATCTCATAGATTGTGGTCGTTAGCTGTTCTGTTGCCTGCTTGATGGCATCAACATCTGCGCCTTTCAGCGCATCGCGCACTTTTTCAATTTCGGCCGTGACTTTACTCTTGCGCGACTCGTCAATCTTGTCCCCCATCTCTCTCAGCGTTTTCTCTGCCGTGTAGACCATAGAATCCGCGCCGTTTCTTATCTCGGCTTCTTCCTTTCTCTTTCGATCCTCGTCAGCGTGAGTTTCTGCGTCTTTCACCAACCGATTGATCTCTTCTTTGCTCAGACCACTGGTCGACGTGATGGTAATCTTTTGCTCGTTGCCCGTTCCCAGATCCTTTGCCGAAACGTGCACAATGCCATTGGCATCTATATCGAAAGTGACTTCGATTTGCGGGATACCTCGCGGTGCTGGGAGGATTCCCACCAACTGAAATCGTCCGAGCGTCTTATTGCCAGCGGCCATTTCACGTTCGCCCTGAAGCACATGAATCTCAACGGAGGTTTGATTATCAGCTGCAGTTGAAAATACTTGAGATTTTTTTGTCGGAATTGTTGTATTCTTTTCAATGAGCTTGGTGAATACTCCGCCGAGGGTTTCAATTCCCAGCGATAGGGGAGTGACGTCGAGTAGCAAAACGTCTTTCACCTCGCCGACAAGCACGCCCGCTTGGATCGCAGCCCCGATCGCGACGCACTCATCCGGGTTGATAGTGCGATCGGGATCTTTGCCTAAGTACTTCTTTATGGCGTTTTGAACCGCAGGAATACGCGTAGATCCGCCGACGAGTAGGACCCGATCCACGTCACTGGGGCTCAGCCCGGCATCTTTCATGGCTTGCCTTGTCGGACCCATCGTCTTTTCGATCAAATCCTCGCTCAACTTGTCAAATTGCGCCCGCGTTAGGGTGATGTCTAAGTGCTTTGGGCCATTTTGATCGGCCGTAATAAACGGCAAGTTTACCACGGAACTGGTGAGCGTCGACAACTCTATCTTTGCCTTCTCTGCGGCTTCCTTGAGTCTCTGCAAGGCCATCTTGTCGTTTCTTAGATCGATGCCTTGTTCCTTCTTGAACTGGTCAGCCAGATAATCGATGATCCTTTGGTCGAAGTCGTCGCCACCGAGCAGGTTATTTCCGCTGGTGGCTTTTACTTGGAATATGCCCTCGCCTATGTCGAGTATTGAGACGTCAAATGTTCCGCCACCAAGGTCAAAAACCAAAATCGTCTGCTCTTCTCCCTTATCCAAGCCGTACGCGAGGGAAGCCGCCGTCGGCTCATTAATAATTCGCAGAACTTCGAGGCCTGCGATGGTCCCCGCGTCTTTGGTAGCCTGCCGCTGGCTATCAGTGAAGTACGCTGGAACCGTAACGACTGCTTGGCTCACTTTCTCGCCGAGATAGTTCTCAGCATCTTGCCTTAGTTTCTGTATAATCATTGCTGAGATTTCTTGCGGTGTGTACGTCTTGCCTTCGGCGGTGACCTTGTAATCGGAGCCCATCTTCCTCTTTATGGACGAAATGGTATGATCAGGATTAGTGATCGCTTGCCGTTTTGCAATCTCGCCCACGACGCGTTCGTTCTTTATAAATGCTACGACAGAAGGCGTCGTTCGATTTCCTTCTGCGTTTGGGATTACTACTGGTTCTCCTCCTTCCATGACTGCGACGACGGAATTAGTCGTGCCTAAATCTATGCCTATTGCTTTGCTCATTGGTCCACCCTATTTGTGCCTTTGTTGACCTTCACTTTAGAGGGCCTAATCACTTTGTCATAGAGCTTGTAGCCCTTTTGAATTTCCTCTGCTATTACGCTATCTGGTAGTTTAGTGTCACTTACACTCATAATCGCTTCGTGCACGCGTGGATCAAACAACTCTCCAACCGATTCTATCCTCGTGACTCCGTTCCTACGCAAAATATCGCATAGCTGCTTGTATATCAACTCAATTCCTTCGTAGAAGCCTTGGATTCCCTCAGCCCTCAGTGCCTGAGCAGCTCGCTCGAGATTATCAGAGATATCAAGTAACTCCCTAATCAGATCGATGGACGCATACTTAGCGAGATCCTTGCTTTGGATCTTAGTTCGCCGCTTGAAGTTTTCGAAGTCAGCTTGAAGCCTTTGTAGGCGCAAAAGGTATTCCTCATTCTGTTCTTTGACGTTGTCAAGCTCCTCCAAAATAGCTGCTTCCTCAGGGGGAATTTTGACTTCGACAAGCTCCTGGTCATCATCTCGTTGAATCAGCGATACCTCCTCTAAGAAAAGACTACTTTTTTATATGTTTACACTTCTATATAAAAGCTTCCTTGGCAATTAAATCAAAAAACATCGGGTCTATGAGCTTCTTTAAAATCGCTCGTAACGTCACGCGTTCGCACTTTCTTGGCTTGCAGTTTCAACGTATTACGACACGTGATGAGTGGCAAGCGCCTTTTACTGTTGGAAGCTTCGCGCGCGTTTGGGATAGTAACCTGTGCCTGCGGCGTGCCTCAAACGATGTTGCTATAGTTATCGACGTTCTTTCTTATCGTCGTGGCGGATTCCACCGTGCAGTGCACACCAATGATTTTTCCAGCTTCAACGAGGATCCCGTGCCCGAAACGACAATTCTCACCGATTATCGCACCTAAATTCATTACGTGGTGCAGCTCCCCGTCAAGAAGTGGCATAGCAAGCTTTGTTTGCTCTGCGATGAAATGGGAACCGATCATCGTATTTTTTCCAATGATAGAATTTGCGATGAGAGAGTGAGAGCCCAGTCGTACGTCATTCATGACCAAAGAATTTCGCACTTCGGTAAACGAGTCGATGGTAACGCCATTTCCGATGCTTGTCGACGGGAGTATAGTCACGTTAGGTCCAATCTCAGCGTCTCTACCTATGACGACCGGACCGAGCACATAAGACCCAGACCGTATTATCGAATTTTCGCCGACGATGACGCTTCCCCTCACTTTCGCATCGTCTTCGATTTGGCCGTTTTGGTGGGTAGGCGCCTCTTTGATTGAAGCAAGCACTGCCGCGTTTGCGTTAAGCAAATCCCAAGGGTAACTGGCATCGATCCACATGGAAGTAGTGTGGACGCCTTTGACATCATACTGCTTCTCGATCATCCTCTGAATAGTATCCGTTATCTCGTATTCACCCCGAGGAGATATCTTTGTGTACGGTATCTCATTGAAGGCAGCAGGAGAAAAAACGTAGATGCCCGTATTGATGTAGTGGCTAATATCCGTCCCGGGCTTTTCGACTATTTGAGTGACGCGGTTGCCTTCAGTCGTGACGACTCCATAGCCCTTAACGTTTTCTTTCACGGTGAGAAGCAGCGTCACGTCACCGGATGCGTTGCTCATGAGTTCTTCTATGGCTTGCGGGCTGGTGAGATTGTCGCCATTTAGAACTAAGAAGTTTTCCTCGATTGAATCTTCGGCCAGCTTTATGGCGTGAGCAGTTCCGAGCTGCTGTGGCTGCTCGACGTAATTTATTTTAACGCCGAATTTCTTACCACCCTCAAAATAGTTCATTACTTTTTCTTTTTTGTAGCCGACTACCAAACTGATGTCGGTGACGCCGCACCCTGCCAGAGAATCGATCACATATTCAAGAATGGGCCTGTTAGCCACCGGTACCATTGCTTTCGGCTGAGTCAGTGTAAATGGCCTTAATCGCGTTCCTTCGCCTGCGGCTAGAACAATGGCTTTCACCGTATCACTTCGCACATCTATACGGAAAATAACTATATAGGCGTTACTTATCATGCTGATTGGAACGTCAGTGTTGGATTCACGTTCCAAAACTTGTTGCGGTCATGTTTTTAGGTGATTCATGAGAGGGGATCAATGCAAGAATCTGCAGGAACTGACGCGAGTTGTTGCAGGTAACGCTGTTTACCCCGACCACACGATGCGAGGCAAGCGCAAAGCGTTTGCTGAACACGTCAGAGCGTTTCATAGCGATTCTCGAATCCCGCTTCAAGCAGATTATGAAGGAATTGTTTTGATGTCTGCCCATCAGCCAAACTTCCTTCCCTACAGTGGGGTCGTGCGCAAGGCGGTGCTCGTCCACGCGGTGGCCGAGCAGTTGCGCGAGAGATTTGACTACCCTGTGGTTGAGCTCTTTTGTTTTGCCGACCAGGACTTCGCTAATGAGCGGTGGTTCCGAGAAGCGGAACTCCCGAGCGTTAGAAACAGAAACGGCACGCTCACCCTCCACTTATCAGTCGCTCCGACGTACTACAACAAGCTCATGCGCGCCGTTCCGAAGCCAGACGGCGACGAAGTGGCAAAGCTAAAAAGCGACATCGAGCGCTGGGCGAGCGAGTCATTCGATTCGGTGATGAAGCACGCGAAGCGTTTAAAACTGCCGGTTCCGGACGTCGACCTCGACACGCGCACCATATCTGACGTTATCGATCGGGCGTATGAGAGAAGCACGAACGCGGCTGATTTTAACGCATTCTTTTTTGCGTACCTCATTGAGGAGTGTGGGTATACAACCGCGTTCGCGCGGTTTTCCCAATGCCAACAGGTGTTCAGTGATGAGATCGCTTTTCTGTTGGAAAACTACGACCAGTACGCTAGACTGATGGCCGCAGCGCAGAAGAACCCAGGCGCGAAGCCACCTATCCCTGTTTGGTATCATTGCCCGTGCGGCGGAAAAGCTGACGTAGAGATGAGGGGGGCGCCCGATCACGCGCTCATGGCGAAGTGTCGCGCGTGCACCACAACCATAGAGTTTCCGGGGGATCTGCGCTCAGCCCTGGGACAGATGTTGCCCAACGTGTCGCTCCGAGCAGAGGCGATGCTTATCGCCTTTAGCGGCATAGGTGTTTCGTTCTACGTCGGCGGCCACGAGGGCGCGGAATATCTGGGCAGAGCTGAGAAGATCGCTGGAGCGCTTGGGATGCGATTCCCTGTCGTTTCGATATGGAGGCCGAAAGATATGTACGGCGGGGTTGGACAGCTGGACGCAATTCTCGAGCTACTGAGGGTGCGATCTAAATACAATCTGGCGAAGGATGAGAAGTGCGACGTGGAGATCGTCCAAGGTGAGCTGGACGATATTCTCGCGGACATTGACGGCGTCGTCTGCGCGCTTGACAACTTGAAAAGTGCAGTCGCAAATAGGAAGATTGATGGCTTTAAAGAGAAAATAGCTACAATTGTAAGTATGCAAAATGAATTGAGAACACGATTTGAACGAAACCAGATCGCAAGAGATCGCTCGATCGCGGGCAATACGGCGAAAACGCTCAACGTGATTCCCTCTGTCATTGATTATGCAGCTAACATAGGGATACGATCGACCTGTGCCCAATGGTCGCACGCACTTAAAGGGAATATAAGTTTTAACGCAGACGTGTCCTTGTGCACCAATACTTCGATGGACGCATTGTTCAACTTGACAAAACAACTATGCACTGGTGATTTATTTGGGTAAAATAATTCTAGCTATCGGCGCTCATCCAGATGATTGTGAGCTAGGCTGCTACGCGACGTTAGCCTATCACAAACACAAAGGCGACGAAGTACACCTTCTTGTGCTCTCCAAGGGCGAAGCAGGGGGGCCTAGTGATAAAAGAATTAGTGAGTGTAAGAAAGCCGCACAGGTTCTCGGCGCGGACAGTATCACTATTGAGGATCTCAAGGATCGGATGATTACAACTGACTACCAGACAATCGAGCTTATTCAAGCAAAGGTAGATGCATTACAGCCCGATAGAATATATACGCACAGTTCGCACGACAATCACCAAGATCATCGAAATGCCGCCCTTGCGACTATGACGTTGTACAGGCACGTGGATGATATTTTCCTCTATGAGTCTCCCAGCGTGTCACTCGAGTTTACTCCACGAATTTTTGTTAACATTACGAATTTCTTCAACATCAAGCTCGAAGCGTTAAAACTTCACGAAACGCAGAATGACAAGTACTACGTGCGGACAGAAGCGATAGCCGGTCTCGCACAGTATCGCGCTTTTCAGGCCGGAATGCTAGCGACTCATAATCACAGTAAAGCTGAAGCGTTCGATCTGGCAAAGCTGACCTTATGACCGATTGCTTAAGCGAAGAGGGCGTTTGTGGCTAGCTCCGCCTTTTGGCTTGACAGTCTCTCGTCTGTCTTTGACTGCTTAACGCGCTGCTCTCAAAGCCCATATTATCAGGAAGAAGATCGCGAAGGCGAGCGCAGCAAATAACGAATACGCAGTGGTTCCGCTGGTATCATTTATCAGCATTGGAGAATAGCCCAAAAAGCCCGATTGCAACCACCATCGTAATACTCAAGCTGATCGACATCGTTAATCGCTCGGTTACCGCCAATTGCTCTAATCTGGCAAGCACGCAGGCGACATAGTGAAGGCGAGACGACGACCACGGCAATGAACGCGAGAACAATTTGCTATGTTCGACACAAGTTCTTTATTATGTTCTGTTTTACGATGCGAATATGATTCGAAGCTGGAACCTTGGGCTCATTGACTATTCTGACCAAGGTGAGACTCGAATTGTCAGCGCGTGTCGCCAAAGAACTGCCTGAGCTTCGCGAGACCCCCATCTATGCGGATTTTTGGCTCGTAGTTGATGATTCGCTTTGCGTTTCTGATATCCGCCAGTGACCTCCTGCCGTCGCTGATACGTGGCGCGCCGTGCGCGATGCTCGAATCAGAAAGGGCCATTTTCTTGATCATCATGGCTAGTTCATTTATGGACGTCTCGCGCCCGCTTCCTATGTTCACCACTGCATTTGCTGCATCGCTACTTGCCGCCAGCAAATTCGCATTCGCCACGTCTGTTACATACACGAAGTCCCTGGTCTGGTTCCCGTCGCCGTGTATTTGCAGCGGGGCGTTTCGTGTTGCATTATAAAAGAATGTACTAATCACGCCAGAGTACGCGTTTTCCGGACGTTGATAAGGGCCGTAAACGTTGAAGTATCGCAAAGACAGCGTGCTGAGGCCATACAAATTATGATAAGCAGCCATGTAGAGTTCGCCGCAATGTTTGCTCACGGCATAGGGAGACAGAGGACGTATCGGCTGCGCCTCATCTATGGGAAAAGAAGCAGCATTTCCATAGACGGCAGCGCTCGATGAATAAACGAGCTTCGACACGTCATTTCTTCGAGCAGCCTCACAGACTGATAAGGTGCCCTTGACGTTATTATCCATATCGACGAATGGCTCTCTGGTGCTTGCGACTACGTCGACCTGAGCGGCGGTATGGAAAACCACGTCAACATCATCAAATGCCTCGTTCGTCGCGCCTATATCTCTGATATCCGTCTTGATCAGGCGCACGTTTGGCAATCGAACTACCCGCGCTACGTTGCTCAGATTGTCAAGTATGCGCACTTCCGCATATTCGGGAGAGATTAGCTCGGCAATCTGGTTTCCTATAAACCCGTAGCCACCTGTAACTAATGCAATCATATCATAAACGAAAAAGTTTCAGGTTTTATTCCGTACGACTAATACTTAAAAGCATCGTTGATCAGCCGGCGCATAAAACGGCGCGGCAAAGACGTCAAAAGAACGGCCCTACTTAAGCGTCCGCCATTTGAATGGATATTCCTCACGGAGCTTCTCGTTCTTGCAAGGCGGGTATTCTGCGTTTGGACAAGCGTTTAAGCAGTCAGAGCCGCAAACTGGAATGAAACGTCCCGACCGATCTCGCATAGCCAGCTCTCCAAGAGTGCGGCATCGTGTAGCGTCACCAGGTATGAGATCCAGCGGTTCTTGGCAAAGAGAGAGACCCATGTCGTAATGACCGCAAAGCGACGCGAGATCTGTGTAGAGCCTCAGTCGGTCTTTCGGGTTTAGCGTGTACTTTTTTCCGTTAAAGACATAGCGACTCCGGACAAGCGCAGCTGACTCCGCGTAGCCACCTTCCTCGATCCTAGCGAGCAATTTCCGAAACGCCCGGGAATTGAAACTGCCCGTTGACGTGGTAATGTGGCAAATGCCCATCGAACTCAACGTCTGAAACAGTTCGTCCAACTCACCGTAATCGTCAGTCAGCCCAGAGATTATCGGATCGACTCTCACTGAGACTTTGACGCCCGCGCTCACAAGCTTTTCGATGGCCTTCAGCCTGCGAGAAACATCTGGCGCATTGCTGATCGCTCTGAGCTTGTTACGGTTGAGACTCTCACACGTGAAGGAGACGCGAAATCTTTCATAATCTGCCCAGCGAGTTTCAAGGACTTTCAACGCGAGGTCCGATTTAGTGACGATAGTAAAAAAGACGCCATGGTTCGCGGCGATACCCATTGCGTCGAGGGAAGTTTTCCACACGAGATCAAGCGGTTGAAATGGATCGGTCACGGCGCAAAAATAAAGAGGCGGACAAGTTCGAATCGTTCTTAACTCGCTATCAAGCAGTTCAGGCGTGTTTTCGTATACCTCAATGAGACGTCCGTTCGCGGACCACGGGTAGCTCTTCGCGTAGCAATATGCGCAATCAAAAACGCAGTGCCCACTCTTCGTGATATTTACGATACCTGCGTGCGGACATCGCCTCCGCTCGACACCGTAGGGAAAATCGTGAATAACTCTGCTTCGTCTTTCTACAGGAATTGCTTTGAACATGACACAAGGTTGTGGTGCAATATATCAACCTAATAATAATAACTGCCGCCTGTCACCTCGCTTTTGCTCGGCTGCGTTTGACCGAAGATCGCAAGCTTAAAGAGCTGAATAAAGTATAAATTGCGTGACGAGCGACTATCGGTTCGGCAAGCAGGAACGTATCAAATCAACAAGCAATCGTCAAATGAACTGGCTAGAAAAAATCGCTTATAGACTGAACATCGTTTTATTCAGGATAAGCACAGGGAACGCCCGCGTCCGCCTAGCACGAAGATTAGGAGTACGCATAGGCAGCAACTGTCAACTCTACTACTGCAATTTGAGCACCGAACC
>JACWML010000098.1 GCA_015661395.1 Methanomicrobia archaeon | reverse complement strand
CGGGGCTCTCGACCGTCGCGGGGAAACAGGCGTTTGTCTTCTCTACAAGTGGTGACGGCGGGACTGAGAGGCACGCTGCTGTCAAAGAGCAGCTAGTGAATCGAGGATTTGCAATCGTGGGCGACTTCGCCTGTAAGGGATGGAATACGTGGGGGCCCCTGAAACTCGTTGGCGGGACTAACAAGGGACAACCAAATGAGGAGGATCTGAAGGCGGCACGGATGTTTGCACGTGGTTTGAAGGAAAAATATGCGTAACCGCTTTAGAAGGCCAACAAGTAGGAACGCCCTTGCGCCAAAAATTACGACAGCTATTCCCATTGCTGAAGTTCATATCGAATTGCAAAATAAAAAACCCCCTATACGCCCCCCTAGCCTTTCTTTTTTCCATTAGAGCGTAAGGGACTCAACACTATTGCGCGACGCTCCCTCGCCGGTTGCTTTCACTAAGCGAAGCGAACTACTCACGGCTTCAGTCGCCGAACACATATAGTGCTATTAAAGCTAATTGAATTAACATAATCAGATTTGATTAATAAGGAGCTATATGTATGGAATTTAAAGAACAATCAGAACTATTAAAAAAAGTACTGGGATTAAAAAAGGAACCACTGGCAATCTCTTTCACCAACGAAGAAATTTCAGATGGCCAATATGAGAAAACATCGATTTGTAAGGCTTTGAAACGTGCTGCAGAAGGTGACTGTTTTGTTATTGACGAAAAGGTCTCTACCTGCCCTGGCGGTAGTAGATTTTGCGGTTTCACGGAAGTTACCGGAGAACAGAAGAGAAGACTTCAACGGTTCCTTACCAAAGGAGAGAAGCTCACCAGTACGATTGTATCCTTCGAGAGAATGCAAAAACTAACCATTCAACCACCTCTGGGATTGGCAGATAGATTAGTTATATGTCCACTTGAAAAAACAACCATACGACCGGACATCGTTTTATTTCAATGTAACCCAGAACAAGCCTGTCGTCTAATAACCTTAGACACATACTGGGATGGCATATCACCAAAACAACAAGTTATTGGATCGTTATGCCATAGCTCTATAACATATCCCATAATGACCGGATGTACGAATATAACGATGGGTGATTGGACAGCAAGAAGACAACAGAAATTTGAACCGGACGTGCTATTCCTATCAATACCCTACGAAAGAATGCACAATTTAATAACCGCTATACCCAACTGCTCAGCAGGAGATGCAGAAGCAGTAATACCCGAAGAGTTCCAGTCAGATTGATAGATATCGGTGTAGTGCTTTAAGTCCGGCTTAATTTTGTTTCTTTCTTGAGCCAGCGGCAGGTCTGACGGCGATATATTGAGTCGGATCAATCAAAGAATTACATACTCACACACGGTGTTTCTGGAGTCGATTGGCGGTTTTACAAGCATCCATTGCCAGAGAACGTATACGATATCTACATGAAGTATTGGAGAGACGTTGAACTTATCGAATAAGATATGCACGGCAAAAGGGGTATTATTCGAATCTTCTTGCGGCTTATGAAAACTCTTGTCTGGCTCAACAGCGTATCTTAGGAATTAGGTTTTTCTTTGGTTTGTTAGTTAGGGGGATTTTTTGTGGAAGCTCAAAGCGAAGGTGGCCATGACTTGATCATCCCTGTTTACTTAGATCCCAACGCTCTTTTAGACGTTTTTGCGTCGCTTGAAGGAGGATTTTCAACAGCGGAAGATGTCAGAGAGAATCAGGAAGAATACATCTTCCGCTGTGACTTCTTCGAGCTGAAGGAGCTGATCGATGTGAAGCCCGACGTAGGCAGCAGTTACATTCGGAGCGTGTGCGAACCGTTCGATCTGGAGATGGAGTTAGATCTGAAGAAAGTTGAGAACTGGCTGGCACATTTTGGATTGTATCCTTACACGCAAATCCATGCATCTGGCCACTTGAACTACGATGAGATAAGAGACGTGGTCGAAACCGTAAAGCCAAAGGTGCTGATTCCAGTTCACACGCAGCACCCTGAAGTCTTCAAGAACTTCCACGATAATGTCGTTTTGCCAGAAAAGGGGATTGAGATCAGCATCTGAATGTTGCGATCTGCGACCCTCATTAATTGAAAGGTTCTTTCTTCGCGATGACAGGGTCATAAATTCTGACTGACTATGGCCACTGTCTGACAACCGAGTCGCGATATATGGACTACCAGCTGTTGCAGGAATCCCCGTTCTTTTCTGGTGGTCGAAATGGATTGGATAAAAATCGGGCTTAAAGAACTAGACTGCGTTAAGGCCAATAACACTTACGCCGGAGTTCAATAGCAATGGTAAGCAGAAGATTTACAGTCTAAAAGACTCGAATAGGGCAGCTATTGGACGATTTACTGCTCTTCGTTCTATGTCGTACGCGCGTGAACTTTCTTGATCTAGAAGCTGTTGAAATTGATCATACATTCTATCAACTAAAACTGGGTCTTTCTTGAAACACAAGTCTGTATCTGAATTCACCGAATAATAACCGAATCGCGTAGGAACCCAAGGCGTATTTTCGGCCTTTAATTGTGGATCGTAGCCGTTCGATTTCTTGGGGATTTGATACCTTCCTTTCCACTCTATGTAAAGCCTGATTCTTCCAAGTAACTCTTTTTGAGCAGGTTCAAGCTTCAGGTCGAGCTCTCTGGCATAATCGTCGACGAAATGTTGATGTAAACGCGGGCCAATGCTATCTTCTGCGACTAGCTGCGGATGCCGGATGACAAGGATTCCTTTCAACAGGTTTTCTAATGCCATTCCAGCGAGATACATGTAAACAGCATCAAGGCGATAGATCGTCCCTTCCGAAGAGAGCTCGCTTGCGTGAATTCTCTCAAGAAGAACATCGTCCTTTTTTATTTGAGTGAGAATAATATCTGCCGCTATTTTGAGCTTGCGTGCCTGAATTAGCCAAGTAAGAGGTTCTTGACCAATTTCTTGAAAACTTCCTGCATAATCCTGCAACTTTTGTAAGAGCGCCTCAAAAGAAGGTTCATTCAATATCATTCGCAGTCATCTTTGCGTAGTAAAAGGAAGCGCTAAAAGGCCACGCCGTACCTGTTACACTAATCCTCTGCTCTAGCCTAGCAGAAAAAATCTTTCACCAGCCTTCATCTACATCGTCCACTCGCGTGAACATTCGGTATGTGTCCCAAATCTTTTTTTGAGACTTGCTCTTTATTTCTGCTGCTTCTTGGGCCGTGAGAATGCGTTTTTCTTTGAGTGCAGCTATTAGTTCTTTGATAAGCTCAGAGTTCATACTAACCATGCTCTTCATATTTGAGAACATTGGCTCGTGAAGCACGTGACCACTAAACCCCTTGTACTCGTCGTAGCCCTTTTCGACCAACACCAAACGAAATTTAGTCTCACCTTCGTGCTCTGACCAAAGAACCTGACCGAATCTCATCTCTCTCGGCTTAGCGTCAATACCGATCCTAGCGACCGGAAAGTAACCTTTAGCCTCAACCATGCGGTTCAATTCAGTCTGTGCGGTGCCGGTTACTTTGACGTTCGCGTGATCAATGACTAAGTATTTGTCCTCAAACTTCTCGGCATAAACATAAGGTTTTAACTTCAACCCGCCGATTTCTAGGCTCTCCAGTTCTAGAACCTCTGTTTCTTCTAGCTCCATCGTGTGATAGTAATCTGCGTTAGCTGCCGATTTTGGATCGGTAAACTGATAACGATACGAATGGTCAATGATTTTCCACTTCTTCTCTGCATTGCCTTGCTTATCAATTGAATAGAAACCCTTTTTCTTTCCTTTGGTGACGATTTCAAGCATTTTTTCGTTTGAGTCACTGCCTGAAACAACAATTTCTACCTTGACTTTCTCTAATTGTGAACCTGTGTTTTTTGATGTAAACGTCGAACGGTCTGTCACTTCAGTTATCGATTCAAGTCCGCCTAAGTCGAAATTCACAGTGCGCCACTCCTTGCTCGATCGTGCTATTCCTTCTGTCTAACAGGGAAGATGATACACGCTATGTATAAAAACCTCTGCAAGCAAGCGCGAAACTCCTTGTATGGTGCTGTGACACTTGCTGACCTCCCTGAGGATAGACCCCGTATAGTTACTGCTAAGATTGGCGGGGTATTCATCGCATTATGCAGCCGATCTGCACACACAATAAGCATCCAGAGTCGAAACTATCGCACAACTACCCCATTGTTCGGCGCTCGCGTGCCTATCGAGAGCGTGCAGGTTCGCAAGCAGAGATCTATCAAACGAGCTATGAAAATGGAATTGCTTTGTTAGTCAAGGTCGTTGGTCGCTCTCAAAAGAAGCTCAATTGGGGCTCCAATAAGAAAAGAAGCCTTAGCCGGCGGAGGCCGTCTAAACAATGAGTACGCAATAACTATTACTCTCTGAAGACTTCAAGCACAGCAATCGCAAGCTTTTCTGCGTCGTGTGTGCACATCACTTGTTGCAGCGCGTCAATGATCTGACGGAGAGGTGGCTTTGCAGCTTTTTTCCCCTGCGGGCGTCCACGCGGCTGAGTCAGACTGCTGCACTTATGATGTTCTCGATAAATCTCAACTCTCACTTTTGGTCTTAATTCTCCTTCGCTGCTGAAATGTTAACAGAATATTCTGTCATCTATAATTCTTGCATCGGAAAAAACTCATTGAATCTATGTCACTTAAATAGATTTTAGAAGGAGAATCATACACTTATTATTATTAAAGTAGTTTCATTAAAAGCAAAATTATCAGAGAACTAACAAGTTAAGTGCCATTTTTAACCTCATTGTACAAACTCTTAGCTTCGCACTATAAAGAAGCTCAAAATGGCAATATTTATTAAACAAAACACTTCTTTTGTTCACTGTGACGAAAATTCCTGATTATCTTGAGAAAGAACAAGTAGATGAACTACTGCAAGCTGCGAAAACATGCAGTGAGCGAGACTATCTGCTACTTCGGTTCATGTGGAGAACCGGAGTTCGAGTAAGTGAGGTCATAAATGTCACTCCTAATGATATTGAGTTTAAAAACGGCGTAGTGAACATCCGAAAGGCTAAGGGAGGGAGGCAGCGGAGAGTACCCCTCGACGAAGAAACGCTCAAAATGCTCTCCGATTACATCTTCGCCCTAAATATCCCAGAGGATCGGCCCATTTTTTCTATAAAACGAACACAAGTATTCAACCTGGTGAAAAAATACGGGAATACAGCGGGGCTTAAAATACATCCGCATACTCTTCGCCACAGTTTTGCTATTAACTTAGTTCGTGGTGGGACGGATCTACGACGTGTACAGCTTATGCTAGGACATTCTAGCCTCAGCATAACGCAAGTCTACCTTCAATTCAACGATAATGACCTACGGGAAGCATACGAGAAAGTGTCATTTTAAACATTTTCTCTGCTGTAATTTTTATAAAAGTGAGAGTTGACGCGCAAAAAACCCCTGTTGCTACAAAACACGCCTGACTAATTGACAAGTTTTGCCTTTGATATCTTAAAATTTCTAACGGCTATTTTAGGTATCTTGCCAACAGCTCCACTAACTAGCGGTGCGCTAGAATACAAATCAAACGTGAGATATCTAATCA
>JACWML010000019.1 GCA_015661395.1 Methanomicrobia archaeon | reverse complement strand
TCGCGGTGATCGGCGGTCCGACGCGCGCAATCGCCGTCACAAACTTCCTAAAGGAGTGCGGTATCGAACCAGCGCTGATCGTATCCGACTTTGACGTCAATACAGCAGCGCGGTTGAGCGGGCTCGTCAGTGAGCGCTGCGAGGTACTCATCGCACCCGAGCACGAGACCATCTTGGAACGATGCAAAGCGCAGCGCGTTGATCTCATCGTGGGCGGCATGCTCGAACGCCCAATCGCATCGCGTCTCGGTGCCGATCATCTCGACATCATGCACGGGAGCGAAAAAACCGTCGGCTTTGCCGGCGCCGATGCGCTCCTCAAACGGTTGCGGGGTGACGAAAAGCCGTGATCACAGAAGGATGCTTGGTGAAAAGCAAGGAGATCCGTGGGACGGTTGGCGCAGTCATTCCGTATAATAAGTGCGTGTGCGCGCTGACTGCAGGTCACGTTATTCGCTACGGCAACGGCGCCGTCGGCACGAAAGTCGTCGTGGACGGGCACGACAGCACCGTCGTTCGGCTGCTTAATGACTACGATCTAGCGTTAATCGATGTCCCTCCTGAGCACGCGACGCTCTCCGTCATAGGGCGTGCCCGTTTCGGGCCTGCTGAGCTCATCACATATGATCGGCACATCGACTGCAGAGTTGTCGACACCGGGCGAAACCTCAACCGGTTCGCATTTCCGTGCGCGGATATGCCGCTGCCAGGAGACAGCGGTGCCCCGATCGTGCAGCAGGGCACGGTCATCGGGCTGCTTTCATCGATCTTGTATAACAACTGCACGGGTCTCGGCATATCCTCCGAGGTCTTCGGCAATCCCGCGCGTTTGAAATAGCCAAATGACGCGCGCTACACCTTCGCCCCAGAAGCGGCTAAGTGCTCATATCCTTCGGCCTCGAGCTCCTGCACGACCCCGTCCACGTCTAGTTCCATTCCCGACTCGATAACTGAGCCGATTATGGTGTAAGGAATCGGGATGGCCTCTAATCGCTCGCGTTTCGCTGTGAACAAGAGCTCATAATCACCGCCTCGGTATATTGCGAGCGTCAACTCGTCAGACCGGTCGCGGCTCACCGATTTTGCGGCGTCACTCACCGGTAGATCAGCTGCCAGTAGGCAAAAGCCGCAATTGCTTGCCCTTGACAGCTCATACAAGGAAAGACTGAGCCCGTCACTCGTGTCGATGAGAGCGGTCACCGCACCAGACGCGGCGAGCGCTTGGCCGTACACAATTCTCGGCTGGGGCTCGAATAGTTTGTTAAGGGCACGTCCGCGCAAGGGGTGATCTGCATATCTGCTGTCGAGCAACATCCGCACGCCTGCGGCAGCGAGGCCTAGTTCGCCAGTGATGCAAACAGCGTTCCCGGGTTTTGCCCCGGCCCGCGTCAACATCTTGTCCTGCTGTACGCGGCCTATGGCGGTGCCAACCAGCGTGAGCTCATCGTGCTCATCTGTGTCGCCGCCGATAAGGGTGGTCCCATTTTGCGTGCAGCACGAGTTGCAGCCACGCACGACGTCAAGCGCAAATGCGACGTCAGCCTCGCGCGGAATGCCCACGGCCATCGTCACGCCAAGGGGGTCTGCGCCCATCGCGGCTATATCGCTCAAGGTTGCGGCGGTGGCCATCCAGCCGATCTGATACCCGCTCATCTCGCGCGGGAAGTGCGTTTTTTTGTGCAACATATCGGTTGTGACGACCAAATAATGATCATCGAACGCGATCGCCGAACAATCGTCCGCTCCAGGACAAAGCACTGCCGTGCAGTCAATAAGCTCAGCCAACTGCTTCACGAGCGCCCGCTCACCAAGTTCGCCGACTTTCACGCTTTGTCACGTGAGCTTTTATAGCCAATAAGCGCTTCTACTCTTCTGCGCAGTGGCGCTCCCAGGTTGATTTGTATGCAGGTGTTCCCCGAATGCATCCCGTGCCTGACATCGCGGGTATTGTACGAGGCGAAGCTGTCAAGCACTGACTTTACGACGCAGCTCAAAGCTGAAGACGCGGCAGTCAAAACGATGTGTCGGATGGGCTTCGAAGGCCCTATAGCGCTTCTTTCGACTGAGGTGCACAGAGCGGTGTACCGAGTACTTGGCGATGACGATCCCTACCGACATGTGAAACGACTCGCCAACGAGACCGCAGTAAAACTCTTGCCCACCGTACAATCACTCATCCAAACGAGCAGTGATCCCTTTCGCAGCGCCGTCATCGCGGCAATTATTGGAAACACCTTCGATTTTGGTGTGCTCGGTTTTGAAGTGGCAACGGATGATTTTGAAAAGGAAGTTGCCACAATCTACCGGCACGGCCTGGACATCGATGATACTGACGCGATGAAGCCACTCCTCAATGATGTCGTTTACGTGGCCGATAACGTCGGAGAGATCGTCTACGACGGATTGCTCATAGAGCAAATGCGCAAGCTCGGGGCACGAGTGACCCTCGTCGTTCGCGGGGGATACATCCTCACGGATGCTACAATCGAAGACGTCTGGGAGTTTGGGCTGGACAAGGTGGCCGATGAGGTTATCACGACGGGTTCAAACGCGATCGGCATAAAACTCGATGAGATCCCGGCTGAGTTAAGAGCCATTTTGCCTCGAGCTTCGCTTATTATCGCCAAGGGGATGGCTAATTACGAAATGCTATCCGAATATTCCTTCAAACCCGTCGCGTACTTGATGCGCGTGAAGTGCGCACCTGTTGCAGAATCGGTGGGTGCTCGTGTGGGTGATTTCATTGCGAAGCTCGTTCGGTGACGCCTAGCGCACGAAGATTACAGCAACCGAGAGGAAAGCAACCGCGTTATTGAGCATGTGCAAGGCGATTGGGGCCATCAAATTGTCGGTCTTCTCGTACACGTACGCGAGTACGACGCCGATCACGAATAGTGGAACGGCGGCGAGCGGTTCTAAGTGGATGGCCGAAAAGAGCGCAGCGCTCATTACGATAGCATACCAAGGCTTGAACCGGTCTCGAAACGCTTTGTAGAGGTACCCTCGAAACACGATTTCTTCCGCTATAGGGGCGATAATGACCCCGGACAAGAGAACGAGGGGCAACAGCCCTGATACGGTCGCTGACTGTGACAATGCCTGCTGCGTCGGGTCGACGCCGAAGTGTTGTTCGATCGGATAGCTGGCGATACCTGCAACGATAAACGCAACAACGAATCCCACTACTCCGTAAAGAAGCGCTTTCGGCAATTTCTTCGTCTTCAATCCGAGCGAAGAGAGCTTCTCTTTATAGAAACTGAGAACAAGTGCTACGATGAGTGCAACGGAAACGATGTCCGCGACGATCAGCAACCAAAAGGTCGCCGCGGTGATAATTCCTGAAGCTGTGGTGAGGACTTCGCTGGAAGAAATTACGCCCGCGCGAATAAGAAGCGGCGGTAAGAACAGTGACACGCTGAATTGACCTATGAGATAGAGCAATAACCCCAACACGATAGACCATTTCTTGCGCGGTGGCGTGCGAGGCACATAAACGTCGTACGGGCTTGTGGGATGGAACTCATCCCAGTCGATGGCTTCGAGCGACTTGTCGTTTTCGTTACCGATAGGCATCGTGTTCCGTTCCTAGCTAACGTGGCTGCCTCATTATATACCCTTGCCCAGCGCACGGCGCGACGCCCGTTGACGCGCAAAAGCGCTGGGCAAGCGACCAGAGCGGCCGGCGGTATCTTTATGAGCTCAAGCGTGCATATTATTTTCGTATATAAATGGACAATCAGGTGAGTACAACATATGAAAGGTAAGTGGGGCAGTGACCTCGGGCTTTCAGCCCGCATGGTGCTGACCATGATTTTGCTTGGGCTCGTGTACGTCGCGTTTATCGGCATCATCTTGCTCTACGTGCAAAACATCGCGGTCATAGTCGTTTTTGTGGCACTGTTTCTGGGGGCGCAGTACTATTTCTCTGATCGAGTTGTGCTCGCCGCGAGCGGAGCGCACATCGTCAGTGAGGACGAAGCCCCCGAGCTCCACAGCGCGATCGAACGCCTGTGCGCCATGGCGGACCTTCCAAAGCCGAAGGTAGCTATAGCAACCAGCGCCGTTCCGAACGCCTTTGCGACCGGGCGCAATCAGAACCACGCGGTGGTGGCGGTCACGAGTTCACTCCTCCAACGACTGGAGGAGCCGGAAGTGGAGGCTGTGCTTGCGCACGAGTTGTCACACGTCAAGAACAAAGATATGCTCGTAATGACTATCGCGAGCTTCGTCACGACGATTGCGGGTTTCCTCATGCGCTTCTGGTTCTTCATGGGTGTAGGTGGAAACCGGAGGGACAACAACATCTTTATTTTCTTCATCGCGCTCGCGGCGATATGGATTGTTAGTTTCCTCATCACGCGGGCGCTCTCGCGCTACCGCGAGTACGCGGCCGATCGTGGCTCTGCTATCATCACCGCACACCCGGCAAACCTCGCTAGTGCGCTGCTCAAAATCAGTGGCTATATCGAACGCGTTCCAACAGAGGATATCCGCAAAGTTGAGGGTATAAGCCAGTTCTTTATTATACCGGCAATATCGAGAGGCTCTGCGCTAAACCTTTTGTCGACTCACCCGCCTATCGAAAAGCGGATTGAGCGACTGCGGCAGATGGAGGCGCAGCTCGCGGGACAGACTGCCTAACGGCGTGCAAGCTTCAGCAGCCAGTGCTGCCACCCCTAAGTTCGACGATTTCAAGAATTTCCGCCATATCACGGATCTCAAAATCCGGGCGTATTCCGGGCTTTGGCTTGCGTTCCCTTTTATTATACCATATCGCGGTGAGTCCTGCGTTTTTTGCGCCGGAAACGTCAGAGGTGATCGTATCCCCGACGTAGGCGGCCGTTTCCTTTTTTACACCCATCTTTTGGAGAGTCTCGTCGAAGATCCGCCGATGCGGTTTGTATACCCCGAACTCCTCTGAGGTGACGACTGTTTGGAATAGGTCGGCGGCTCCGTCGAGGTGAGTCGAAAGCTCCTGAGTGTCCCCATTTGAAACCATTCCGAGGTGATATCCGCTTGCGTGGAGTGTTTCAAGCGTCTCTTTGACGCTGGGAAGAATGGTAACCGCGTCGTCGAGCATGCTTTTATAGACGCCATTCAGCGTTTCGACTAGCGCGTCAGGCAGATCGATCCCGTAACGCTGAAAGACGTTTTTTGTGCTAATGCCGTAAAGGTCGCGCATGTTTTTGAACTCGCCACAGTACGCAATCACGTCGCGAAAAGCGCGCTCAAACTCCGCATTCCAGTACGCATTGAACTCATCAACTGAGGTAACGATGCCAAACAGCGCTTTGGATTGCGTCACCACATATTGAGTTATGTCGCGATGATATGTGCCGACGTCGAGCACGGTGCCGTAGGCGTCAAAAAGGATGGCTTCTGTCTCTCGCATCAGTGGTAGGTTTCTGTGGGACGGTAAATACCTATTTGTAAGGTCAAAGCTCTCCGTTTTTTTTGGAGCAGCTGCGCCGAAAGTCTGGATGCTCGCGTGCAGACTAGTGCAGATCCGGGCGCTCTAACGCCACGAAAGGGACGATGAGCATCCCGTTCGCAAGCACGACACCCTACGCGCCGAGACGTTGAGTGCGCAAGAGGCATAGAAAAAGAACGCGTCTGAACATAATGTGAATGGCCCACAGCATTAACGTATGGCCCCCACTGTCAGAACTGTAATTCTGTCTCCCGTTCATATGGAAGCTGAGGTGATCGTTCAACAGCGGACAGATAAACGTGAGCGTCGCTGATGGGGTGCACTGCGAGAATGTATACACCCGCGGCTTCTGACGTCGTTGAAAACTCATTCACCTGGCTAACTTGACGCGAAGTGTTGCGGTAAGGCACTCGCTTGTATGGGCAACTGCCCAAATCCTGCTCACGAGCACCGGGCAAGTCGTGGATACAGGCGATTTTCCGTTCTGAAGCTAAAAGGGAGACCAGATAACAGTTCGTGGCGCGCCGCTTCGAAGACACCTTCGCTAGGGCGGGTTACCCGCTTCGCGCGCGAGGACTCAGGTTGTTTGCTTCGATTCTTCTGGGCAGAGCTGAACTTACGTTGCTGTTGCGTTAACATAGGCATTGATAGATATCAATCAAGCTGTGCACCGCGTGTTTTCGCCTAACTACTTAGTCGCACCACATCTTTCTTGTGGACGCCCGCGGGCCAAGGAGAAGTTTCGCAACAAACACTGAAAGAACAGAAAGGGGGGGGGTGAAAAACGGCCGGATCGCGCATCCAAGCCGTTTGTTGGCCCAATAAAGATGACGGACCGAGAGCTTCTTTGCCGACCGAGGCAGGCCCGCATCCTTGGACGCACAGCCACAACCGAGTTGTGACTACCCATCATTCTGCGTGTGAACACTTAAGCGTGTCGTAAGGAAAGTATAGAGACTTGGTACGTATTTGTTAGAGCAGCCCAGAGCAGCCGAATCAGAAGAAGAATCAGCTGAGCTGTCGAAAAAAGACTAACTAAGCTTCCTTCTATTCTTTTTTCAAAAAGACGTGTCTCTGGAGCTCTATATAGTGTATGAAGGATGTATTGACGTAGTTCTTTAGCTTCTATTAACTACGGAGGTCATGGCCTTGACACAACTGCGTGAATGTTTACACAGTGAGTTCGAAGCGACTTTCGAATCTGGCAGTTGTCAGCCGCTACCTAATGCGAGATTAGGGTTTAATGAAGGCTCCTCATCTTTGGGGGCGAGGGAAGGGGGTTTAAAATGAGCGAACAGTGTGTGGTGTTGGGCGGTCCAGTGCAGCCGCTAAACTGTCACGGCTGCGCCACTAAGGAGTGCGAGTTTAGAGAGCGACAACTCGAACGGGTCTTCACTAGAGCCCTTATTTCGGCAAAAGAAGAAAGAGTAGTTGACGCCAGCGCGGCGTTTGCTCTGGTAAGCCTCTGATCCGACCGCGTTTGATTCCGTCCCTTACCAGGATAGCACAGCGTGTTCCTTTGGGCCTCTCCTTAGCTCCGAGCTCGTTATTTCTTTTTTCGATCTGGAGCACGCACAGGCATTGAATCCGGGAGCGGCCCTTACACATGGAAGATATAGCATGCAAAGCGCGATGGACGAACAAATCGCCGATATAATTTTCCGCCTCTGGGCCTGTCGGTGCAGACGTCGATCAACCTGAAGACCTCGCCGGTATTTATGCGAGTTTTGCGAATTTTGCGAGGCGGTCCGGCGGTATTATGTCTATTATGTCTAGCTCTAGCTTGGAGTTTTTCGAGTTTTTAGTAGCATTCGCCGGTATTTTATCGCCTTCACCGCAGTCGCCACCGCGATTATTAAACCCCGAATAATCAAATCTGCACCCGCAATAATGAGCAGCATTATAGCGGTCGGTAAGAACACGAAAAAGCCCACCAGTGAAAGTCCTATCGTGCTAAGTTTCACTTTTTCACCCCTATAAAAAAGGTATAATCATTGTAGACACTGGATCTTTGTCAATTACCCCCCTATACACTCTGTAGCACTACGGAGTGACGTGTTTTCGGGCTGTAAGTTGATACGTTGAAAGTGGAGTTATCACCCGAGTCATAACCAACCGAAACCACCCGAACCCTGGGATAAATTCATCGCCGTTACGCGAACGCATATAACGAAGTGAATACGTTGGCTTTTCAAAAAGACGCCCCCTCTGGAGCTCTATAAAGCGTAAGAGGGGTGCCTTGACTTACCTCCCGTGCCTCCGTTGACTATATGTAGCGAGGTGATTGGACATGAAAAGTGAACCGAACCCGATAAGAACTAAAATTCAAAATGGACTTGACAGCACCTATTTTGCTCTGGTCTTTATCCCATTTTATCCTAGCGATTACATTAGCAAACCAGCTGGGTTTTTCAGAAGCTTAACGCCAACGAATTTAACGCACCTGCGGAGGTCAAAGCCTTGAATCACATGAATGTTTACACAGTGAGTTCGAAGCGACTTTCGAATTTGGCGAATGTGTGGGCAGTCTGCCGAGACCTAGCGCGAGAATAAGGTTTACTGAGGGCTATGTGCGGATTGCGGCTTATATCGTGGCGTTTCCGGCAATGGTTTTGCTCATGATTGTGGGCAGATAGCCTTGGCCCAGTAGAAGCTAGCGGTACTGCTAGCTGAACGAAGACATCACACACCGGGATTCGGGCGTGATGCGCTGTGCGGACAAGCTTTGGCGCGCAAGATGCTGCTCCGGAGGTCTATATAGAGTATGAGGGATGCGTTGACGTAGATCTCTCGCCTCTATTGACTATGGAGGTGGGAGAGAAAGATGCAAGCGAAAGAGAAACTGGAGAAACCCCTCAAGTGGTTTATTCTGCCGAACGAATCGTACAAGTGGGACTTCATCCTTGAGAAGTATGTTGTTGAGGATTCTCAGCAGGAGGTCGCTGCCGAAAGCGTGGGGGCTCAAGAGCTCGCTGATGACGGCTTTGACAAGGACTATATCGTCACGCACAAGAGACGAAAACAACGAGACCGCTATTACTATTGAGCGGCAGCGCACTACGCTTTTTTGCGCACGCACTCATTTTTTGTCATGAGGGGGGCTAGAAGCGCATCGGATGGTTAACGCCTTCTTCGCCCAGTCAATTCGCTTGGGCCGTTCTTCTTAGCATCTTTTTCTACCGCGAAAAATGCGGCTCCTGAAACCCGACCGTTGGTGCGGGCACCAAAACAGTCATGAGTTCGAGCTGCTTTTGACGAGTATACTCACTCGTGCGCACTGGACGCAGTACAGCTCGTGATGACTGAGCACCCACCAAGTGGTAAGGACATAATCGCCACAGACTGAACAGCGCGGTCTATCGGTCTCCATAATCGTCACGATTCGTTGCAAAGAATTAATCAACATAAAAAAAGGTGGTTGGAAGGAACCCACTAAGGCTCGTTGTAGGAGAGGGCGAAGCTAATATCATCGAGGGCGCGTTCAAGACAATAGACACACGCCTCATCCTTCACCCTCAGACGCCCTTTTCGTGCATTCCCCGTACAGGTAGTAATAGCAGTTCACCACTTTTTCTAACTGGTCTGTGTGTATCGCGCATCATCTCCTTGAGCGACGCTTGCATCAGACCGCCGATATACGTTTCCTCTATGGTCTCCTAGGTCACATTTCCTCTCCTGAGTTGTTACAGTGCATTGTCACACAGACCGGTGAGTAGAAAGGCGCCGTCGAAAAACGGTTTGTCAGTGGTGAGCGCGGTTTGAGGTGAAAAATGGTCAGCGGCACAAAGACGGAGAAGTCAATATGCCAACAGCGCTCACCACAGGGAGACGAAAGGAGGTTGATGTCGCGTCAAAAACGCACGTTCGGTCCTGATTGCAAGGGAGAACGGCAGAGCACAGCGGTGTGAACGTGCTTCCGTTCTCCAGACCTTTTCCGAGCTGTTTCTTTAACACGACCACATCTAAGTTTGCGTCATGTCAAAAATAGTCACTCTACGGAGAATACACAGTCTCCATACTTGTGCCTACACCCGTCCGGCCAGTCTTCAGTGTTCGATACGAGCTGTTTCCTCGAGCTAAGACTCAGAGCGGGAAAGAGGTCGCCAGGCAACAATCACACGGGCAAGGACACGTTTAGGACTTGCCAGGATATCTTCCAATGCCGCCGTGAAAGGAGACTCTATTCTTTCTCGCTAATAAGGTAAAGCACGGGAACCGCTCTGGAAATATCTAGGCGGAAAGGGATGTCACTCGAACCCTGAGACATCGCCAAGCCTCACAAGCATTCTCAATATATTCTGACTTGAAGAACAAAAAAGGTGACAAAGAAATGGCTACCGATCCAGCACTTATCCAAGAGATAATAAAATGGAAAAGTTCAAGGACGCCTGTGATGATCTGCTGTTTGTCATACTTTTTTTAATCTTGGCAGCAGCAGCAATCTGGACGCGCTTCGACTGCCGCATAAAAGCTGAGGAGTGTAGCTACGTGTCTAAAGGTTGGTCTGCTACGTCGTTGGCGTTGGAATAATGTCAGATCTTCTTGCAGTATTCTCCATTATCGCAATCTCGCTTGCAGCGATCACTATTGCTATCCAATTGCTTCCATTACTCATGCGCACCGCACTCGTGCTGCTTGCGGTATGGAGTTCAGTCTTGCGAAACAGTCCGCGAAGATCTCTCGTCCATTAGTTTGGCTCGCTTTCCCTTTGTGTCGGTCGCATTCTCCGTCTGTTTATCCAGGCGACCGTTTGTGACAAATGCTCTAGTGAAGTCCCAAAAAGGTCGTTCAAAAGAGCGGACAAGAAGAGGTGCCTGTCAGGGCATGGGTAACGGTGTGTCGCGGTCCTCGTCTGGGAGCGTTACGATAAAAGGTCTGGCGCTCCTCGCGTACATCGTTTGATCCAAAGGCACACTGTGCGATTCAACTTCTGGTCATTCGCTGTGTCCTTAAAGGTGGGGCTATCTGTTTCATGTGGTAGCATAGATCCTAGAAGGAACCACCAGTGCGGCTGCTCGACCCACGGAGGACTGTACGAGCAGCTTAATGGCAGCTCTCGCATTATGAGTGCAGGGATCTGGGATGTAGCCGCGCGTCTGGGGCCGTCACTTCACGCACAAAGGATGGGGCATTTTTATCTACTGATGGAGCAACATACGAACCGGATTGATGAATGCTGATGAGAAACACCTAAAGAGGGTAAAAATTCGCTTGCATGAGCTGCGGGAAGCCTCGGATGCGGCCGAGCTCGACAAGTTCCTTACGCGGCGAAAAGGCATCATCAACGTCGAGGTGATCGCTGATTTTTTCACCGTCACCGTGACGTACGATGAGCGCTTAACGACGCCAGGGCAGATTATTGCCGATTTAAGCAGCATCCGTTTTACCCCCGAAGGCTCCACTATACTCAATGACTAGCGCACTGGAGGAACGGCCGATGAAACGTCAACAGTCATGCGCGCGGCGCCAGATCGGCTCACGCGGCACGACTATCCCTTTCACGTCTCACGCTAACGGTTGAAATGCTATGGGGTTTCTGGACGCACTACTCGGAAGGACGAAAGGCATAGCTCCTAAGGTCGAAAGTCTTTTTTCAATGGCAACTGCCTACATCACGCTTAGTACTCAGTTCAGCTTACAACCAACGGGCAAGGCCGGCATCTGTTTCAAGCCCGTTGAATCGGGCGGTTTTTCGAAGTGTGAGAAGGAGATCGAGGAGCTGCTGAAAATCAGCGAGACCACTTTTGAGATCAAGCAGGACGAGTTTGGCTACGCCTGGGTTATCGTATCCGACACACAATTTGAGAACGTCGTCTCAGACCTCCACGCGGTGAGCTCGACGCTTATCGACGGCGGGTACGGTGAGCAGATCCTGTGCGCGGTATTCCCATTTAGAAATGAAAAGAGCATTTTTTGGATCTATAACTACAAGCGCGGCGATTTTTATCCATTTGTGCCTACTGACGCGAAGCAGCATAAGCGCGACTACGCGTATGAGTTCCGGCTTCGGTCTGTCATGCAATCGGAACTCCCGATAGAGCAAGAGCTGGAACGCTGGTACCCGCTGTGGGACGTGCCGCTTTAGTCGGGGTCACTCTGGAGTGATCCCTTCTTTTGTGAATAGCTTTCGCGCTTCGTCCGGCGTCATGTCAGGTGCGGGAACGATCAGATCTGAGGCACGTATTTCAGCTGGATCGAGAGGCTTGCCCTTCTTGCGGATGATCTGTATCATCTCGTGCAAGCAGCTGTTGAAGTCGTCGACTTGCTCGTGGCCGAGGTGATCGACCATGCAGGTGTCGAGCTCATTCAGCTTATCGAGATATTTGCTGTCGAGCACGTACTGGTTGTCACCGAGGATGCGCACGATCATTGCTGTGCCTCCTGTGATTCTTCCTTTGTCGCCTTCTTCTTGGCGGGAACCTGTTGCTTTAAGATCTTGAGCTCTTGATCGACCTCATCACTTGACTTGATCTTGCTCAGTTCTTCCTCGACCTTTGTCTGGTCGCTCGTCATATCCTGGAGCGTACCGGCGTCAATAAGCTCATCGAGTGCCTGTGATCGCGCTTTCATCGTCTCCGTCTTATCCTGAGCACGCTGAACTGACATCCCTACGTCGGCCATTTCCTCGGAGATTCCCGTAACGGATTCCGTGATCTTGACCTGCGCTTCGGCCGCGGAGTACTGCGCCTTGATGGTCTCCTTCTTTGTTCTAAACGCTTCGACTTTAGCAGAGAGCCGCGTCTCCGTGTTTACGAGCTTTGCCTGCTCATTTTCAAGATCGGCAATCTGTGCGGTGAGTGACTCGATCTGCGTCATGGAATCTTTTTTCCGCTCGAGCCTGATTGTTAAGATCTTCGATGTTTGATTCAAGTTTGGCTTTCTGAAGTTCAAGTCGCTTCTTAGCGGTAACGACGTCGGCGATCCCGCGCTTCACATTGGTGAGCAGCTCGAGCTGCTTTTCGTAGGAGTAATCAAGCGTTTCGCGTGGATCTTCGTGTCGATCAAGAAACGAACTGATTTTTGCCTTAATCATCGTCGTGAGACGATCTAGTATCCCCATGTCTTTCCTCCGTCATGATCGGTGGTGGCGTATTCTGGTGTAGTCTTAACGTAAAATGGTACTCCTTAACTAAATAGCTTCGTCGCTCAACATGCGCGATGAAATCGAAACGGCTAAACCCAAGCGATTCATGTGCTCCTTTGTGGAGCAGTCGCACGTAGAGAAGGAAGCAGCTGGAAAATCTATCGCAGACTTGGTCGATGACGGAATGATTGTGGGGCTTGGTACGGGCACGACCGTCGCGTACGCGATCGTTCATCTTGGGAGGCGGATCGTGGATGAAGGGCTGTCGATTTCGGGCGTTCCCACGTCATACCAGTCGATGCTGCTCGCGATCGAGCATCGGGTGCCGCTGGCGTCCCTGTACGAACACGAGAGGATCGACATCGCGTTGGACGGCGCTGATCAAGTCGATTCCCGCCTTCGCCTCATTAAAGGAGGTGGGGGGGCGCACACGCGCGAGAAAATCGTTGCGCGCGCAGCACGGCGATTCTGCGTCGCGGTCGATGCCTCAAAGCTTGCGCCGCGTCTAAATCTGCCGGTACCACTCGAGGTGCTGCCCTTCGCGTGTCCACTCGTTCGTAGCGAAGTACGCCGCATGGGAGCTTCGGCAAAACTTAGGCGATTTGAGGAAAATCGAGCGTATGTTACCGATCAGGGGAACCTCATCCTCGACGCGCACTTTGGAATCATCAGAGATCCAAAAAAGTTGGGAATTGAGCTGTCCGCTGTTGCCGGGGTGGTGGAACACGGCATTTTTACAAATGTCTCTGAGGTTCACGTCGCGCGCATTCGCGAAAAGAGTGCCACCGTTGAGATCTTAACGCCGTGACTTGTCGCAGTATCGAACTATTTGGTTATTCCCACGGTCCGAGACAGGCTCCGGAGCGTGGCGATCGTTTCTTCGTCTTGTTGTGCGTCGCGTTTTCGTGAATCGTCGAGATGGTCAATGATGTCGCAGAGCTCGACAGAGAGACGGTAGCATTTGAGCGGGCGGCCTTTGCCCTCCTTTTTTTGTTCCCACTCTTCGATCCAACCACGTTCCCTCAGCTCGCGCATCGCTATACTGACTTCAGGTTGTCGCAAGCCAGCACCCAGTTCAATATTGCGGGACACCGATTCGTTGACGTTTGCAAGGTACACGAGTGCCTTCGCCAAATTCCTCTTGAGGCCGATATTGCCCAGGAGGTTAGCCATTACCTCCTCATCTTGGTCGAATACCGGCATAGATTCGTCCCTCATTATATTCCCCTTACTATTTTTATCCTATAAATTATATTGACGATATAAATACGTTTTTAAATTATTTCGGCAAGTTCCCTTCAGGAAGGCCTTATTTTAATTATAGGAACCTATTTATATTATTTTTATATAAATGTGGCGGCGGCTCGTGACAAAAGCCTTTTATAGAGCGCTCTTAATAGCGGGAGTATCTGTAGCGTTCGCGGGCGCGCTACGGCATCTCGCAGGCCGGGGTGGCCTAGTAAGTTGTTGCATGTATGGCAGCGATCTAGACGGCTAAGGTGTCAGACTCATAGGGTATTCCGATACGACACCTGAGACATCTGAAGAGCGCGGGTTCAAGTCCCGCCCCCGGCATGCTCTATTCTTCGAGCAATAAGTATATATGCCTGACTTTTCTATATAATTCCAAGATTTTTATGGAGATTCGAAAGGTTCAACTTACTGGCAAATCGAGCTACACCGTTTCGCTGCCCAAGGTTTGGGCCACACAACTCGGTTTGAAGGAGAAGTCACGGGTGGCACTGTCCACGCTGCCGGACGGCTCACTGCGGGTCACGCCTAACGAACACGTTAAGCCACAGGAACGTGGGATTTTCAACATTGACGCCCTTTTTGACGATGCTTTGGCACGCCACATGATTGCTATCTACATCGCGGGCTATGACACGTTCGAGCTTCGTGCTCAGAAGATTCGATCCGACCAGCGAGAGACGATACGTGACATGTCCTACCGCCTCATTGGCATGGAAGTCGTCGAAGAGACCGCGAAATCGGTCGTGATACAGGATTTTCTAAGTCCCAAGGAGCTGCAAGTCAAAAAATCTATCAGGAGAATGCACCTCATCGTCGAGTCGATGCTCGCCGACGCCATAAAGTCACTGCTGAAAGATGACATCGACCTCGCCAATGACGTTATCGTGAGAGACCGCGACGTGGACCGCCACTATTTGCTCACGCTCAAACGTCTGCAAGCCATGGTCAAGACCCCGTTTGCGGAGGCTTCAGACATTGCCGCAAACGAGAGTCTTGAGTACTATCTCACCGCTGTCTCGCTCGAGCGAATCGCCGATCACGGGACTAAGATTGCGCGCTGCGTGCTGACGTTGGCAGGAGGACCGGTCCCTGAAGAGGTGCGCAACAGCATAAACGAGGCGAGTATCCTGTCAAATAGCATCATACAGCTCGCGATGGATGCACTATCAAAACTTGATCCGAAGCTTGCCGAGGAGGCTATCAGCGCAAAGAGCAGACAGGTGCCGATCCTTAAACGTCTTGAAGAGATGACGCTCGACCTAAACGCTCACGTAGCGCTGCCAATATACTGTATCGTCAACAGTATTGACCGGGTTGCAGACTACGGGATGAACATAGCGGAGGTTGCCATCAATCTCGCAGTCGCAAAATCGAACCGGTAAGCTTCTCGTCTGTTGACTTTTTATGCCGCTGCTACGTGATCTATATAGTCTATATAGGATACCCATATGATCTATATTCGCTCCAGGGGGAGGTGGTGAACCCATGAAAAAGATTTTTCCAATTGCTCTAATTTCATTGCTCGTCGCAGTGGCGGTGTTCGGAGCAGGATGTACGTCCAGCACGAGCGGCAGTACACTGCAACTTGCAGGTTCGACATCAGTGCAGCCAGACGCGCAAGCACTAGCGCAGGCCTACATGGCAAACAACTCAGGCGTAACTGTAAACGTTGCAGGTGGCGGGACGGCGGCGGGCATAACGGCCGTCGGTACAGGCACTGCGCAGATCGGTACGGCTTCAGCCAATCTTACGGCCAGTGAGATGGCGCAGTATCCGAATCTCCGGCCTTATCCAATTTGCGTTGACGGTATCGCCATCATCGTTAATCCGCAAAACACTGCTGTGACGAATCTTACCCTGACCCAGGTCATGAACATCTATACTGGTAACATCACCAACTGGAACCAAGTCGGCGGAAGCAACGTGAAGATCAATGTCGTCAACAGGGAACAGGGATCCGGCACCCGAGACGGGATACAAAAAATTGTACTGAAAGGCGGTAACTTCAGCACAGGAGGGATCACACAGTCCTCCACGGGAGCGGTGAAATCGTATGTCGCCGGAGACCCGAACTCAATCGGTTACATTGCTACGAATGCACTCGACACGTCGGTCAAGGCAATTAACATCAACAACGTAGCTCCGACTTATGCCAACCTAGCAGATGGAACCTACGTTATTGAGCGATATCTCCTCTATGTAACGAACGGACCTCCGACGGGACTTGCGGCGAGCTTCCTAAACTACACGCTTAGTAGCGCAGGACAAGCGATATTAAAGGCCCAAGGCGAGGTATCGCTCAACGACGTGCCAGGTTACGTCCCGCCGACGACAACAACGACAACAACGACAGCAACGACAACAACGACAGCAACGACAACCTAACGACTAAATATCCCCTCCCCCCTTTCTTAGCAAAGGAGTGATGGTTGTCACGTTCAACAGAGCCGTGCGCACGCTTCGGAGATCAGGAACGCGGGACGCAGGAGAGCGTTTCATCCAGTTGATTTTGCTGGTGTGCGCAGTCTCCTCAATTTTTGCTATTTTTTTGATTATCGTTTTTGTCTTTAGCCAAGGAGTGCCTTTCTTGGCTGAAGCGGGTTTAGGCTTTTTGACAACGAGCGTTTGGCTGCCGGCCGACAGCTTCGCTGCTGGCACGTGGGGAATATTTCCCATTATTCTGGGATCGCTGATCGTCACTCTGGGCGCCGTAGCAATCGGAGCGCCGCTAGGGATCGCGTGCGCTGTGTTCCTAGCTGAAATTGCACCCCCTGCAGTTCGGCGCTTGCTGGTCCCCTCTGTAAGTGCCTTGGCCGGTGTCCCGTCAGTCGTTTACGGGTTTTTTGCCCTTCTTGTCATTGTGCCGTGGATACGGGGGCAATTTGGTGGATTTGGGACGAGCATTCTTGCCTGTTGGATCATCCTCTCCGTTATGATACTCCCTACCATCATCAGCGTATCTACTGATGCTGTACGCGCCGTTCCTCGTGAATACAAAGAAGGGAGCTTGGCGATGGGGGCTACGCGCTGGCAAACAATTAGGAGCGTCTTGATCCCGGCAGCGAGCTCGGGCATCATGGCGAGCGTCATACTCGGCATGGGGCGCGCTATCGGCGAGACGATGGCGGTATTGCTGGTGGCTGGAAACTCTGTAACCATTCCTGGTTCAATATTCGCTCCGGTTAGCACGCTTACCGCGACGATCGCGCTTGAGATGGGTTATGCGACAGGAGCACACCAGCAGGCACTCTTTGCCATGGGCGTAGTGCTCTTTGTGTTCATTCTGATTCTTACAGGGCTCGCGAACCTTGCGAGCAGGAGGCGAGTGACCTTTTAATGCCCGCCAAGCGCCGCGAGATTGTGCCCATGGCATTGCTCTGGGGGGCGGGTATTTCGACCATCGTCATCCTCATCGTCATATTGGCCTACATACTCGCAAAAGGACTTCCGCTCATCAGCTGGCATTTCTTGACGACAAATCCTGGTGTGAGGGGACAGACAGGGGCAGGAATCTATTCGACGATAGTGGCGACGGTCGCGGTCACGGGCGTAGCCCTGCTGGTAGCTGCGCCGCTGAGTGTTGGGGGGGCGATCTATTTGAACGAATACACACGAGAGAACCTTCTGCGAAAAGTAATTCGCCAGGCGGCAGAAGTACTGGCAGGCATACCGTCTATCATTATCGGCCTCTTTGGATTCCTCTTTTTTGTCATCTACTTGCTGCCTTACACTGGAGGATGGTCCGTACTGTCAGCGGGGCTGACACTCGCGTTCATGGTGCTCCCAATATCGCTAAGAATTTCTGAAGAGGCGTTGAAAGCCGTCCCGGGAGAGCTGCGGGAAGGCAGCTTAGGCTTAGGGGCGACGAAATGGCAGTCAATTACTACCGTAGTCTTGCCGACAGCGCTCCCCGGGATCATCACTGGACTCATTCTCGGCATGGGGCGTGCTATCGGCGAGACTGCGGCCATCTTGCTTACTGCAGGCGGTGCCCTAGGCGTGATCCAGAGCCTACGCGATCCTGCGTGCCCGATGACGTTGTATATTTATAACATCCTTACTGAGTATAACGATACGTCAGCGGCTTATGGTACAGCCGCCGTGCTGATTATTGCGATCCTGGCGATCACATTTATTACTGACTGGCTAATGAACAGCTATACCAAGAAACTACAGGGACTATGACGACATGAGTGGCGAGATTGAAATAAGTGTAAAGAACCTGAACCTCTGGTTTGGGAACTTCCAAGCCCTCAAGAACGTCAACATCGACATTCCAAAGAATGCAGTCACTGCCCTAATCGGTCCATCAGGGTGTGGAAAATCGACTTTTATCAAAACACTTGACCGAATGAATGATCTTGTAGATAACGTCAAGTTTACTGGCGAAGTAATTTACAAAGGACGTAATATCCTCAACTCGGATACGGACGTTGTGGCACTTCGTAAAGAGATTGGAATGGTGTTTCAAAAGCCCAATCCGTTCCCGAAGTCGATCTTCGACAACGTAGCCTACGGGCCGCGGGTCCACGGGATTCGAGATAAAAAGGCCCTAAACGAGATTGTTGAAAGGAGTCTCAAAGGCGCTGCGATTTGGGATGAAGTTAAGGATCGGCTCAATGAGTCCGCGCTTAGGCTGTCGGGCGGCCAGCAGCAGCGGCTCTGCATCGCGCGGCTCCTCGCGGTGGAACCTGACGTACTGCTCATGGATGAGCCCGCGTCAGCGCTGGATCCGATCGCGACCTCGAAGATTGAAGATCTTATATACGAGCTGAAAAAAGAGTATACCATCATCATCGTCACGCATAATATGCAGCAGGCAGCTCGCGTCTCATCACACACCGCGTTTTTCTTTCTCGGCGAACTCGTTGAGTACGCTTCGACGATAGACTTATTTGAACGACCGCGAGAAAAGAAGACAGAAGACTACGTAACCGGGAAGTTCGGGTAAGAGACACAAGCCATGGCTAGGACTCGCTACATTAGAAAGCTGAAAGAATTGCGGCAAGACGTCACAGAAATGGGCGCTATTACCCTGCGATCAGTCGAGGATGTGCTTACGGCCCTCGAGACGAGTGATGCTGCTCTCGCTCAGCGGGTGATCGTCAACGACGATGCGATAAACAAGTTCGATCGGAAGATTGAAGCGCAATGCATGTCGCTCCTCGCACTCGAACAGCCTATGGCAAAAGACCTTAGAATAATTGCTACTTCTTTGAAAATGATCACCGATCTGGAGCGCATTGGCGACTTCACCGCAGACATCGCTGAAGAGGTCGTCACCATGGGGAAGCCCATCCGCATACCCGTTTCTGCATCGAAGTTCAACGAGCTCGTCGCTGACGTGAAGTCGATGGTCGCCGATAGCATCGAAACGTACGCGCAAGGCAACGTTCAACTGGCCCGAAGCTTTGAGGCGCGTGATGACAGAATTGATTACTTGTACAAGGACGTTGTTCAAAATATGGTGAACGCGCTCGCTCAGGGCAAATGCTCCACGGAGACCGTTGCTGATGTGGCTAGCCTGCTATTCATCATTCGGTACCTTGAGCGCATCGCGGATCACGCGGTAAACATCGGTAATCGCGTCTGCTATATGGAAGAAGGCGCGCGGCGCTACTTGAAATAGCAAGCCTCTTCGACAGCCGTTAACGTCCTGCGCATATTGATTCAAGTGCGTCTCACTTGCGAAGCTCAGATAGGACCAAATGGCTTTTTCACTGGCCCGGTTCGTCTAAAGGCGTGGATTCAGACCACGTATCGCCAGTTTTCACTTCGTGCAGTCTTGTTCTGGCGTTTTTCGACGCGCGTTCTATGTCTTCAGAGGGCGTTTGCGAAAGCGATCCGTGGCCGGGAAAGAGTCGCTCTATCTTTTTCGTGTTAAGCACGTCCATGGAATGCACGTAGTCACCAGCACTTCCCGAAGGTGCTATCGCCGACAGAGTCCCGTGTGCAAAAACGGTATCTCCTGAGAATAGCAGTTTGTTATACTCCTCATAGACACATATACAGCCTGATGTGTGGCCGGGAGTATCGATCACTTCGAGTTTCGCGTTTTCTAGGTCGATAAACGCTCCGTTCTCAAACCACAAATGCGGTTTCGTATACCGATAATCGGCCGAAAATGACGAGTACATGGTGACATATGCGTCTTTTTCGGTTATTTTTGCGGCAGCGAGCCGTCCAGCCGCGATAATGGCCGTGCGGTAGAAGTACTTATTGCCGCCAATGTGGTCAAAGTGTTCATGCGTGTTAACGACCAAATCGACATCTGCAGGCGTGAATCCAATGTCGCTTAACGCATCCTTCAAATCACTAAAGCTCGCATCAATTCCCGAATCGATCATGACGATCTTGTCGGCCCCAACGATGAGGTAAACGTGACACGATGGCCGCTGCGCCGGTATCAGGAAGACGCCGGGGCACACTTCTATGGGTTCTTTGCGCTGATCTATCACATCTCATGCCTACGGCTTCCTGCCTTTATAAGTGATCTACATAGACTCAATAGACGTAAGGAGCTTTCGCGCTGAGCAGGTAACGGTCAAACGTGCGGCACCCGCGTTAAACTGGCGACAAAGCAATAAAGTAGGCGGTCGAGTTAGTGAAAACGGGAAGAAACCCCGCAGATTGGAGGTACCAAATGGATTTCTCGACGAGCACAATTAGGACTCCATTAGACGTTCCCCAGGAGCTGCGAATGGAATACACAAGAAATCTATTCACCATCACCAAGGGAAGCGGCCGTCTTATGCTCTTCGCGGGAGATCAGAAGATTGAGCACCTGAATGACGATTTCTATGGCCCCGGCATCTCCCCTGACGACAACGACCCTGAGCACTTGTTTCGAATCGCCAGTGGCGCCGAAATCGGGTGTTTCGCGACGCAGATGGGTCTGATCGCTCGCTACGGCGAGGACTATCCGCACGTCAACTATCTTATAAAGCTTAATTCCAAGACGAACCTCGTAAAGACCGCGCAAGCAGAACCGCTCAGTGGTCTATTCTACTCCATGGAACATGTCGATGAGTTTCGGAAGAGTTCGGCGTTGAGCATTCCCGCCGTCGGATATACGATCTACGCGGGAAGCGAATACGAAGCGTACATGCTGCACGAGGCCGCCCAGATCATTCACAGCGCCCACAAGCGTGGCATGATCGCGATCATTTGGGTCTATCCCCGCGGCGAGGCAGTGAAAGATGAGCACGACCCGCATCTCATCGCCGGCGCTGCCGGGTTGGGTGCCACTCTCGGCGCGGATTTTGTGAAAGTAAACTACCCAAAGAAAGACGGCGTCGATTCCAAAGAAGCTTTCAAAGAGGCCGTTCAGGCTGCGGGCCGATGCAAAGTATTGTGCGCAGGGGGTTCAAGCGTGGACGTCAAACTTTTCCTCGAGCGCCTGTGGGAGCAGATATTCATAAGCGGCGCAAGCGGCAATGCGACGGGCCGGAACATCCACCAAAAGCGGCTCAAGGAAGCCATTCAAATGTGCAATGCGATTTCAGCGATCGTCGTAAACGGCGCAGGCGTGGAGGAGGCACTGGAGATCTACACGGGAAGAAAAGAGTTTAAAGTGAAAGAGTACACCATGCCGTGAATCTGCGGTCGTTCGTTCCCGCGGATACCGCGACATCGCCTGCGCGATTCTGGTGAACGCGGACAGAGGAGCTATGATATACACCATTACGCTAAATCCTGCCCTTGACCGCATCCTCTCCGTTGAGTCCATCGAGTATCACAACCCTAACCGAGTGGACGGCGATGAGCGATATGCAGGCGGCAAAGGCATCGACGTCTCGAAAGCGCTCACCCGGCTTGGCGTGGAGAACAAAGCGATCGGGTTTGCTGGCGGGTACACTGGCCGGGAGCTCGAAGGATGCCTTTTTAACCTCGGCGTCAACTGCGAGTTTGTGAGGATCTCTGCTGAGACCCGAATTAACGTTTACATTCACGAGACAGCAAAAAATCGGCAGATCTCGTTCAACTTGCGCGGCCCCTTTATTCAGTCCTTCGAGCTCATGGAGATGATCGACACGATAAAACGTCTCAAGGATGCCAACTATGTGATCATCAGTGGAAGTGTTCCTTTGGGGGTCAACCCGATCATTTATCAGAAAATCGTAGAAATCGCAAAAGCCAAAGGAGCTACCGTTGTCCTCGATTCTGATGACGAGCCCCTCAAGGCCGGGTTGAGGGCAAAACCTCACATCATCAAACCCAACGTGCACGAGCTTGAACGACTGATGGCTACGCAGCTCAACAGCATCGGTTCAATCGTTGATGCTGCTGTTCAAGTGCACGAGCGAGGTATTGACGTGGTGCTTGTCTCCATGGGCGCCAGAGGCGTGCTTCTCGTAACTGAAGATGAACGCTGGATAGCGCGTCCGCCCCGAGTGACGGTCACGAACACCATCGGTGCGGGAGACTCAGCAGTTGCTGGGTTTGTACAGGCGTTGGTCTTAGGAGAGAGCTACAAGGAGGCGGCAAAGCGGGCGGCAGCAACCGGGACGGCAGCAACCCTCATCCAGGATGTCTCCATAACGCCAGAAAACGTCAGCACGCTCCTGGCTCAAGTGAGTGTCCGCAGCGTCAGTTAGGCGGTAGGGGTCTCGATATCCCCCCGAAACGCGTTGATCTCATTGCGGAATGCAGTTGCCATCTTGTGGGGCGATGGCGCGAAAATGACGTCTCTCGAGACAGCGATGATGCCCATGCGCCCTTGCGAGTTCATCCCCGACGTGACTGCCGCTTGAAGATTGCCGCCCTGTGATCCTACCCCTGGAATTAGGAGCGGAATACCTTCGCCAACGATGCCGCGCACCGTTTTCAGTTCGCTGCCTTGGGTAGCGCCCGCGACAATGCCGAGATTGCCGTGTAAGTTCCACTCTAAAGCTTTTCTCGCCACGACCTGGAAGAGCGGTTCGGCGCACGATAGATTTTGTATCTCTGCTGCCCCGGCGTTTGACGTTTTGCAGAGGATAAAAACGCCCTTGTTTCGCCGCTCGATGAAGGGCTCTATCGCGTCGAGTCCCATATAGGGACTAACCGTCACGGCGTCACCACCGACGATCTCATACACGTACTTTGCATGCGCTTTCGATGAGTGTGCCACGTCGGCCCTCTTCGCATCTACGATGACCGGCACGCGCACGAACTCTTTGATATATTCCACCGTCTTGATCAGCGCGTCCAACCCCGAAGGGCCGCGCGCTTCGTAGAACGCCGTATTAACCTTGAAACAGCAGACTAAATCGAGCGTAGCGCTGATGATACGCTGGTTGAAATCGAAAACATCATCCACCGTGCCATCAGGGTCGAGTCCCACGCAGAGCCAGCTGTCGTTCTGACGCGCTGTTTTTTCCAAGTCTCGCAAAAAAGCCACCATTTCTCGCCTCTCTCCCGAGTAAGCAGGATGTATTTCTTCCTCTATTTACTGCTTGCGTTGCCCCTCAGCCGCTGCTTGCGACGCTGACATCTCTTATTCGCACGGTTGGCGTCGTCAAGCTGAAGTACGTCTTGACCTCGCTACTTATGCCATCGATCTGCTGAAGCAAGTCGAGAACGTCGATTCCGATGTTGGTTTGCTGTAGTGCGTGTTCGAGTTCGCCGTCTTCGATGGCGTAGCCGGCGTAGACCATTCCGGAAAACTCTCCGGTGCTCGTGTTAGGCCGATCGCCGGTGGCCCTAATATAAATGCCGTGTCGCACGTCCTCGATTACGTTCGCCTCAGCTCCGCTTGCGATTACGAGGTTTGTGGGCGATATCGAAGGCGGCTGCCGAAAGTCCCCGCGAGAGGCGTTGCCCGTGCTCGTTGTCCCCTCTTTGTTTGCCGTGTAGCTGTCGTAGAGGTACGATCGCAAGACACCTCTTTCGACGAGAGGGGTTCGCTGTGAGGGGACTCCTTCAGCGTCAAAGGGGCTTGTCTCTAAGCCGCCGCTAAGGAGTCCGTCATCCACGATCGTGAACTCGCTTACGGCGATGTGCTCGCCTATTTTCCCTGTTAGAAACGACCGATCCCGTTGCGCGTCTTCAGCGCTCACGGTGACCGCAGCTGCAATGATGGATCCAACAGCAAGGGGATCAAGCACGACAGGCATCTTGCCTGATGCAATCGGCTGTGGGTTCACACTACGCAGCGCCATCTCTCCCGCTGCAATTCCGACCGAATCAACATCGAAATCGAAACGCCGCGAAGCAGCGTACTCGAAGCCGTTTCCGCTGGCCTCCCCCTTGTGCGCAATCACGTCGATGTCGAGCGCTGCCTGCGTTCCACTGTCCGTTCCCGAAACGCCGAACGTGTTTGCGATCGCGCCGCTCCACCACCCGACTAACGCGCCTGAATTGATGATATCAATGCGCTCGTCAATACGCGATGCGTCGGCGACGTCAATCGCAAGCTGCGCGACCGTTGAGACGTCGAGTGACGCGATCGTGTTATCCCAGGTACCGGAGACGACGGGATAGCGCTCGGCGGGCGGAAGCGATTTGAAATCTCTATCAGGACTTCCGGCGCGTGCCGCTGCGATCGCCTGGTCGACAGCGAACTCGACCCGTTCGAGAGATGCGTGCGCGTACCCCATGCTGCCATCCTTGAAGATTCGAATCCCGATGCCACTCTCAAAGCCGCTTTGGCTTGATTTGATCTTACCCTTCTCGAGCTCTGCGCTGACAGAGTTCGAGTGAGTGGCGAACGCCTCTCCTTGGTAGATGGACGTGTCTACGAGCGCCAATGCCCGCGTGCACACCTCAAGGAGCGTAGCCTCTCGCTCGGTGTGAGTCGTCACTTACATCCCCCCCACAACGACGTCACTCACACGCATGTAGGCGCCTCCTGTGGTGTTTGGCGTCATCTGTCCGCCTTTGCCGCACGTTCCAGGGTCGAAGGACAAGGTACGCGCTATGGCGTTGATGTTGTGAAGGACCTCGAGCGTCATCGCGCTCAGCGCCGCGTCCCTCAAGTGATCGCGCAGTTCTCCGCGTTCGACCGCGTACGCCTCTCTGCTTTTGAAGGTGAGCATCCCTGTTGTAGGGGTCGTGTAGCCATACTGCCAGCCGATAAAGTATATGCCGCTGAACCCCTCGAGCAGCTCGTCAAACGCGTAATCCCCGGGTTCAAAGAAGGTGTTACTCATCCGCACGATGGGCGGAGCGTCGTACCGCTGGGCGCGTGCGCTTCCGTTTGACCCCAAGCCGAGGCGCGACCCGGTTTCAACGTCGGTGAGGTAGGTCTGCAAAATCCCGCGCTCCAAAAGCACCTTTCGGCGCGTCTGGATACCCTCATCGTCGTAGGCCATGTAACCATAGCTCCGCAAGCTCGGGTCGTCAATGATCGTCACTGCATCAGAGCCGATCTTCTGGGTTAGCTTCCCTGCCAAGATAGACGTGCCTGAAATGATCGCGTCAGCTTCGGCTGCGTGTCCGAACGCCTCGTGCGCGAAAACCCCTGAGAGCGACGGGTCAAGCACGGCATCAAACTGCCCAGAGGGTGCCGGTTTCGCGTCGAGCAGCGAGACTGCTTGTGTTGCAGCAGTTCGGCCGATGTCCGCGCCGTCTAGGAACAGCTCGAACCCCCTTGAATCACCTTTGGCCTTATAGCCTGACTGCCGCAATGCACCTTCTTTAGCAAAGACCATTGCGCGAGCAATCGACCGCACGACAGTCTCGTCGACATACGTTCCTTCGGAATTTGCGATTATTTTATGCAGAACGATGTCGCCGTATCCGATCTCTGTGCTGCTGACGCGCTTATCCGTTTGTTTTGCTTCTCGCTCTTGCTGCAGAACGTAGCCGAGTTTGTCGGCGATTGGGACTTGCGTCGGCAGGCGCTGTACGGTCGTCTTGACGGTGTCTTCAAACGCTGGCACCTCAATCGAAAACTTCTCAGCACGCTCATACACGGCTTTGGCAAGACTGACCGCGCGTTGAGCGCAATCGGTCATGCCGCGGCGATCGACTTGTGTCGTGTAGGCAAACCCCCACGCCCCCTCCAAAAAAGCCCGTATTCCAGCCCCAAGTTCATTTGAGCTGTTTATCTTCGTTATCCCGTCTTTCGCGGAGATTGAAGTGCCATCAGAGCTCTCTAGACGGATATCAGCGAACTGGGCCCCGCGCTCGCGTGCTGTGCTGAGGGCTTCTTCAATATCGTCCCTTTTTTCGCTAAGTTCTTGCATCGGCGATCGTATCTCCTTACGACTAACATTGGCTGTGCTTAAATCGTTTGTCCACGATTGGAAGGCGGAGACGTAGATGCTGGCCGTGTGAAGCGGCTGCTGTTAATGGTCGATGTGACGCACAGTTGATATCATTAACTTCCTGTTGATTGCGACATCGCAAACGATTATGCCAAGTGAGGCAGCCAGACGCGCCCCCTAAGCGTTCGAATAATCAGTCGGCGCAATAATTAGTAGGTTGAGCACTCGTCCTCGCAGCGTGTGAAGATGTTATGTGAGGCCGATTACGCCCCCCCGGACGCGGGCCTTGCCCATCTTTGAGGCTCCCCATCGTAACCCTCTTATTTCTTGGTCTACGATTTTGCGGCGACGCTGATTAGTCGAAACCATCACGAGTGCATTCGGTTTACAATCCGTTTTCTGTGATAGATCAGGTAACCGAAAAGGCCGATTATCCCCGCTATGACGACTATATCAAGATATCTAAAGAGCGCCTCAAGATCAGACCAGTGGGGGCCTAGAAGAACGCCAACATAAGCAAGCCCAAAACACCAAGGAAGCGATCCCAGCACCGTGTAGAGAGAGAACTTCTTCACGTCCATCCGGGCGACGCCGGCTGGAAGGGAGATGAACGTTCGCACGATCGGCAACACCCTGCTGATAAAAACAGCGATTTCTCCATATCTTTCAAACCATGTGTGCGCTCGACCAAGTTCGCTCTTACGTATTAGCACGTATTTGCCATACCGCTCGAGGAGGGGCAGACCTCCGTGTGCCCCAACGAAGTAGGCGACGAGCGAGCCGGCGAGGCAGCCGGCCGTACCCACAAGCGTAACGCCGATCAGGGTGAGTTCCCCTTTCCAGACGACATACCCGGCGAAGGGCATAATCACCTCACTTGGCAGCGGGATGCACGCGCTCTCTAACCCCATGGCAACAAATACGCCGGCGTAACCGAGTTGTTCAATAACGGAAATGACGAAATTACTGAGCGTCTCTAGGATATTGAGGCTTAAAGCTAACATGCACGATCTAATCGTCGTAACAAAGTGCGCATTTCAAAGCGGGATGTTGCATCTCTCTAACCCTGATTGTTTGTCGCGGTTGTTCAGTTGCGATTACCGTGTTCATTACGTCTTGTACTAGTACATTGCGACTGCGTTCTCTTGTATACGGGCCCCAGAATTCTTGGGTATGCTGTGTCGGCAAGCACCTCACGCGGCTGAAGGAAGCGATACCAATACGTAGTCCTAGGCGCGTTCCCGAAAAAGAATCGTCTCTTCGAAACGACGCTAAGCCACTAAGCGCGAGAGGTTGCGTCACACAGGGGGCTTATAGAACACTCCGTCAAAGACTTCGCCCATTATCAACGATCTGCTCATTCTGCTCTCGCGCTCATGCAGCCCTGCCGTAGACATCACGGCGCGGATTTCAACAGCAGGCGTGCCGTGCTGTTCTCGAGTCGGCTCGCGAATGAACAGTCTGCCGTGCGGCTTTAACTTTCGCGCCAGTATATCTACTTTTTCTTGCCGCTCGTCCTTCTCTACGTGGTGCAACACGAAGTGCACGACAACAATGTCATAGGCATTATCTGCTATGTCAAGTGCAGCAATGTCACCAAGCTTATAGTCCACATTGGGGTACTTTTTCAGCCTTTTTTGTATGGTCTCCATCCATACTTTAGAAACATCGACGCACGTCAAGTGACCTTTACCTGACAACAGGAGTTCGGCTATATGCCGCGATATCCGACCCGAGCCAGACCCGTAATCCAGCACCACCTCATTGCCTGCTAGATCGAAGCTCTCTACGTAGCGCTTGTAAGGGCGTGCCACGCAGTATCCTAACAGAACCGTGAAGAATACCTGCAATCGATTCGGTTCACTGCTCAATTAGATCCACCGACGTCAGCCTTGCGTTTATCGTAGAAGGAGTTACTTCCAACTTAACAGTTCTCATGCTAACTAGATCGCGCGCTATGCTGCCGTTTATCAGTCAAGGTCACACGTCTCCTATTGTGAGCTCATGCTCTTTTCTTGGTAAGGGGGACAAAATGTCGAATGAGGGAGTTTAGGCAGACGCGCAATATATAAGGGCCCACGCCTACCTGACTAAAGGAGAGACCATGAAAATGAAATATCAAATGAGGTGTTGAGCTGATTGAAGAACAACCAAGCAAGGTGAGATTGCCCAGAAAACATCAAAATGAAATCTTTGGAACGGTCGAAAAGATGCTCGGCGGCAGCCGAATCACGGTTCGTTCTCAGGATGGAAAAACCCGCATGGGGCGAATTCCAGGCAAGATGAAAAGGAGAGTGTGGCTCCGTGTGGGCGACGTCATTATCATTCGGCCCTGGAGCATTCAAGATGAAAAGGCGGATGTCGTCTGGCGATATCTTCCGCCACAAGCTGACTGGTTGAGAAGAAAAGGGTACATCTAAGCCCACAGGACCTCGAGACTCCTTTTTTGCATCTGCGCTGAGTCGCCGAGTGATTAGTGTCGCAAATCTGGCTCATGAATGCTGACGAACGCTCGTTGCTGCCCTGTTCAATCTAGCAGATAGTTGCCGTGATGGTGCCAGCCGCTGGAGATACTGGGGACACCGTATCGGTACATCAAGCTGTGTGTTGCTGGCAAGAGACGTGAGTGAAGCAAATGAAAGAAGACTTTGATGTCATAGTGGTCGGGGCAGGCCCAGCAGGCTCAGTTGCAGCGCAGAACGCAGCTGCAGAGAGCGACGTTCTGCTCATAGAGAAACGGCCAGAGATAGGAGCGCCGGTAAGATGTGCAGAGGCCGTGCCTCTTGTTGAAACTCCGCTCGTCTTTCACACGTCATTCGAAAAATACGTAAAACCTGACAGGAAGTGGGTGGCAAGCGAGGTCAAGGGAGTAAGGGCGACCGCTCCTGATGGTACGATAGTCGAAGTCTCGGGCGAGATGCTCGGGAAGGAAGAACCGCTTGGCATCATTCTAGAGCGCAAGCTCTTCGATCGACAGCTGGCTAAGGATGCTGCTCGTTCCGGAGCGCACGTTATGGTGCGCACCCGTGCAACTGGGCTGATTCTAGAAGACGGCGCGGTAAGAGGCGTCAAACTTAGCCGCCTTGGTGAGGAGTTTGATGTGCGTGCTAGGGTCGTGATAGGTGCCGACGGCGTCGAATCTCAGGTGGGCCGGTGGGCGGGCATAAACACCACGCTCAAGCTAAGGGACATTGAGAGCTGCGTCCAGTATCACATGCAAAACGTCGAACTAACGGACAACACGCTCGATTTCTACTTTGGCTCCGCGGCGCCGAGCGGCTATGCTTGGGCATTTCCAAAAGGAGACGGCGCGGCCAACATCGGACTCGGGGTACTTGGAAGCAAGTTAAGGGGCAAGCGCCCATTGGCGTACCTCGACGAGTTTGTCGCGCAGCGCTTTCCCGGCGGCAAACCGGTCGAACTGGTGATGGGAGCTTGTCCCGTGAGCGACGCGCTTCCACACACAGTGAGCAACGGGCTGATGCTCGTTGGTGACGCAGCGCATCACACTGAGCCGATAACTGGTGGGGGCATTATGGCGGCGCTCCAGAGCGGAACAATCGCCGGCCAGGTTGCGAACAAAGCGGTGCGCGAAAACGATGCATCAGTTAGGGTGCTTCGAGAATACGAAACTGAGTGGAACCGTTCGTTTGGCAAAGCACGCAAGCGCACGTACAGAGTCAAAGAGTTCATTGTGAATCTCTCAGATGATGAAATATCCCGGATCTTTCACGCATTCGCAGGGATAACAGCCGAAGAGCTGAACCCTAAAGGGGCCTTAAAACGCCTGCTCAGATTGGATCCGAGGCTCTTATTCAGTATACGTAAGTTGCTCTAACTAGCGGGGTCATTTTTTGTTGCGGCTACTTTTTTAAGCTTATTACAGTCTTCTTACCTCTTCTGTCTTAGGCTTCCGTCGAAACAGTCGCTCCCTCAATGGCCGCTTAGGCGGCTCGTCCTCCGGCTCCGGCAAGGGCGCCTGCACCTCTTCAGCTCCCACCTCGCCACTGGGGTGTGGGGGGGGAGTTGACACAGCAGAAGGCAGCAAGCGCGTAAGCGTCTCACTCACGTCCGCCAGTCGGTTAATGATCTTGCTCGACTCACTGCCATAGAACCCCGCGATGGTCTCATACCGCTTAATCTCGTCTTCTCGCGCCTGTTTGAAGCTCTCGTACTGCGCCGTCAGTCGCTCTATCATATCCGTTTTCATATAGAGGAGCTCCTCTTTATGGCGCAGCTCTCGCTCCCGTTTTTCAAGCTCGGCTTCGAGGCGCGTCACCGTTTCACGCGGCACCATCAGCATTCCTAAGTCTTCGTCTGCAGTGCCTTCGCTCTCGCGCGCTCCGCCTAAATATGCTTCTAACGCTGCGGCGACGATCTTGCTGCGGCTACTGTTTTCAGAGCTCGCCTCCTTGTCAGCAGCGGCCAGCAGTTCGTCTGAAATGGCAATCGTAACTTTGTGTAAAGGCATGGAAATCACCACCTATGACCGCGCAGGGCCACATGCGGCCTTCGCTTTGGTTCAGTCACACCACAGTATGAACGCTTCATACTTGAGCATATCGACCGCGAACAAGATTTTCCACTCAACAGGTTGCATTGTTTCCGGTGCAACGCGCGCGAGCCCTCGTCCAAGAAGAATTGACTTGCGCACCTCGATGGAACAAATAACAAATTTTCAAGCTTTTTTTTTGAACAGGTAGTAGTTGTGGCCGATCTTTGTCAAACGGTCTCTGTGAAGCTCTTTGTTCGCATAGCTCGCCACGTGGCTTGATAACGGCAGTCGAAATGCAGCTAGAAACTATTTATAGCAGGAGAAGGCTTTTTTTTCGGAATTCACTTCTGTGGATAGCCCGAAGCTCCGTGATTTACCCGTGGATATAGGCAGAACGTCGTGCGTTTACCAAAACATCTATCGTGGCACAAGAAAATACCTTTGTTTCGAGTCCAGATTTTAAAAAGAAGGATAAAACAGAAACGAAATCGTTAAATATGATCGGTGCACGGTTTAATGTGTCGATGCAGCAGGAGCCGGGCTTCGCCGAAAGGCCCTACCTCAAAACGCGCTCTTTTCGCTGGCGGGCCCTGCTCCATGTTGGTCGCCATATTTGTGAGTCCTTTGTTGTCTCCGTTGTTTCGTTTGATTTGTGACCGCTTCTGGCAGGCATATTTGAGCGCCAAAGAGAACGGTGTTTGTGCGCCACGTAGCGTGTCGAGCTTCCTGCATTCGGTTGACAGAAGGCACGGACTTAAGCTGACCCAGCTGCGCGAACCGGCGAAATAGGGGATGGCAAGATTCACGCTGCCCATAGAAGAAGTCGTAAGGATTCGAACGCGAAAAGGGCGAAGACACACTTTGAAAAAGGTTCAGCGATGAACGCACGCGCTTTAGCACACAGTGAAGTACGATATGGCTCTTCAGAGTAGCGTACGATTTGTTGGGGCGAGGTGTCGCAGAACAAAACGGTTAATCTGTTTTCGTTGTTACCGTCGGCTCCAAAATCGCGAGAAACCATTGCGCGAAGGAGCCCGTTCTTCAAAACTGCGCGTGAAAAAAAGCTTGAAGTAGGCGCCGTCTACTTTTTTTCGCAGGATCATCTTGAATCCTAATTCTTGGTACATAGTCAAGGCTGCAATGTTGGTCTCCCATGTGGTTATGAGCGTTGCTTCCATCCCGTTTTGAAAGAGCTTCGACATGGCGTATTGAACGAGTTTCTTGCCGATGCCGAGCCGTCTAAGCTCAGGGAGAACGGCGAGCGTCTCGATAAGTCCGAGCTGAGGTCGCCTATAGTGGTAGATGACAGCGACGACGCCGACAATGCGTCCGCCATCGACTGCTTTGATCCAGCCCCGCCGCCTGTCGTTCAAAATGCGTGATACTTTAACGCGCAGGTTTTCGCCTTCGGTGAGCGGCGGCACAAATTCGTGATTGACGATGCTGAGCACACGCAGTATGGCATCAAAGTCGTTCCAGGTTGCTTCACTAATAATGAGCGTTTCGAGCGGTTCAAGCAATTCTGTTACCATCCATCACTTTGTGTGGGCGTCACGGCTAGCAAAGCAGGACGAGTGCATTCAACACGATTCGATCCGAGGCCGACTCGTCAAAGGGCAGACCAGCGTTGCGTGCTGTCTCTCCCACATCAATGCCCATCGCCTCCATAGACGGTCGTGCTTTGTACGGGTTGCGGCAACGATTGCCTACACCGGCGCACGCTTCGCAAAGCGTGCATTTTCCTGCGGAAAACGCCGTAGCGAACTTGAGGCCTTTTTTAAATGCGTCAGCTTCAAGACGAGCGGCGATCGTATCAAGCGTATTTTTAGCTACCAAATACGTCTGATCCCACCCTTTGAGATACGCTTCATCATTGTAAAGGGTGGCAAGATCTTTAGCTGCGTGGATCCGTTCGAGCATCCAGTTAGGCACCTCGTACGCAATCTGTACAATCAGCGCCTTTTGAAATCGCGCGAGGACGTTCCTGAATTCATCGAGCGGCATAACGTTAGGGGGGCACATCAAGCAGACGTTGTAATTCCTGCAGACAGGAACGCTGCATTTGAGGCGCACGCGGTCGTCAACCACTATGCTCGCAGCATCAAATACCTGGGCGGCGGTCGCACCAAGTTCACGTGCGGTTGTAAGAAATTCACTAGAAAATGTTTCGCCGTCGCAAGCTGTTTTCATTTCTAACCTTTACGGAGGTAGCAATCGAAACTATAAGAAAGTTGCTTGGCGGGGGAATCGCGTTTAGCGGCTGCGGCTCTGGAGCGACCCGCATTGTCCGCAATCCCTTGCTGATCGCACCAGGTGCTCTATCACGCAAGCTCAATTTCCACGGCTCGCGGTTCTTGCAGGTCCTTTAGCTGTTGCATTAAGCGTGCGCGCTCATCTTCCAATGCTCTTAGATCGTCAACGTGCGCACCCTGCTGGATCTTTTCTAGGTGGTCTCGATTTACCGAGCTCATGGCACGTATTCTTTCATACCGCCCACTAGTCACGAGCTTCTGAGTTTCGCGCAAAAAGGTAAGTAGACCAGTTGGGGCGTTTAACTTCGACAAAAAAGCGATCAGTCTCCGGATCTTCACGGCAAGAGATACGCCCGGCTCTTTGAGAGAGAGCTTCAGCGCCCATCGGCGTTTGATATCATCTAGCGATTCAAGCCACACGACGTTTGACTCTAGGACCTGCCTGAAGCTTGTAGTATCCCCCACGTAGTGCGAGAGCTTGCTGTCCGAGTATTTGGCATATTCGAGAAAGCGGTAGAGGGGGAGTGAGGTGAGATCCTCGCTCTGCACAAAAGAGAGGAGTTTTTCAGCGTTTTCGTGGCTCGGCGACGGTGGGAATCCGAGCTCTGGATGGTAACTCGCGTCGAGACTTATTCTGAGGACGTCAAAGATGGGGGCTTGCTTAACGAACGTCTCTAAGAATGTGCCGACGCCGTCGTTATACGCCGCAATTTGCTCCTTTAAAGCGGTTAGCTCGTCAAACGAGGTGACGTCCACGTCTTGCAAAGATTCGTAGTACGCGCCCTTCTCGCGGATTTCTGCTTCCACGCTTTCGCAGCGAGTGCGCAGGGCCGAATAGCCCTTCTTATAATCCTCAAATAGCTGACGCTGCTCTGTGAGAAGGCCCAAAACTGGAATTCGATCAAGCTCCTTAATGGCGGTTTCAAAACGGCGTTTCTTGAGCACGGTGAGCGCCTTTTCAAACTGGTCGGTGTAATCGAGTGATTGATCTGCATGTGCTTTTTCGACCCGCCGCGTTATTCGTTGAAGGCGCCGCGTCAGATCGAGAAACACCCGAAACGTGTCTGGGGTGCCTTCGAAGTCGCGCACAAGCTCTCGGATCTCGCGGTTGAAGCGCTCGACAAGCTCAAGTCGCTCGCGACCAGCCTCGCGTATTCGTTTGTTGGCTGTGGCGATTTCAGCAAGAAGGTCAGGGGGTTCCAATCAAAGCCCCTCTAGCGGGTTAAGTCTCACAAAAGGCTTTTGCTTCGACTTCCTGCTCGAGGGCTAGCTCTTGGCGAAGCTCCTCGAGCGACGCGACGCGCTCTGCGAAGGCGTTATGGCGGTGAATGCTCTCCTCGTTGAGCTGCTTTATGGTGACAATGGAGTCATCAGGCAAATAGGGAAACGCTTCGACTACTTTGTGCGCCATGACTCGCACGCAGTCCTCCACAAATTTGGGGTTCTTGTGTGCGGTTTCAACGACGACAGCTTCGTCGGTTCGCTTCAGCAGCTCGTAAATCTTCGAGCTCATCGATTCTTCGACGATCTCGATGATCGTGTCGAGCGGCACTTCGTAGCCAGTGCCGACCTCTATGGCGATGGTTCCGCGCCCTCGTTGGTTGTGGGTTGCAAGTGGGATATCTCGAAGAAACGCCTCAATGTCTGCGGGCGCGACGTTGAGCTCCTTCAGGCGCATCTCGGCTTGCTCTCTTATGTGCTCTTGGGCGCAGGGACACGCGGTCATTCCGACGACCTCAGCCCCGATCATCCGCCGCGTGCGGTGTTGCTTGTCGTTGGTGCGATACGTTGTCGTCTCTGCGAAGATGTTGGTAATCTCTTGGGTCGTGATGCCCGTGCTGGGGGTTTCGCGTTTTACCATGTATTCGCTTCGCATGCGCACTTCTGCGCGTGATGCATACTCGTGTCGGTCGAGCAGCTTTTCGGCTACGTCCCCGCAAAACTGCTCTATTTCGTAGACTGGCGCGTTCAGTGCGTCTTCTAACGCTTCGTCCATCACCTCAAAGTTTCTGCTGAGGTTGGCGCCTTTGCGATCCGAGGGCAGATCAACAAACAAGTCAAATTCAGAGACCAAGATTACCGGGCGTTTGTCACGCCGCGTAACTTTAATCAGTTTTTTGACGTTCGTTACGCCGACGCGCGTCAGATTTATAGAGAATTCCGGGCGATTTGCTTGTACGTCAACTTGTGCATCCATTATGCTCCCCTTTCTTTTACTATCAAATAATGCTTTTGACCAACCGTTAAATAGCGTTGCCAGATAAAGCGCGACCCGTCGTCCAACGCACGCGTAGCCCTTCCCTCTTTAATATCGCCTCTATGAGCCGCGTTTCACAATCCCCAACTTGATCATTGGCCTGATGAGCTTCAGCAAGCGAGGCGCCTTTGTACTCAACAACAACTTGCGAAGAACGATGGACGGACGGTCCATATCACCGTACTTCGATATGATGTCCAACGTGTGTTCGTCGTCAAGAGCCCTTATGATGTAGTTGAGATCATCGTCGCTGAGTTTGTTAAATCCCTCACGGATGCGCAACCCCGTCTCGAGTTCGCGGCCTATCTCGGACCGCCACCGCGTGTCGTACGCCATCAGAGCGTCCTTGGACGCGTTCTCCTGTGCCGCTGCCTCAGCGGCGACGGTCCCTGCTATTTTGGCGCATAGCGTCCCGGGATATATCCCCCCGCCGCTTGTTGGCTTGACGTGGCCGGCGGCGTCTCCAACGATCAAGGTGCCGGCAGCGGCCGTACATGGCGGCGGTCCAATCGGTATGCCTCCTGCGGAGAAGTGTAGGAGCGAGGTCGCGTAGCGCGGCGAAAGCCGTTCGATCAGCGGGCCGAGTCGGTCGAGTGACCGTTGAGTCGAGCAGAGTCCGATTCTTACTGTGCCCGATCGCGTCGGTATTACCCAGGCAAAAAAGCCCGGCGCTACGTCCTGTCCCAGGTACAGGTCAACGAAATCGGGGTGCGCGACGTCGGCGTAGACTTCTGCTTGCGCACACGTGAGCACCGTTTGCACTCGCTCTAGGCCTGCAAGCCTCCCCACGGCGCTTTGTAGTCCGTCGGCTCCGATCACCACGCGAGTCCGTATTTCGATCGGTTCGCCCTGGCTTAGTGCCGCGATGATAACGTCGCTTCCCTGACGTCGCAACCCGCTAAATCGCGTTTTGACAAGCGAGGCAACCCCCGATTTGAGCGCCTCTAAGGCCATCGCTTGATCAAGCTCACCTCGGTCGATAACGTAGGCCATCGTACGTTTGCCGTCGACCGTTAGGATACGCCCGTCGGGGGCGTGGATATTGGCGCCGCGGATGGCGTGCCTGCTGAGCGTTTCGGGCACTTCGCATCCTTCAAACGCGCGCGTGCTGATAAGGCCCGCACACTGTACCGGTTGGCCGATGGCCGCGTGTTCTTCGATCATGAGCACGCGTGCGCCAGCTTTTGCCGCGTACTTTGCAGCCATTGAGCCTGTGGGACCTGCGCCGACCACGACGACATCGTATTCCATGGTCGTAAGCGGGTACGAGTTTACTATTTATATAATAAACCAGTCTTAGCCTCTCGTGTCAGAACGCACAGGCGAATCGATCGTGTGAGGGGAGCACGCGTGGAGTACAAACAGTGCCTCATTATCCGATCAGACCTCCGGTTGTCCACGGGAAAAACGGCGGTTCAGCTCGCGCACGCTGCCGTCTCCGCTTATGAGCGCTCGGATCCGGCCACAAAGCGTCGCTGGTTTAGTGAGGGGCAGAAAAAGGTCGCGCTCAAAGTTGCGACGCTCAGGGACATTTATGAGCTTAAGTCGATAGCTGAGGGGCGCGGCTTCATCACGGCCCTCGTTGTCGATGCCGGGCTCACGGAGGTGCCGCCCGGAACCGTTACCGCCCTCGGTATCGGCCCTGCCAAGGAGTCGGAGCTAGATAAAGTGACCAGCGACCTTAAACTGCTCTAGCGGGCAACGACGATGACCGATGCCAACACAGTTCCAGAAAGCGACGTGACTGTGGGAATGATGGTGTACTTGACGGCCTCTGGCGGCATCGGCGGGCGAATCCGTCAGCGCGTTGAGGACTTTGTGGTCAACGAGGTCTACGCAGATCGCTTCACTTCGGAGGGACGCTACCAGTTAATCAAAGTGACCAAGACGGACACGGAGACGCACCACATGGCACGTGATCTGTCGCGCCGCTTGCAGATAAGCCAAAGAAGGATTAGCTGGGCAGGAACGAAGGATAAGCGTGCGGTGACTACGCAGCGTATGAGCATCGATTCGATTCAGCTTGCCGAGCCGGTCAGCTTTGGAACCGTCGTCGCCGAGCCCATAGGGAGATCAGATAGGCCGGTCTCCTTGGGCGACCTCGACGGTAATGATTTTGCTATTACGGTCAGAGCCGTCGAGGGGCCTCAAAATGACGTCACAAGCGCGGTGGGGGGCGTCGTCGAGGAAACGCGCAATGCTCACGGGCTTCCTAACTTCTTTGGCATTCAGCGCTTTGGAACAATCCGCCCCGTTAATCACGTCGTAGGGCGTGCGCTTGTTGATGGGGACCTCGAGCGCGCGGTAATGACGTACATCGGAAAACCGTTCCCCGATGAGCCTGACGACGTCAAAGCAGTGCGGCAATCGGTTGCGGAAACGTATGACTTCAAAGAGGCGCTCAAGCGCATGCCTGTGCGGTTGCGCTATGAGCGTGCGATGCTTAACCACCTGGCGAAGTATCCCAATGACTTCGATGGCGCCCTTGGCGTGCTCTCCACGAATCTGCAGAAACTTTTCGTGCACGCGTTTCAATCGTTTCTCTTCAACAGGATGCTGAGCAGCCGACTCGAGCGGGGGTTCCCGCTTGCTGTCGGATTTGACGGTGACCGCGTGTGGGCGCCAGACAGGGGGCGCGTCAGAACGGTCGTGCCTAAGAACGTGCACGAGGTGAACCAGAGCCTGGCCGCAGGAACTGCCTCCGTTCAAATGCCGGTTCCGGGATACGACACCGAGCTGTCAGACGGAGTCATCGGTCAGATCGAGCGAGATGTTCTCGCATCGGCAGGCGTTGATCTTGATGCCTTCAAAATCGAAAGCTGTCCGCGACTGGCATCAAAGGGCGTGATGCGCAACGTCCTCTTGCCGGTTGATATCCGGTTTGACGTCGCCCCTGATGAGCTTTCGGAAGATCGGGTGAAAGTCGAACTTCGATTCTCTCTCCCCAAAGGAGGCTATGCGACGACTGTGTTACGTGAAGTCATGAAAACGAGGTTGGGTTGATGCGCGTGCGAACGCCTCTACTCATTGTGGTTCTGTGCGGCATTATCGCAGTGAGCACGCTATCAGGATGCGTTACGACGCTACCGGGCACGCCGACCAACACGAGCTCGGTGACGACTGCAGCGTCAGGCAGCGCGGTCACAAACGGCAGCTCAGCCACCACGGCGTTGAAAGCACCGACCACGTACCGCGTAACGGTGGGGAGCACAACAGTTTACGCTGAGGCCGCCGATACGCCTGCAAAGCGTGAAATGGGTCTTATGAATAGGACCTATTTGAATGAAGATGCTGGCATGCTGTTCATCTTCCCAACGCAACAACAGCAGACTTTTTGGATGAAGAACATGCGCATCCCGCTCGATATCGTGTTTATCACGGCGGACAACCACGTGCTCGAGATTTACGCATCGGTGCCGCCGTGCACTAGTGATCCGTGTGCGCTTTACACGTCGAGCGCGCCGATACAATACGCACTTGAAGTGAACTCAGGCTTTTGTTCTCGAAACGGGATCGCAAGCGGGGATCCGGTCGTCATTGCTGCCGGGAGCTGAGGTTCAGCGTCGATTTGTAACGGTTGTCGATCGAGGTGCACTCTTCGCGAATCGGACACGGAAAGCACGCAGGGGCAGTCGCGTGACAAAACTCAAATCCGTGTTGGATCAGCAGGAGGTGACTCCGGCCGGGGTGAACAAGCTCGTGCTCGAGCGCCTCTTTGGCCAAGTCTTTTGACCTGTTGCTTCCACGAATCTCCTCCACGTTAACGTCGAGACCACGCCGTATCGCGCCGCGTTCGATGAACCCGAGTCTGCGAGCAACCCGTTCGATGTGTGTGTCTACGGGAACGATTTCGTGTCCCGCCGCGTAGAGCAGGACACAATCAGCAGTTTTTGGGCCGACGCCGGGCAGAGAAAGGAGGACCTCGCGCGCGCGGTGTGGTTCATCGTACACCCACGACATGTCTCCGTTCCACTGCTGCATAAGCGCGCGCGCCATGGAAATGAGGTAACCCGCCTTTCGGTGAGGCCCACACCGCTGCAGGGCGGGCAAGATCTCGTGCGGATGTGCCTCGCACAAGGTCTGAGGCGTGATCGATCCGAACCGCCTGGAAAGTTCACAGAAGGCCGTCCGCGCGCGCTCGGCAGTCTTGTTCTGGGTGAGTAGGGTGAGCGTCAGGCACCTGAAGGGATCCTGCCCGTTCATGAAGTATAAGCCGGCAAAGACATCTCTAAGCTTACGTACCCGGGGGTCGAGGCCTTTTAGTTGAAGAAGCGGCGTCCAATGCATCTCGTTAGGGCGCACGCCCTCCATGTCGAGGTCGGAGGCCAAAGGGCCGTTGCATGCGTGCGGAGAGATCGTCTGCGTGACACCGTCAATGAGTTTGCGATAGCCGTTTGAGTTATTCACCCACTCCAAAGCGGGAATCTGAATAGTCATGGTGCGCGCAAGGTCGATGGGCGGGGTCATAATGAATCGCAGCTTAGACACCTCGGTGGCCGCAAGCATGAGTTTGCACAGAGCTGGTCATGAAAATACATGGGTATATAGCATCCGCATAATCACCCCATATCGAAGCAAACGGTCCGGCGACGTAGCATTCGGAATCAGAGAAAACGCCGATCGCCTTGTCACGTGCGCAATGCGGTGTGCCAAAAGGCACGATACGGAATGAATTCAGTGAATAGGTCGCATGCACGCGGCCGAAGCTTCATTTGCGCGCGGGGTGGCACAACTCTGCAACCAAGCATGGCGTTCACGGTGCAATCCGCCGGGCTCAGACATAACACTAAACTTTATCATACCGGACGCTTCAATACGCGACTGGAGGGCTAATCGTGCTGGCGCAAGATCCCGCGTGGCGAGTGTTCGCCTATGAGCTTAACAAGTCGACGCTTCAGGTGAAAGAAGATGACGAGAGCGGCCCCTCGTACGTCATCTCCCCCACGGGTGCCAAGATCAACCGCATCTTTGTGGTTGGCGTGCTCACCGAAGTGGAAAACGTTCGCTCGAGTGAAGATCTCTGGCGCGCACGCATAGCCGATCCCACTGGGACCTTCACTGTGTATGCGGGAAAATATCAGCCCGAGGCAGCGGCTTTTCTTGCTCAGGCCGAGCTACCCCAGTTTGTCGCCGTCCTTGGAAGAGCGCGCCTCTATACTCGTGACGAGACCCCATACGTGTCTATATGGTCGAAGGAAATCAATCCAACGACGGAAACGGTCCGCAACAACTGGGTTATCACAACTGCCGAGCGAACGCTTGACAGAGTTGAGGCCCTTAAGATCGCCTTGAGCGCGGGATTGCCGAGCAATACGCTTCGCACGAAGCTGCTTGACAGCGACGTTAATGCCGTGCTCGCAGACGGAATCACCCGTGCCGTGCTCTCATACAACGGATCGGGCGTAATCGCTGATATCGTTCCGGTGATCGCTTCGGCCATCGAGGCCGTTGTCGAACCGCGCGAGTTCACGCCGGCAAACGTCGATCCGCAACGCGCCCGCGCGACGGACGACGTAGTAATCAGAGAAAATGAGCAAGGGCACGAGCAAACAGACGAGGCGGCCACGACACAGGAAGACTCCGCAGCGACGGAGGCGCTTGCGAGGAACAAGGAAAATGTGCTCCTCAAAATGAACGAGCTCGATGCCGGTTCAGGCGTCCCGTACGACCGTCTGATCGAGACGCTTGAAGCACAAGGTCTCGACGAAGATGACGTCGAAGAAGCCGTGCAAGAACTGATGGATGAAGGGAAGTGTTACGAGCCTAAGATCGGCATTCTCAAGTTAATTTAACCTTCTATGCTGACGAGCCGCGATGGTTTTTCATAAATGGCCTTTGTCCGGTGGTAGACCGCAGGTTGTCTCTCTCTCGTTGGAGTCGTTTTTCAACAAATAGTCGGGGCTCTAGATAACGCGGGTTGGTTTTGAAAAACTCGTGCCGTAAATAGACCCATATCGCGCAATGTGTAAGCCCGTGCGCGTCGCTTGCTACTACCCCCTAGTGACATCAGTAGCGCTGCCACTTTTCAGTAGAACGCCTCTCAGGGATGTGTTCAGGGACTGTTTTTACCCCATTGGCGCACGCTTCACTCACGTATAAGCCACAATAGCACGCGCCGTATTCGGCAACATCCGGGTCACAGTAAACGCACGGGCATATGATATCCTTGTCCCACTCCTTGTCGTTTGCCGCCATTCGACAAGGGCAAGAGTGGTACCCATAACGCTCCTTATTCGTCAGTATCCCATCAACAAGAGCATTCACAATGTCCTTGTCGGGGTTCAGGTAGCGTCCCTTGCGTGGCGCGGCCGTGGTTATCGCTGCGAGGTATTGTTCGCGATCCATATACGTTCTTATCACCTCTCTCATTCTTTAATCTTGCTTTGCTTTGTGACGTCGGTCGCGATGCTGATTAAGAAGCGGATTGTGTGGGACGTCGCGCCCGAAAGGTCGAGAAGGGTCGCCGGCTACTCGCACGTCTTCGTTGAGCTAGACAAATTTTTTGAACATCATTGCTTGGAGTTGACTGATGCCGAGATGCCTGGATACAAGCGCAATATCGTTTCCCGTGACCGCCAGGGCCTTAGAGGGCGGCAGCGCCGTTGCTCCGCGCGCGTAGATCGTGCCTCCTCGTTTGTTGGCCCCCAGATAGCCCTGAGGCGTGCCTCCTATCACGAGAACGCCCGATTTCATGTCGATTCCGGCGAACGCGTCTGCATCCCCACGTATGATCACCGTCCCTCCATTGAGAAGGGCGCCCGAGTTCATGCCTGCGCGGCCGGTCACGATCACTGTCCCAAGCCGCATGAGAATGCCGGTGCTCAAGTCAACGTCTCCTTCAACGCAAATTTGTGCGTCACACGCGCAGCGCGCGCCAACGGTGTCGCGCACGAGTGCATCAGACACGGTGAGCTGTTTGCCCGAAAGAACGTTAGGGGGCGCAAGCGTGTCGTCACGGAGGCCGTTGCACACGACATCGGTGATCGATCGATACTTCCGGTACCCGGTCCGATCAGACGCGACCTCAATGACGTTGCCGATCGGCACCTTTACGGCCCCGGCCACGTACACCACTCCAGCGGTCATACTAATTCCCATGCGCGTGTCAACGTCGCCATCGACAATCACGTCGCCCACCGGGATTGTGGCGCCGGTGCCCGAGAAAAAGTGCAAGTCGACGCCGAAGCTTGAACACAGCCGATGTCCGACGTCTCCGCTGACGTAGACATCATCACCACGTTTTAGGGCCTCAACCACGTCGCGATAGGTGTATGCGCTCCCTTCTTGGTGCGGAATCCGGTCGCTGGGCTCCAGCTTCGAGCCTCGATGCTGCCAATAAAAGTTGTACGTGAAATCTGCTATGCAATCAACCGGTGCGCCTAACTCGAGCTCCATCACAAAGCCATGGTGTGCGCGTTAGAAAACGCTATCGAAAAGGCTCGCGTTCGACGGTTAGCGAGTCGTCCCCGCGAAGCACGACGTGTCCTTCGACCGAGCTCACTTCGAGTCCGTTCAGTCCCAGAGAGCCGCAAAGTACGTCCTGTTCAGGATGCGTCCCTTTTTGGATATTACAGCGCAATACCGTGCGCTTTCCTACCGATGCCACGACCTTGAGTCGCGCTGATGCGGGATGATGTTTGGGAAGTACGATGAGGGGTGAACCAGAGTCCCGGATGAGAGCGAGGGTGCAGATGATTGCGTTAGTGGTCGTACGATCGTTGCTGAAACCCGATGCGACCAGAAGATCTTCGGGGTCAACGGTCATTACGATCTCGTCGTCTACCGTCTCGATGAAGAGCTGCCGGGTGGCTCCTGACTTCACGACGCCGATCACGCCGTCAGCACTGCGCACAAACAAGATCTCGTCGGCGTCGAGCGGTATGCGCTGTTCCATGCTGGCACTTTGATAGTCTAAGATCACTAATAAGAAAAGGGGCTCACGAAAGGCTTAGCAGTGCTAGGTGCTACGCTTCGAGCTCTGTTATGTCTTCCGATTGGCAAGATGGGCACATCGGGTTCTTGCCTATGCCCTTGAACTTCGATCCGCACTCGTTGCAAGCGTATTGTTTCGCTTCGAGTCGCTTTATGTCTTCGTTTCCAAACGGGCCACCGACCGTACACATGGTGAATTCTCCTTAGTACAACCATGCTCTTGAGTGCGTATAAGGGTTTCCTTAGGCTGCCGAGTTAGTTTCATTTGCTTTAAGACAAGGTTATATGCGGTCAGAGGGAAAAAACATGGTAGCGCTGCTAGCTTGGGGTATCCCTCTATCGTCCAATATAGCTTGTAAATAATAATTTAGTTTATATTAAATTAAGTCCACATCCAGTACGATAATGCCTCAACCAAGGTTCACCCTAAGTTCATCGTTCAAGCCGACCGGAGATCAGCCTAAGGCAATCGCCGAGCTCGTCAACGGTATCAACGGAGGAGAGAAGCACCAGACGCTCCTCGGCGTCACGGGCTCAGGAAAGACGTTCACGGTCGCGAACGTCATCGCGCACGTGCAAAAGCCCACGCTCGTCATCGCGCACAACAAGACGTTAGCCGCACAGCTCTATAAGGAGTTCAGGGAGTTCTTCCCGCAAAACGCGGTTGAGTATTTCGTGAGCTATTACGATTATTATCGCCCTGAGGCCTACATCCCGCACACCGACGTCTACGTGGCAAAGGAATCGTCCATTAACGACGAGATTGACCGGCTTCGGCATTCGGCTACCAAGTC
>JACWML010000071.1 GCA_015661395.1 Methanomicrobia archaeon | reverse complement strand
GCCGTTTGAATGGCCGAACCCTTTCCCTGCCGCTCTTCGAGTATGACCTGGGCGCCCTTTTCGACGGCGATCTCCCTCGTTTTGTCGGTGGATTGCCCGTCGATCACGTACACGGCAGTTTCAAGCCCGTTCTGCAAGAGGTCGGCAACGGGCACGTCGTCGATGACCTTGCCGATTGAGTATTCCTCGTTTAACGTCGGAATGACAACCGCTACAGTCTCCATCGCCTCGCCTGTTCGCTGCGCCTCGGTGTCCGTGGACACCAGCGATTCCCCCTTTTTGTCACGCCTGATTTGCTTTCGGTTGCTCAGTTTGGTGGCGTCAAATTGCCCAATGCGCCAGAAGCCACGTGACAGAGATAATCGTATTTACTTAAACGATGCGGTTCCGGTGTCGCGAAGAGCAGTGAATAATTGAGCCACAAATACCGACGTTGCATCAGACAGTGCACGACGGTCGACGAAGAGCTTGCGTTAGTCTGTGAGTGTGTCGCACGCGAACGGACGGATGCGCGAAGAGCGGGAAGTCCGAGCGTCGACTCGGTCTGGACGGCCGCGGCGCAGGCTCAGCTCTACCCGCAGGTGCTGCGTCTGATACACGAGATACAGTCTTTGTAGGGCTCATGAAGCGGTTTCTTGACCCCATTCCTTTCTTACTTTCAGCGGGTGCTCGCAGCGGGATCGTTCCCCTCGGCTGAACAGCAACGGTTGTGCACGCAATCAGCCAAAGATTAGTGCAGGTGAGATGAATAAGGCCCTCGACAAGCGATTTGCTGCCTATCGTCATACGGGCCTTTCTGGACTGGTCACTTCAGTTTTGTCCTAAGCTGCGCTAACGCGTTGATTGAAAATGTCAGAAGGGGCTGTCTAGCAGGCCATAGACCGTGTGAGACACCAGCTCCGAGATTGTTTTTAGTTTGACGCACTCGCTTGTTGGGGCTTTGAAGACCGCGGTTACGACTGCAGTCAGAAAGTGGTATAACGGTGGTCAGTAGTGGTCCCCACGATGCTGTGACAGCATTGCCCGCCTTGACCGAATATTTTTGTGTAACGAGGGTGTCTCGCACGTCGTTAGATTGGCTCACGGTTTTTTAATATACTACATATGGTCTGGAAGCCGAACGCAAAAAAGCAGCAATTCCACACCATGGTTGAGACGGGTGAGTCCTCTTAGATTTCTAGTCGCGCCGTCGAACTTCGGCCTGGCAGCGCGACGTTCCACCTCGACCAATACCTTCAGTTCATAACGTTTTGGGAGGCTTAAGCGTACGGATACTCATTGAACCGTCGTATCGACACGTGTTGAACATGTTGAACATAACTTGTAAGCAGCCTAGGTGCGCTTGTTGCGTCTGTGACGCGTCGTAAAACGGTCGCTCATCCCATACGTTGGGCTTATGGGGCCGTTGTTGCGAAGCCTTGTGCACGAGCACGCAGTTCGCAGCCGACAAACTGAAAGCAGAGCTACGTTCAGCACTAATGTGGGTTCCATTCGGAACAGCACCGTTCTTCGGCCTTAGGCAAAGCGTCCGAGTGTTTTTGGGCGGTCCAATGCGTCCAATACGTATGGCCTATAGTCCGCTTTATTGAACTCGTTCGTGCTCTAGCGGTTGAAGGTCGTCGAAAATAGGTTAAGAGGGGCGCTGCGGCTGCTTGACTCGACCTACAGGTGATGTTCTAAATCGAACGGCACGACTGCCAGCTAAAGGCGTTTGCAGTTTATAATTTTGTAAAAAAACGGAGCTTGTTTCGACGATAGCCTCAAGTTGGGTTTAAATAAGCCGGATTTGAGATTCCCAGTATCGTGGGAAAAAAAGGGGCTCTGCCTCTACCAGCAGAACGCCGCAGAATCCCGCTTAGATAAACACGAATTCAGAGGCGATATAGACGTGCCATATAAAGATCGTGCCCGACGCCGCGACTACGACAAGACGTATAAGCGTAGACAGCGGGCAGCAGTTTTTTGCAAAAAACGGAGCCCAATTTGGCGTTAGAGCTTAGTCGCGTTTATATACTCGATTTTATTGAATGCATGATTGTGATTAACTTGCCACAAAATCTGACTACGAAGTCGGTCACGACCGACAAACTTGCAGTTCCCTCGCGCCGGCCCACACTGGTCCAAGGGCTCGGTCTCGAAGGAACGTATTTTGAAAGAACAGGGGTGGACAGAACAAGGAGAGGCGGTCGGTAAATGTCCCCCTACGCAGACCCCGAACGACGTCGCGAATACGACAAAGAACGCAAGCAGAGGCAGCGTTCCCAGGGTTGGACAAAAAAAGGGGTGGACACACGTCCAACCGCACTTGAAATCAAGAACGCTGAAGATCTGTGCGCCTTGATCAACGAGGTTGTCGACGAGGCGCGCAACGCCGATGGCGCTTCGCTGGAGCTCGAGGCCAAGTTGCGAATAAAGTTACGGGCCGTGGAAATCGGCCTCCGGGTCATTGAGATCACGAATCACGAGCAGCGAATAGCGGCGCTCGAGGAGCAATCGAAATGAGCAAACACGAATCGAGACTCAAAACACTCGAAGCTTCACGCACCAGCAACGCCACGAGTGAGATGAGGATTCCGCGTGATCCCGTGGCGTTCGCCAGGTTGTTGGGTATAGAGCCCGATCCGTGGCAGCTCGAGGTTCTTGAGTCAGACGCGAGACGCATTATCCTGAACTGCGCTCGACAGACAGGAAAAACGTCACTCACGGCGGTAATCGCGCTGCACGAGGCGCTCTGGACCCCTGACTCGCTCGTACTCGTGCTATCCCCGTCGCTGCGTCAGTCCGGCGAGATGTTTAAGAAGATTATCGGATTCTATCGTCAGCTCGATAGGCCCGTAACGGCTGAGATGGAAACTGCACTGACGCTCGCGCTCGCAAACGGCTCGAGAATTGTCTCGCTGCCCGGAAAGGAAGGCACGATCCGAGGATTCTCGGGCGTATCGCTCCTCATTATCGACGAGGCTGCGCGGGTCGATATGGACCTCTACATCGCCGTGCGCCCTATGCTCGCAGTATCAGACGGGCGGCTTATCCTGTTGTCGACGCCGAACGGCAAGCAGGGCTTTTTCTGGGACGAGTGGAACAGCGACAGCGAGGCGTGGCTAAAGATACGCGTCGACGCGACAGAATGTCCGCGGATTCCACCCAAGTTCTTAGAGCAGGAAAAGATAGATCTTGGCCTGACGTCGTTCGCTCAGGAGTACCTTTGCGAGTTTGTCCAGATCGAAGGAGCTATCTTCAAGGAAGAGTGGATTCAGTACTTCGATCCTAAGACTGAGCCTGATCAGGACATGATCATCATTCAGTCGTGAGATACGGCACAGACGAAATCGACTAGCTCAGATTATGGTGTAGGGCAGGTGTGGGGCAGGGTAGGCGCAGACTTCTATCTGCTCGATCAGGTGCGCGGCAGGTGGGATTTCGACGAGACGATCGAGGCTATGAAGGCAGTATCTGAGACGTGGCCTGAGTCGTCAGCAGTTATTATCGAGGCGCAGACGTTAGGCGCTGCGCTCGCGTCGCACCTGAAGAAGAAGATAAGCGGCATTATCCCGATCCACGTCAAGCAGTCGAAGGAGCTGCGAGCTATGTCCTGTATCCCGGCGTGGCAGTCGAAAAACGTCTTTATCCCGCTTCCTGAGAAACGGCCCTGGGTGCGCGACTACGTGTTTGAGCTGACCAACTTTCCGAACGCGCCCAACGACGATCAGGTCGATGCAACCACACTCGCCCTCAATCAGCTACGAGGTTCGCTATTTCCCAACATGAAGGCCGTAGCGAAGCCCATAGAGCGACGACCACCAAAACACGAGCACGAATACTTTATGGGGTGGATTCCGGCTCGCTTGGACGATGACTATACCGTCGTTGTCTATGACCTAAAGGACAATGCGGTCGTGCGGTTCTTTAGAATCCCGGCGCAACCGGTCGAGGAACAGGCAAAGGTGACATACAAAACGTCCGTTTATTTTAACGGCGCAGTGGTGCGCGTTATTAAAGGCTACGACGAGGCGCTTACCTACAGCGCTGAACTTAAAGGCACGTATATCCAGAAGATTGAGTTTGACAAGGCAAGATTTGCGGCTGCGTATGAGAACCTATCGCAACTAATCAGAAACAGAGTTATCGACATCCCCGAATACCCAGAGCTGATGGCCGAGCTAAACGTATTCCGGTCTGAGTTCACCTTCGACGAGGCGCCAGACTACACAACGCAGATCGCACAGCAGTCAGCTATAAACGCTTTAGCGCTATGCACCTACGATCTCGACCCGACGATGTGGGAGTATCATCCAGATATCTGGGCTCCTTTTGAATTTGATATCGTTTAGTCTGGTTGAAGACTGGTGAGCAGGAGTTGCGTTTAATGGCCATGCCACTTTACAGCCAAAATGCGATCAACAAAAGCATCCCACGCAAATGGGCCCGGCCGGATTCGAACCGGCGACCCCCACCGTGTGAGGGCTCCTTTTCGAGATCGGAGCCATTAGAGGGGCTCTTATGAGGGCGATCAACGATCTGGGTGACTACTCCCGTAGCGCTCGCACGGGGCTTCTATCGGTTGTACGAACCGACGCTCGCCCACGTCTGAGTAGGTCTGTTGCCGCGTTCTCATCGCTATCGGGAAAAGCCCACACGCGCACGAGTGCACGCGTGCAACCACGTCCCGCTTCTTGGCCCTCTGTGGCATCCTCTTCTCTTGAGCTGAGCGCTGCGCTTTTGCTAGTGCCCACCAGCACGAGTTGAGGTCACCGTAACTCGTGGCTCTTCTGCTCTATATAAATTAAACTTATTAACAAATAATAGTATAAATTAAAGTTATTAACAAATAATGGCAAGTATTAAATACTTTGACAATGTTTAAGAAGTGACGACAAAGGCTTTACGCCTCTGTTCCTCTAAAAAGAGGATTCAAAATTGAATTAAGAAGAAGGAAATGAACCAATGAACATAAAAAGATACGGAGCAGCAATCGCAGTGGTTTCTATTGCGCTTGCGATGCTCGCAATGCCGGTTGCGGCGGCAGTAGTAGCGCCGCCAGGCGGCAGTGTCAACGGACAGTTTAACGCAGTAACAACGCCGACGATCACGGCAACGGCTAGTGGGAACTCAGTGTATTGTACACCTAATGGTGTAACCACCTTTACGCTAACAGCCACCGTAACGGATGTAAACGGGGCAGCAGCGTCAGATCAAGTAAGCGCACAACTCTACAATGGTGCAACAGCTCTTGGAGCACCAATCGTCGTAACGAGTGGAACCGGCACGGGGAACACCGCAACATTCACCGTAGGCATACCATTCCCGTACAACTACCCCGCAGGTTCAGCATACTCCGTCGTGCTGACGGCAAGTAATACACAAAAGACCAGCGCAGCCTATACGTTCAGCCCAATCACCTACGTTGCAGCACTGGGTATATCAATCGACAGCGGCTCAAGCCTCAATTTCGGAACGCTAGGTCCAGGAGACACGTCAGCAACGCAGACGACGACCGTTCATAACACCGTTAACCAAGCAGAAAATATGGGCATCAGTACGAATCCCTGGACGAGCAGTGCTTCAGGTGCAGCGTCCGTTCCAGCATCTTCGTTAAGTCCGAACAATCCTAGCCCACTCTCAATAGATGCACACGCGCCTATCGGGTTTGTCGAGAC
>JACWML010000018.1 GCA_015661395.1 Methanomicrobia archaeon | reverse complement strand
CTCGCGTTAGGGATCGACCTATTCGATCGAGAGCCAGAAGATGTTTATCGCCTCATAATCGTCATATCCGATGGCGAAGGAAACGTCAACACGACCGGCATAACGTTCGAGGAACTGCAAGACGTGGCGGAAACAAAAGCTATAGGCGTGGTCGGCATCGGTATCGGCGAACAGGCAAAAACGATAAGCGCGCGCTATCACCGCCCGGTACAAGTCGCTACCGTTGACGAGTTGCCGTTGACGTTGGGCGGCGTGCTCCAGCAAGAGGTGACGAGTGATTCATCCTAATGAATCGTCAAGACGCGACGCTCGAAGCGACGGGCCCTCTCAAGCCACTGACGATAGGTTCACGGCCGCGCTCGGGGCGTTAATCGCCGGCGTTTACCTCAAACTTAAGCACGACTTTCCCGACTTTTTCACAATTCGGGATTTGAAACGGGCAACTGAAGCAGTGACGCTGTTCTTGGAGGCTGGCTTAAGCGAGAAAGACGCATTTGTTGAAGCGTGTCACTACGGCTTTACGCGGATACGACCAGACAATGAACCGATCATCCGTTCAATAGTCGAAGAGCAACAAAACATCAAAGCAGTCCTAACGGATTTTGAACCGCTGGATCTCACTTCGCAAGCTCCTCAACTGCCCATGCTAGTCACATCGCTTTCAGAAGGCGTGAGCTCTTTTGTTGGGATTCTCATCACCTTTACTGCAAGTCCCCGCACTAAGGCGGTGTTAAGCTTGCTTAGCGCGTTAGTAAGTGCGCCAGACAAACGGACCCAGATCGTCGGACGCAAGATCGCATATGACGTTCTTGTCGTCGATTTTTTGCGCGATATTATCGTGGAGGAATTAGAAGGCGAGTTAACCGATACAGCGTGGACTGCACGCCAAGCAGCCGTCGCCGTTCTTGTCTCTGTGTATGACGAACGCATCAGAGATGGAAAAGCCGTCGACACGAGTCTTCTCGAGCTGATGCTTCGCGATGAATCGTGGGCCGTACGGCAAGCGACCGCCGAAGCACTCGGCACCATCTACCCAGCCCTCATCCAACGAGGCACGGATGTCGATCTCAACGCTCTTGAAGTGGCTCTCAGCGATCGATCCTGGGTTGTACGCAAAACAACCGCGAACGCACTCGGCACCGTCTACGCAGCACTCATCGAACACGGGAACGCGGTTGAAATGGCCTCTCTGCAACGTCTGCTCACTGATCACGATACAGAGGTGCGCCAAGCCACGGTGCGGGCTTTAGGCGTCGCGTATCCAGAACTCGTCAAACGAGGCGACAGCGTTGACATCGACGCGCTCGAGGCCGATCTCGGAGATCGTGACGAGAAATTCCAAATGGCGCTCATAGATACCCTCGGTCGCGTTTATGTTTCGCTTCTCGACCAAGGAGTGGCGCCCTCGTTGTCAAAGCTTGAGCACGCGCTTGACAGCGAGTTCCTCGGAGTGCGTAAGATGGCAGCGCAGGTTCTTAGCGCTGTTTATCCGGCTTTCATAAAGCACGACAGGCAGATAAACGTAGCTCAAATTGAACGGGGCCTGGACGGACTGATCGATTATATACGGCAAACGACGATAGAGGCCCTCGGCATCATCTATCCGGCGCTGATTGAAGCGGGCGTTGCGGTCGACGTGTCACGCTTGAAGACTGGGCTTACTGATGAATATTGGGCCGTACGGCAAGCGACCGCCGAAGCACTCGGCACCATCTACCCAGCCCTCATCCAACGAGGCACGGATGTCGATCTCAACGCTCTTGAAGCGGCTCTCAGCGATCGATCCTGGGTTGTACGCAAAACAACCGCGAACGCACTCGGCACCGCCTACGCAGCACTCATCGAACACGGGAACGCGGTTGACAGCGCGCTGCTCGAGCGCCTGCTGTCACAGTCAGATGACCAGATGCGTCGGACTGCCGTCAACGCGCTGAGCCGTGTGTACCTGGCCCTCATCGAACACGGGAATGTCGTAAACGTAGCGCCTCTAGAGCAGCTGCTCACTGATCACGACCCGGAGGTGCGCCGGGCCACGATAGAAGCGCTGGGCGCGATATATCCTGCGTTGATTCAGAGGGAACCGGCCGTCGAGGTCAAAAAATTAGAGAAATCGATGCACAGCAAACACGCAGGCGTTCGCGTTGCAGCGGCCGAAGCTCTAGGCACCGCCTACGCAGCACTCATCGAACACGGGAATGTCGTAAACGTAGCGCCTCTAGAGCAGCTGCTCACTGATCACGACCCGGAGGTGCGCCGGGCCACGATAGAAGCGCTCCGACGAGTCTACCCGCGACAAGTCAGTGAGGGTGGGGCCGCGCCGCTGCGCGAGTTTGAGCGCGCGCTGGACGACGAGGCGGCCGAGGTTCGCGCTGCCGCCCAAGACCTCTTCGCGAGCGTTGCGCGCGCAGTGTTATCAGGCCAAGAGGAAGCAGGGTTTGCGGAGGCCATCCGAGAGCTGGACAAGGAGCTGAACGAGCCATTGTCAGCCCCGCTTTCTGGTGCCTATTCGCCTTTTGTTCTGTTGGAAAAAGACTCGCTCCAGGTAGGCCGGCTCACCCTGAAGAAAAAGAGACTGCGCACCAGCACACCGCCGTGTATCGTAACTAAGGCCTCGTACGAGATGCTCTACGCTATCGCTTCGGCGTATCTTCTGCACCACCCGCTCTTGCTGATGGGACCGACGTCTACGGGGAAGAGCTTCTTGGTCAAGTGGCTAGCTGAGGCGCTGGGCAATCAACACGTCTCGTACACGCTCAACCCGTACATCTCTAAGTCAGAACTCATCGGCGGAATAAAGCCAGACAGACGAGGCACCTTTGTCTGGCAGGACGGGATCATACTCAAGGCAGCAAAGCGCGGCATGTGCCTCGTTCTCGAAGAGCTCAACCTCGCGACCTCTGAAGTCCTTGAGATACTGAATGACTACCTAATCACCGGTAAGTTTGTCTATTCAGAGAATGGTGATCAACGCGTTGTCGAGCCGTCAAACGAATTCCGGCTGTTTGCCACGGCGAACCCATTGAGTTACGCACAAAGAGAACGGCTTTCGCGGGTGTTTGTGTCGAGGTTCAAGGTGCACTACCAACCCGAGCTGAGCGAAGAAGACCTGATTGAGATTTTGAGCGGGCTGTTCGACATTCCCGCTCATTTGGCGTACTCTGTCGCGTTTTTCCACATTACTCTGCAGGAACAAGCGGACTCGAAAGTCATCGGCAAGGAGGAAAAAGAGCAGTACATATTCAGTTTGCGCGACTTGATACGGCTAGGGAGGCGATTAACGCCCGCTATAAAGGCGAATGTGCCCGAACCAGCGCTTTTGCAGCTCCTCGCGAGAGAACTATCAGCTGTTTACGTGGCACGCGTCCGAAACGGCGATGAACGGGAAGCTCTTATAAAGCTTATCGACACACTCTTTGGCCTTAAAACTGAGAGCACGAGCATTGAGGATGTTCTTGCAATCCGTGCTGAGCAATTAGAACAGTGTTTAACGGACTTGTCGGTTACTCGCGGTCGTTACCTTATTCCTGGTCAAGAGGCGCACATTGTCCCGACCAAGACGCAAAGACAGACACTGGCGAGTGTTGTCAGAGCGCTCTTTTTCAATGAGCCGATTCTTTTGGTGGGCTACCCTGCTTCAGGCAAAACGACGCTGATACGCTACCTTGCACGGGAAAAGAAAGCGGATCTCTACTACGTTAACCTGTCATCAGACTCAGGTCTTGAGGAGCTCTTGGGTGGCTATACGCAAGGCCGCAGCGGCAAATGGCACTACAAGCGAGGATTGCTTTTTAAGGCTGTTAAGAAGGGCGCGTGGCTTTTGATTGACGAGGCGAACCTCAATCCTCTCTCCGAGTATCTCAACACGTTATTAGACTTCGGCTACGTTGCCGACGAAGAGGGGACCCTCTTTGAACTACACCCCAATTTCAGGCTGTTCTTTTCCATCAATCCTCCTAAGATCCACCCGTCGCGAAACGTGCTCTCTCCCGCGCTGCGCACCAGGTTCAACGAGATTTGGATCGAGGAAATCACTGACGCAGAAGAACTATCGGAATTAGTCGAAAGCTGGAAGCACGCGCAATCGCCGATGTGAGAAAAAAAGGCCGTTTGTCAGGGTTTTCCCGAATCGAACCCGTGCTAAGACGCTCGCGAACAGGTCTGTGCGCGACGAGTGCTGGCTGATCTCTTAATGGGTGCTTCGGCGCAGCAGTGCCCGGCGTGTTAGGCCTAAAAGAAGGTCGAGTTTGATTATCGCTGGGTCAGTTCTATGATGTGCGGGGGCCTTCCCTGCTGCAATAACTCTTAAGTAGCCGCCCAGTCACGTTGAGGTAATGACTGAAATAGCGCTCATCTGGGATCGGCCGCTTCTTTTTGAGAAGCTCTTTGTGGAATACGGTTTCGCGTGCGAGCGCGTCTCTCCATTGCAGATTGGCAGCGCGTACGCGCCCAAGTTCAACGTGGCAATACTCCCTGTAGGCTTTGGTAATCCCGCGTACAGCACCGTTGCAAAATCAGTGAAAAGCCTCGGAACCCCGCTCCGCGAGTTCGTACGAAAGGGAGGCTCATTGGTCGCGTTCAGCCCTTACGTGGACGACTACGACTTCAGCTGGCTTGGTCTTCCGTGCAGGTTCAGGCTGCTCGTGCGAGATGAGATCGTGAAAATAGCCATCAGGAGGGAACATCCGGCTGCACAGATCGTCGATGTCCTCGAAGCCCAGACGGATGGCTACTTGACCGGCGCGAGTGAGCACGATGTGGTCCTGGAGGCAGAAGACGGTGCCGTTTTGACTGTGACCTCGTCAGACAAAGGGCGCTTCATACTGTCGACGATTCACGAGTTTCCAGCAAGACGATTCATCGCCTGGGCTCTCGAATCAGCGCGAGCATAGCCCGAAACAGACGTCGTTTCTAACGGCGTCTTCTGCGGGCGAGCAAGAACCCGAAACTCGCTAACACGCAGACGGCGACTGTGATCGGCACCGCCAGTTGTTTCAGGAGCGTCTCGCTGTCAAATGTATTGATTCGATCGTTAATCACGCCGCCGTGCGCCATTTCCTGTGATATGACTGTCTGGCTCGAGGCAGCTGAGGTGTTGACTACGCGCAATGTCGAAGTCTCGTGCATGAGGGTCACGTTTGAGGATTCGTTGATAACTACCCGCCCATTAGCACTTGTGGTGTACGTGTAAATCAGTTTGTTTGGAAGGTCGCTGGAGTCCGTGCCTACAGACTCTCGAACGTGATGATCATCAACGAAGCCCAGCGTTTGTTGTGGTTCGTAAGGTACCCATCCTATGTCCGGATAGTATACCTCGATCCAAGAATGCGGCCCTGCGTTCCAACGATAGCTGTACGTCGATATGTAGCCACTAACTGTGATGTCTCCGGCCACGAGATAGCCGCTCACGTAGCGCGCTGGAATTCCGACGCTCCGCAACAGCGCCAGCGATAGCTGCGCGTAGTTCTCGCACGTTCCCCGTTTGTTCTGAAGCGTCCATACCGCGTCGTGATTCGTCACATTAGCATCGTACTTGAGATTGTTACTCACCCACAGCATTATGGACGTAACTGCGGCACTCTCGTAGTGAGCGTTGCTGATAAGGGGTTCCGCGGTTTTTTTGATGGCGGAGTCGTTTGATTGCACGTACTTCGAAGGTGCGAGGTATTCGCTCGCGCCCTGATCAGAGGAATTGAGCCTGATTGGTAGCTGTGATTCCGAATTCAGCCCATCAGCCCGCACTTCAATGGTCAAATTCGCCGCTATCGTGTAGTTCAGCCTTGGTGGTGGGTTTAGCCACGTGGCAGTGATCCCTCCGCTTGTGGCCGCTACATCATCGGGTTTCTTGCTATATGAAATACTGAATGACAGCACTCTCTGCGCGTATGCGAAGAGACTCGCGTTCAGTGCCGTCGGAAGCTGGACTACTATCTTCTGCGTTCCTTGAGGAACGGTGATCTCGCGCGTCGTAGCATAGTGGACGGTGCTCACCATAGATCCTTGGCAAAGCAGGGCGTCTCCCGATCCTTGCAGTGGCAGCAAAAAAGCAATCGCAATAAGCGCGCAGGCAATAGTCTTCATTTGGCGGGCGCACGGTACAATAACCGGGACAGTATACGCATGAGTTTTTTTTGCACGTACTTAAAGGTTGGGGCCTCGAATTGCCTGTTGGTGCCACGTAGCGGGCTTAGTTGTGAGCCTTAGCCGAATATCATATGCTTACTCATCGGCTTTTGGGGTCAACAATCGAGGTTGACCCAAAGCCATTTGGCTGCGCACGTGGAATGGTTGCCGCATCGGAATCCTTATAAACCATAGCTTGTCGTGGTTAATCTGGAACGATCATGGCAATTGTGCTTGAACGCTAGCACAACCCCTTGTCGTTCACTTTGTGTAAGCCGAACGCCGCATCAGAACCCCGAATCAGATCCTCCGACGAACAAGAAAGATCACTCACATGACTCACAAAAAGCTTGCTGCGATGCTCCTCATCGCTTTAATAGCGCTTTCGGTGTGTGGAGCCGTTATCTACCAAAGTGGCTCAGTGGCCGCTTCCCCGACGAATGCGACAGGCGCGCTAAATACGTGGAGCCGAGCGCCGATAAATCCCGCATTTGCTCAGTATCTAAGGAATCGAGCGGCTGGAAACGCGACGACCACCGTGAGCGGGCACGAGGAAAGCCTGGTCCCGTCGACCGTTGATTTCTCTACCATTACAGGACAGAGCGTGCGCGCGTCGGCCGTTCCCCTCGTTGGGTATCCATCATCCTACGATCTGCGTGGGCTCGGCAAAGTTAGCCCCGTGGAGAATCAAGGTAGTTCCTCTGCGTGCTGGGCGTTTGCCGCGTACGGCTCGCTCGAGTCGTATTTACTCCCGGGAACGCAGTGGAGCTTCTCAGAGAATAACATGAAGAACTTGGCCGGATTCAGTGTGCCGGATGGGTGCAACGGAGGGGGCTCGCCGCAGATGGCAACAGCGTACCTCGCCCGGTGGAGCGGCCCGGTTACTACCACGAGCGACCCGTGGAGCCTGTCGTGCACCGATACGTCGTCGGGTTCCGTACAACAGCACGTCCAGAACGTGCTCTTTCTGCCATACAGAGCTAGTTCGACCGATAACGGCAACATAAAATGGGCACTGCAGACCTATGGCGGCGTTTATGTCGCCCTGTACCTCGATACAAGCTCGAGTTACTATAACCCAACGACCGCGGCTTACTACTACAGTGGCAGCACGCAGCCTAATCACGCCGCGACTATCGTCGGCTGGGATGATTCTTACGCCGCCAGTAACTTCGCCAAGGCCCCGCCGGGGCCGGGCGCCTTTGTCGTAAAAAATAGTTGGGGCACGTCGTGGGGAAAATCCGGGTACTTCTATGTTTCGTACTATGATACTCAGTTCGCCACGAATTATCAACCGCCGGCGGTTTTCACTTCTGAACCAACGACGAACTACGACACCAATTATCAATATGATCCTCTAGGGTGGGTGACTAGTGTCGGTAGTGACGGAGGAGGGAATACGGCGTGGGGCGCGAATGTATTTACTGCGACGTCTAACCAGCAGCTGTCCGCCGTCAGTTTCTACGCTGGTTCAGTGAACACGCAGTACGCGATATACGTGTATACCGATCCGACCTCGGGCCCCATTGGCGGCACCGGGTATACCGGCCCTGCCGGCACGATAACCATGCCCGGCTACCATACCATCCCGCTCACAACGTCCGTCCCGCTCACGGCTGGCCATAAGTTTTCCGTTGCCATAAAGATTACCGCTCCGGGAAACAACCAGCCCATTCCTGTGGAATCTACTCTGCAGGGCTACAGCTCGGCAACGGCGCAACCAGGACAGAGCTACTTGAGTGCAACAGGGACCTCGTGGACCGATGCAACGCAGATCGATCCAACAATGAACATCTGCATAAAAGCGTTTACAACGCCCTGGGCCTCTCTCGGCGGCCAGATTCCCGCCGGTACATCACCAGCGGCCTCCTCATGGGGCTCAGGCCGTCTCGACCTCTTTGTACAAGGGATGGACGGCGCCCTGTACCATAAATCATATAGCGGCAGCACGTGGTCCGGCTGGGAAAACCTCGGCGGAAAACTGACCTCGTCACCCGCTGCGACGTCACCGGGCACTGGTGCGATCGACGTCTTCGTCCGCGGCACCAACGGCGCCCTGTATCAGCGCTCTTGGACTGGAAGCTGGTCCAGCTGGGCCCCTCTCGGCGGCCAGATTCCCGCCGGTACATCACCAGCGGCCTCCTCATGGGGCTCAGGTCATCTCGACCTCTTTGTACAAGGTATGAACGGCGCCCTGTACCATAAATCATATAGCGGCAGCACGTGGTCCGGCTGGGAAAACCTCGGCGGAAAACTGACCTCGTCACCCGCTGCGACGTCACCAGGCAATGGTCAGATAGACGTCTTCGTCCGCGGCGGCGACAAAGGCCTCTGGCAGAGGACCCTATAACAACGGGTGATCCGGCTGGACGTCATCGGCGGTAAATAACGCCGTCACCACGTGTCCGCTCTGGGTGGTACACTACCCCATCTAGTACGTTCCGCTCCCAGAGCGTATAAGCCGCCCGGCACGACGATATGCACCGCCGCCAACGGCAAGAGCGCGTTCACACAGAAGGGGGCGCCAGCGCAAACACCTCTACTACGCCACCTGCGCCGTGTACGCGGCATAAGGCATCGACGAGTGCGGTCGCGAAAAGCATGCATTAGTCAATCGATGCTAGGTCGTCCACTCACTCACCGACAAGAGTTCAAGCAGCCTCGATCTTTTTTTGAGGGCAGCGATTCAGAGCCTACTCAACGATCGTCGAGGCGCCCAACGTACCAGTTTAGGTAAACCAAAAAAGCGCCCGGAGCTTAACAAAAATTAGTGGTGAGGCGAATCAGCTTAGACAACAATCCCGAGAACGAACAATAGTATTACAAGCAAAGCTCCGGGTATCCCCGCCAAGGCACAAATAATTATGGTAATCAGGTTTATGGGTACCGGAAGTCCAATGAAGTTCGCCAAGGCCAGAACGATGATACCGAGTATCGAATTCACTGCCAAGTACTTTCCATATCTGGCCCCTAGCTTGACCAGAACGTACAGCACAATCAGGACCAGAATAGCTACGACGAGCAATCCTATCGCAGTAGTGACGTCCATCAGGCCCATTTACGTAGTCTGAGAGAAATAGTTTTCGATAGTCGCTTTTTGGTTGAAAGATGAACTGGCATTAGATTGGAAACAGCGAGCGATATCCAGGCAGCGAGGGAATCGGGGTAGACCTAACGCTGCTGCTGGTTCTTACGCAAAGCAGTGTATCGCCGCCGTCTCTCGCACGTTGACGAGAGAGTTGCCAGCGAATAGTGGAGCTGAGTGTCTCCCGGCAATTAAATGTTTATGAATCCATTGTAAACAAAACCGAGCCCAAGTACGGACAGGAAAACGCCGCAACTTATGAGAACGATTCGATAGGCTTTGTCACCAGCAATGGCGGCTCCTCTGTCGGTACAGAAGGAAACGAATCCGTACCACGAGAAATCTGAGGCCCAGTGACCGATGAGGAACGCAGCCAGCCCAACTAATCCGGCGAGTCTCAGACCCTCGAACACAAACGCCGCTCCGACCGTAAACCACCACAAGAAGAAGAATGGATTCGACAAGCTGGTTATTATGCCCCCGTAGATAGGCCCGTAGGCAAGAGTCCGTTTTTCGGCAGTCGTCTGGATGGAGGCACTCCCTTGGCCACTTTTTATCAAATTGATGCCCATGAACACAAGAAATGCCCCACCAATAACGCAAATTGCAATAAACGGCGCTTTTAGTCCTATGATCTGGCTCAGGCCTAGAGCGAGAAGCACGACCATAGCAGTCTCAGCTGCGACGTGACCGAAAACCACACTCGTTCCGGCCTTGTAACCCTTTTTGAATGATTCGGTTATTGAGACCGTAAGCATTGGGCCCGGCACGATAGCGCCAGAGAAACCCACCAGAAAAGCCGTGAAACCAAAAGCGAGGAGCTCAACTGTCGTGTAGCTCACCTATCTGGTGTTTGTTCGACGATCTGTCATCGGAGCGTTTTTTTGGATACGTCGAAGGTCACGGTGGTTGTTTGCACAATACTTGTTGATTCTTGTTTGTCGGGCTATACATTCGTCGGACGCAACCCCGCAAACTAATTCTCTGAGTCTGCATTTTTTGGGTCGGCGTCAAGATAGGGTTAACCCCTGCGACCGCAAGTCTGGTGGCACTTAGGAGAACAGGATAAACACAAGGTACGGCTCAGCGTCGAATTGCGTCAGTTCTTTAATTCTTTGCGGTGAAGTACGGCTTGTCGGCGGGGACACGAGATCCTTCAAGGCCAAAGAATTCGTACTTCGAGGTGACATACAAGTGTTCGGCCTTTTGCGGCTCACCGCGTGTGGCAACGACTTCTCCGACAAATACTGTATGGTCGCCGGTCTCGAACTGCCCCACCACTTTACATTCATGTGCAACGGTCGCTCCTTCAATCGTTGGCACCTGCACTGCAACAGAGTCGATCAATGAGAGGCCCGCCTCTTTGATCTTGTCCATATCTCGTCCTGATCTCGTGCCGCAAAACCACGCGGCTTCCGCTTGTTCTGCACTCGGGTAGTGGACCACGAACTCCTTGTGAAAGTCAATTCCCGCGTGCGAATAGCGCGAATGATCAACGGAGATCATCAACAAGAGAGGGTCTAACGACGTGCGGGTCACCCACGATACGCCAAGTGCGTTTGGTCTTCCGTTTGTGTCGAGCGACGTTACGAGGCTGTAGATCATTGGCGCAGCGAGCGCAACGCCCTGATTTGGGGTCAGTGTTTGCATGCTTCAGCTCCTAAGGATGAATATGGCGTCTCTGGCTTATGAGGTCTTCCATCTGCTGACGTGCCGCGATCTCCATTACGTACAACTTGATGATTCCGACAACTGGTTACGTGGAAGGATAAACAATAATTGTTCACAGTGCTTGAGCAGGTGGTGATAGGAATGAATGTTCCCGATACGCTTGACAATGCAGACCTATGTCTCTGTTCGAGTTGTCCGACCCGAAATGAATGCGTGAAGCACCAGGAGCAGAGGATGTTCTGTGTTCGCGGAAAAACAGACTGCAGTCTTGCGCGTAACGGGTGTTTCTGCGGCGCATGTCCGTTAGAAAACGAATACCAGTTTTCTGGACTCTATTTTTGCGAATTAGGTGCAATCCGATAGGTACCGCATGACGCACGTGACTGCCTCTGATAAGCCTCGACCGGCCCGCGTGAGCGTGTCGGAGTGCTGCACAGTGCCCTGTGCAGTTTGGCACCTTAGAAAATAGGACGCTATACCCAGTCGCTCATCGCGGATTGAAAATCCGTTGTGAAACCAGTGTGCGCAGTGACCAACAGAGATATGTTCTTCAATTTTGCCAACTTTTTTACTGATTCGGTTTGTGTAGCTATGTCCATGTGCAACATATCTCTGAGATGCAGCTTTGAGAAGGGACGTACCTTCCCTTCTGTTAGGGTCAGCGTATCGCCAGCAAACAGAATGGAATCATTGACCAAGTAGGACATTGAACCCGGAGTGTGGCCCGGGGTTGCTAGCGCCTCTATTTTCGTCTGTCCTGCCTGGACAATGTCCCCGTTGTTGAGCAGTCTGTAGGGTTTCTTAAGTGGTGGATTATGCACGAACCCTAAGAACCGCGGCGTTGTTTTATTACCCATCTGCTCTTCATCGACCGACAAGTACACGTCGGCATTTTTGAAAAGATTCAGACCGCCCACGTGGTCACGATCTGTGTGCGTGAGAAACACGTACTTGACGTGCTCAGGCTTGAAACCTAGCGCATCAAACCCTTGCTTGACGGGGGCCTCACTAATGCCGGTGTCAAAGCAGATTGGCGAATCATCTGCTGTGTATATGAACATGCTGACTGCCCTCGATTTGACCTCATACACGTTATCTGCTATCCATACCATTAATGATCCCCTATTTCCGGCCGTTTTTGCACGAATCTATGAGATGGTTGCTCTCTATATATCTTATTTGCACCCCCTAACAATCGGAAAGCAGGTCTAGCACCCAATGAAACGTCCGGTTCGCACAGCGTAACATTCGCACGAGACTATGTGAACGCCTCGCCTTTCGACGCAACTGCCGCAGTTGTACGCGCGTGCAACTCTTGCACGACAAGCTCACAGTCGTTGTACAAGACGCCAGCTCGTCGTTCGACCATTGAATGGACGCGCGTAGCCCTGAAGGAAATTCAGACCAAGGCGATACCGTTCGAAGGGATCCCGGATCTTATATCGGGCGGAGAAGCTCAGCGTGGATCTGGGGGGAGCTTCTATCCGGGTTTAATCGCGACTCGCGCATGTGAATGATGAGACACCAACTGTGTTAATGCTCATGAGCGAAAACTATCACCTATGACGCAGGTTTCACCTTTCACGCAACAGGATAATGCGATCCTCGACCGAATCCTCGAATCACGGCGTTCAGTGAGGTCGTTCGCGCAAGATATTCCGCCAAAAGAGGATATCATGAGAATCATACGGGCGGGATTGCTCGCTCCGTATGCGGCGCAGGCTGTTGCTGGACAAGATTTCCGTCGATTCTTCGTGTTCCAAGAGGGAAACCCTGAACTTGCACACGTCGCGGCGCTTGGGAAGCGCCAGGCCAAGCGCATGGCGGAACAGCTGCGCGATGACCTGGCGGCTAATCCATCCTTGGAAGACCAAGCTCAGGGGTTTCTAAAAAGACTGGAGCGACTCGCAGAGATGGGCATACCGGGCATCGGCACCGCCCCTTACTACGTCGTCGTGGCAGAACGGAGAGGCATCCCGCCTGCCGAGCAGCAATCACTCGCTCACTGTCTGGAGAACATGTGGCTGAAGGCAACCGCCCTGGGGCTGGGATTTCAGCTCGTGTCAGTGACTGCTCAGATGGGACAGGATAGGGAGTTCTGTTCAGTGCTAGGTATTCCTCAGGGCGAATTTGGAACCAACGGATGTGCTATCGGCTTTCCGGTGAAGCGCCCCCCGCCTGTCGAACGTCCCGATGCTCGCGAAGTAACCAAATGGATCGACTAACTGCGGACGCTTCAGCTGCGTGAAATTCGCTTCGGTTAGCCGGTGTATGCATTATCTACCAACGCTCTCACGTGAGAGCGGCTTATCCGACGAAGGTAGGTATTTAACTGAAGCCTGCCAGAAGGACGCCAATAAGCCTGCACGGTGCGGCTGCGAGAGGCCCCGAGAGTCAGATAAACCTTGGGGATTGTCGATGAAAAACGGGGCTGATCAAGGCAGGAGTTCGTATGAAGGATGATGTTTGCATTCGTAACCTCGAGAAGGACTTTGACGGATTCAAAGCTGTCAACAACTTGTCGCTGCGTGTAAAGCACGGTGAAATCTACGGATTGCTCGGTCCAAACGGGGCTGGGAAGACGACGGCCATCAGAATCCTCTGCGGACTGCTGCGCCCGTCATCGGGAGAAGCATACGTGCTTGGCACGAAGGTCCCCGATCCCGGCGTGGTGCAGAATATCGGCTATATGCCTCAGGAGCTCGCACTGTACCGGAATTTGACGGTGCACGAAAACCTCGCCTTTTATGGCGAAGTGTTTGGTCTCAGCAAACAGCAAATCGAGACGCGCGAACAGGCGCTTCTTAAGCTCGTCGATCTTGAGACTTCGAGGAATCTGCTTATCGACGAACTGAGTGGGGGCATGCAACATCGCATCTCACTCGCTTGTACGCTGCTGCACCAACCGCAGGTCCTGTTTCTCGATGAACCGACCGTCGGCGTGGATCCCGATCTACGTGCCTCGTTTTGGCGCTACTTTGAGGAGCTGCGCGACGCTGGCATCACAATGCTGATCACGACGCACTATATGGACGAGGCGCGCCACTGTGATCGTATCGGCTTCATGCGAGGGGGGCGCCTCATCGCAGAGGGCTCGGCACGTGAGCTTCTCGAGTTGACGCACACCGATTCGCTTGAGGACGCATTTTTGGTCTATTCACGAACCGAGGAACTGCAATGAAAGCTTCACGCGCGTTTGCAGTGACCAAGCGCGTCTTGCGAGATCTAAAGAACGATCGTCGCCAGCTCGCGCTCATTTTTATAGCCCCGCTGCTCGTCATAAGTATTTTTGGCGTTGCATTCACAGGCAGCGTGAAGGACGTGCGAGTGGTCGTAGTCAACGGCGACACCGCAGTCGGAAATAGCTCTCTCTCAGATAAGATCATCTCCAATTTTGACACGAGCGTGCTCAACGTTGCTTACGCAAATAGTGAGAGCGATGCTGTGGGCCAGGTGCAAAACGGAAGTGCGTCTGCAGCGATCGTCTTTCCCTCCCACTTCACCCAATCCGTAGTGGCCCGGGCGTCTGGTCAAACATCGGTCGCTCCAGCGAATACCACTATTACCCTTCTAGCCGACAAGAGCAACCCTAACGTTTCGGACCCTATCATTGCAGCGGTCAACACGGCGGTGGCGCAAACAATCCAGGGCCTCGGCCGTCAAGCCCCAGTCTCAGTAGACTCAAGCAACGCCGTTTACGGTGCTAACGCGCAGTTCATCGACTTCTTTGCGCCTGGCATTATCTGCATTGCCGTATGGCAGCTCACAACGCTCCTCACGCTCATTTCGTTTGTTGGCGAACGAACGTCTGGAACACTCTTTCGGCTGCTTGCGTCTCCACTGAAGGAAAGCGAATTGGTGGCGGGGTACGCAGTGGCGTTCGGCATCATCGGGATTGCGCAATCGGCAGTGTTGCTCTCCGCGGCTGTAATCTTGTTTCACGTCACCATAGTTGGCGACGTACTTCTGGCGTTCGGCGTCATTGCTCTGCTTGCGATCGTATCTGAGGGGCTGGGCATAATGCTCTCAAGCTTTGCCCGCCGCGAGGCGCAGGCAATTCAGTTTTTGCCTATAGTCGTATTGCCTGCCTTCCTTCTCTCTGGAGTTTTTTGGCCTATACAAGCAATTCCAGAGTGGCTGCGACCAGTGTCGTACATCCTTCCCACGACCTACGCGGTGGAAGCCGTGCGTTCGGTGATTTTGCGTGGGTGGGGACTCGATAAGATATATCCCGACGTTGTCGCGCTCCTCATCTTCGCCTCCGTCTTTCTCGCGTTAGCGACGCTGCTGTTGCGGCGAAGAGAGTAAGACGATGAGCTGACCTTCATAAGCTGTTTCTTTTCGCGGGAAGCCCTCGCGAGAGGTACTTGGCGTACTCGTTTCCGACTTGCTGTTCGTTTGGCACGCTTCGGTCGCTGTTTGTGGGTTGACTTTTTCATAGACTTAGACAATCGGAGGCACCGCTCTGCTGTGAACCGCCTCGTCGACATTACACGCGCTTCCGTTTGAATACAGCGTTTCACTCCTAGCCCTTCCTTGACTGTACGATCAAACCAACGCATTTATGGGTGCTAAAAGGCGCAGGAGGCTGAGCGCAACGGCGGTCAGCACAAAACCGAGGATGGCCCCCGTGATCGCCTGCGCGACCGTATGCTTCTTGAGCTAGACCCTGCTCCAGATAACGGGTGGCAAGAGCAATCCAAGCAGCGCGCCCCAATAACCAAAGACGAATACGAGAACAGTAGTTGGTCCTGCGATGCCCATAGTGTGGATGCTTATTTTCCAGTAGAGATTGATGAAGAAAAGGAAGAGCGTCCCGGCAAAATAACCAAACATCACAACGGTCGTAAGCAGCGGTGCATGTCCGGCAACTAATACGACGGCGCCAATAAGGTATGATGCAGAGGCGAAAAGCAGTGGATGGCCCCTGTCGGTTCTCGTGGGAATATCAAGGTCAAACTTAGCATTCGCCCTCGTTTTCCAGATCAGCAACGTGCTCAGAGGCACAATTGCTGCAAAGAGCGTGGTGATACACGTCACCGCGACAAATGGGAATCCGCGCAACAAGGAATAGTTAATGAGCCCGAACATAAGCACGGCAATGAGTGGCGGGATCGTCACGTTCGAGATGAATGAAGCCCATTTGCGTTTATTGTTGCGTGCGTCCTTGCCGCGACTGTTCTGCATTCGCCCCCACCTAAACGCTGCAGTGGTATAACGCTTCTGATTTTTAGCTCCGTTCTCCAGGTGGCGGGGCCCTTCTAAGGCTACGTGCAGAAAACGCCAGGATCTACCGGCATTTGCGGAAGTTCGCGCCGCAAAAAAAAACTGCAGTAAGAGTTCAAAAGCTCCAAGAGGTCGCCCACAAGGTGAGGAAAAGCTATCGCAACCGCCACAGCGTCGCGAGCGTTAGTTTCACGGACGTGGGCGTGCGCTCGAGAAAGGGCTCGGGAAGGAAGTCGAAGTGGTTAGCATACTGTATATAGGTCGAAGAAGAACGTTTATGCGGTAAACGAATGGTTAAACCCACTCTATATAGCGCAGCAAACCTCTTCGCCGAAGCTCACGTTGACCCGGAAAAGTGGAATCAACTGCCGCCCGACAACGAAGTGGCCCAAACGGTCGAAGCAATAGCGCAGCGCGGGATAGCGGTAGTTCGTGCAAAAAATGGAAAAATTGCCCTCGAAATACTAAAAGACTTGATTCCGCCAGAGGCAGAAGTGATGCACGGCTCGTCAACTACGCTGGTCGAGATTGGCTACGAAGCATACGTGAATAGTGATGAATCACGATGGAAGAATCTTCATCGCGCTATCGTTGCCGAAAATGACGAACAAAAGAGACGTGACCTAAGAAGGAGATCTGTGACGGCTGATTATTTCATCTCGGGAGCCAATGCCATTGCGCAGTCAGGCGAAATTGTCGCGTGCGATAGGTCAGGGAGCCGTGTCGGAGCGTGGCTGTATGCTGCAGCTCACCTGATAATCATGAGCGGCACTAACAAGATCGCCCCCACGCTTGACCACGCCTTGCGCCGCGTCTGGGAGTATGCTTACCCTCTAGAAAACGTCCGTGCGAAGAGGGCATACGGAGCCCCGAGTCAGATCGGAAAATGTGCAATTCTCGCGAATGAGGAAATTAAGGGCAGAGTGACCCTGATTCTCATCGACGAATCTTTAGGCTATTGAGCACAAGCGAAAAATGCCTTCCCCGGCACGTGTTCCAAACTAGGTGTCGGATTTGACGATATTTCGTTGGCGCTGGGTGTTTCAGCAATCGCTCTATGACGCATTAGTAACGTTGGCAGATCGACACGTTGTCGGGTTTTTGTAGACTAATCCGCGTACGGAGAAAAGTGGGTAGGAAAGCTTGGTAGCACACAGGAGGAATTATTTATACTCATCCGGTCGTGAAAAATATGTGAGGCTGAAACACACACTGATAGCTATTGTTCTCGTTGTGGTGCTCGTCGCCGTCAGCGCCAGCGGGTGTCTTACGTCGACAAATAACTCGACAAGCTCAGGAGGCGCCGTGCTTGCTGCAGAGCCAACGGGCGGAACCTGGAAGACGTTCGTCTTAAGTTCAAGCGATGAGATACGGTCCCTCCCTCCACCATCGCAAGGCTCGCCACAGTTCACTCAAGATGTCAATGAGCTGAAGGCGCTTCAGCTCAACCGGACGGCTGCGGTCAACGAAAGCATCGATTATTGGAATAACGGTTCAGTTGTGCAGTGGAACGCGATCGCGCGCAGTTTGGTCATAAAAGACAGCACATCAGCGCCCATGGCCTCTCGCGTCTATGCGCTGTTGAGTGTGGCGCAGTACGATGCGCTCGTTTCTACGTGGAATAACAAGTACACGTACAACCGATCCAGCCCCCACGACATTGACCAAAGCATAGAGCCCGCCGTGCAGACAACCAGCGACCCCGCGTACCCGTCTGATCACGCCGCTGTCGCGGGAGCATCCGCGGCGGTGCTCTCGTACCTGTACCCTAATGAAACCGCTTGGTTGGCCAAACAAGCTGCTGCAGACGACGAATCACGGCTTGAGGCCGGGGTGAACTTCCGTAGCGATATTACCGCTGGCAATGTCATCGGCCTCACTGTCGCACAGGACGTCATTAACCGTGCCAAGAACGACGGCTCGAGTGTCAAGTGGAATGGGACGGTGCCCACCGGACCAGGAAAATGGGTCAGCACGACATCGCCAGCGACGCCGCCCCTCTTGCCAAACTGGGGCAATGTCACCCCGTGGCTGTTGAATTCCTCGAACCTGATCATGCCGTCAGCGCCACCCGCATTTGGCTCCGCGCAATTCGAAGCGGGTCTCAAAGAGGTCAAAGAGATCACCAACAATCGGACCGCGGACCAACTGCAGATCGCCCAGTTTTGGGACGATGGCGCCGGGACCTCAACGCCTACCGGCCACTGGAACGCGATTGCGTGCGGCCTGATTCAAAACTATTCGCTCGACGAGCTCCGCGCCGCACGGACGCTCGCGCTAATGAATACCGCGACAGAGGACGCTGGGATATGCTGTTGGAAAGCCAAGTACGAGTATTGGGAACTCAGGCCCATTACGGCCGATCCGACTATTAAAACGGTGTTTGCCACTCCGAACTTTCCTTCATACACCTCGGGTCACTCCGACTTTTCCGGCGCGGCCGCAGGGGTCTTGAGTTACATCTTCCCGAAGGAACAGAGCCAGTTACAAGCCCAGGCGCTACAAGCGTCTCTGTCTCGCCTTTACGCAGGTATCCACTACCCACTTGATTGCGATCAGGGGCTAAAGATCGGCAGCGAGGTAGCACAGCGCGCGATTCAACGCGGGGAAAACGATAGTTCTCCGCAATAGGATTCATAACAGCGACTCCCCGCGGAGCGAAGAATTCACGCGTGCTGAGATCGGACGAACATTTAGCGCTAGGCCGTTCGTGCCGGAAATTGGCCAAGCTGCAACTAGTCACGCGCGTCCTGTAGTCGCCTGAACAGCAGCTCAGTGGCTCTCCTTCTTGTTTTTTATCATGCTCTCAAAATAGTCCTCTAGGTAAAATACGCGAACATAGTCAGGCAATGAATTCATCCGCATGTTCATGTCTTGGACCTGTGACTCTGTCGGCGGCGTTATAGTCTTTGCAAGTTCTGCACGTATAGCGTGGCGTGTTTCTGCACCCAAACGAGTACTCTCGATGTTCAAGTCTGCGGTGAGCCAAAAGACAAAACGACTAAACGGGTCCTCTACGCACTCTTCGATTATTTTGGCCAGGACCAGAGTTGCTTTGCGAGTCCGCCCCCCCGCGTCACTGTAGGCATATACTAGAGTTGCCACGAGCAAGTTATGGTTGAAAACAGTAGCGATCTTTTTCCATTCAATGACATAGTCAGGCGGGGCCCCCCTTCTCATTCCGGAGCTGTTTTCCGATAGTTGTGCACCCACTTCGTCAGGTGTCATAGTCTCTCGCCTTTGGAATCAACCGCGTTCCACCGCACCGAGCTAAATACCGCCGCCATTACATAATAACTGGCTAAGTTCGTTCGTTAATACGCACAGAACGATCAAAATCTTATTGGCCACCTTCGAGAGGCGGGCTCAATAAGTAGCTACATAGGTTCACACTCAAGGCGCGTGGAAAGAACGATTAGTAGTCCCACAGATAATAGTCGGCCCGTTGTCAAGAAGAAGGCAACAACCTTAGGAGTGAATAGAGAAATTTGCCACGAGAAGAGGTATTCAACATGAATGTGATAGATGCGCTTCACGCCCGCTCGACCGTGCGTGCATACAAGCAAGATCCAGTAGGCAAGGACACGATTCTGAAGATTCTGAAAGCTGCAACCCGCGCGCCTTCGTGGGCTAACACGCAGCCGTGGGAGATTTTTGTCGCGGGGGGAGAGGCGCTTGAGAGGCTGCGCACGGAGTATACATTACGGTCTCAGAAACGCGTACCATCCAATCCGGATCTGCCGGCACCGCAGACGTGGCCGCCTGTCATCCGACAGCGCATGGCCGAATTGATGTCAGAACGGACTCGACTGATACGCGCAGACAGAGAACGCGACGAAGCCACCATTCGACAAAGCGTGTTCGAATCCAATTATCGGTTTTTTGGTGCGCCGACTGTCGTGTTTCTTTGCTTGGATCGCAACCTTTCGTCCTGGTCATTATTTGACATGGGATTGTTGGCACAGAGCGTTATGCTGGCGGCACAAGAATATCAGGTGGATTCGGCACCCGCTTTCCTTTTCGCATCGTACCCTGATCTTGTTCGTGCAGAATTAGACATCCCGGAAGATCTATCTATACTCATCGGACTGGCACTTGGGTACGCCGATACGAACCACCCGCAGAACCGGTACCGAAGCGCTCGGCGGCCGATTCAGGACGTCGTTCACTGTAAGGGTCTTTAGTTGCAGAGAATCAGAAGGCCATCAATTGATAGTACGGCAGGATCTTCTACACGCATTTGAAACTGAGAGCAAGATAGCTTCAAAGCGGTTTTTGCTGATCTCTCAGCTCTCTTGCATAGTCAACTCCCTGAGCAGTGAGCTTCAAGGATGCTATCTTTCCGCCAAGAATGGGCTGTGCTTTCACATATCCTAGCAGGTCGAAATTCATCGCATAGCGGTACACTTCTCGTTCACTGAAGCCGTTGGCCTTAGCAAGCGCGTACAGCTCACCGCGTTCGATAAGTCTGTTGGGGTCCTCCTCTACGTGGTTTGATAGGCAGAGGATGAAATCATTTTCGCGTTCCGACGAATCCACGATAAACGCCAACAATCAGAGTATTTCTAAGAACGGCTTATCTTGGTTTCGCCCGGTTTCATCTCCTCTCGTTGCCCTTGTCGAGGTGACGTTTCCTTAATCACGTTTTTAAAAAATTGGGTTTTTATGTCGCTCGTCTGCGCCCCGGATCTTTCCTTTATTCGGGAACAAGCCTTATTATGCTTCAGTGGCAGAATAAGTAGTGATGTCGAGAGCGCGTAGCGTGCTGTCCGCAAGGAGTCGACAAAACAGCTCAGAAGAGTCAGAACCGCTGTATTCGGTCCTGAACTCGGTGAACGTCTTTTTAGGCAATTCCATCATTCGGAAGGTCATTCATGGCCTCTGTGTCGACGATAAGCAGGCGATCTACGAAGCTTTGAGCTTGTACAGTGGCCAAAACGACCTTCACCTTCTAAAGAAGCTCAAGCTGCTGCCGATCTGTGCGTTCGTCGAACTCGGAAGAATGTCCTTTCACGTGGACAGGCCCAAGATGCAAGAATACTTCAGTCAGCAGGTGACGCGGCGCGGCCTATCGAATATCGTCAAGAGCATAGCGGAGTATGGTATTAGCAAGCCACTGAAACTTCAAGCGCCCTTTTTGGTCGTTTGGAACTATACGGATGCGTGCAATCTGCGCTGCAAGCACTGCTACCAAGGTGCAGGCAAAATGTCAAAGGATGAGCTCAGCCTCGACGAGCGGCTCAACATTGTGGATCAGCTCGCTGACAACGACGTTGTCGCCATTGCGTTCTCCGGGGGAGAGGCGCTGTTACGAGACGACTTCTGGGAAGTCGCTCGTTATGCCTCAAGCAAGGGGTTGTATCTCTCATTGGCGACCAACGGCACTTTGCTGACGAAAGACGTCGTCCGCCGGCTCAGGGACGTTGGCGTCGAGTACTTCGAGATAAGCCTTGATTCAGTCGATCCTGTAAAACACGACGCATTTCGGGGAGTTAACGGCGCTTGGGAACGCACGGTAGCGGGGATTAAAAATGTCGTGGCTCAAGATGGCGCATACTCGTGCATCGCCAATACGATCACGAATGAAAACTACCGCGAACTGGATGCCCTCGTCGCATTAAGCAGGAAGCTTGGTGTCAACAGGACCTTGATCTTCAACTTTATCCCCGTAGGGCGAGGTTCCGACATCATCGACATGGATTTGCCCCCGGACGCTCGCGAGCACGTTTTACAACAGATGTATGAGTACTTGAGCGGTCAAGACGAAAGCTTTGAAATTCTGACAACTGCCCCTCAATTCTCACGTGTGTGTATGATGAACTCACAAAATGGGATTATCTCACTTGCGCACTTCGGGGCAGCGGGTTTCAGCGACAAGGTGGGGTTACTCGCTGAGTACATTGGGGGATGTGGGGCCGGCCGCATGTACTGCGCTATTCAGCCCAACGGAATCGTGACACCATGCGTGTTTATGCCGATACCTGTCGGCGACTTACGATCAGAATCGTTCGTCGATATCTGGAAAAACGCCGCGGTCATGCAGTCGCTCAGGGAACGGCACGAACTTAAGGAACACTGCGGCTCGTGTGATTACAAGAACGTTTGTGGCGGTTGTCGCGCCCGTGCTTATGCGTATTTCAACGACATCAAAGCGCCCGACATTGGATGCATTTACAACCTGCGCGCGTATAACGCGCTCAAGGATAAACTGCGTGCAACAAACGCCACGGTCGAGACAACAGAGGCCGTCGAATCAAGCTTTTGAACGATCCGTTCAGATTGCGAGGCGCATTACTGATCTTCTGCGTGCGGGTCAACCGCCGTGCCGAGAATGGGCGTCGACTTCATCTTGAGCGTGCCTTTGAACACTTTGTACATTACTAGGGCGAACATGAGCTTGTCTCGGGTTAATTGCTTGAAGAGATAGTTTGGCCTCAAGTAGAACTCTTTGAAAGCCTCTCTTTGCGTGTCCTGAAGTTCTCTGAGCGTGAGATCAACGGTCTCAATGACCGGCGTGAGCAGAGTGAAGTGCGTCCAATCTTTTATTCTAATGAGGCCCATTTTGCTCGCGAGTTCGTAGAACTTGGTGCCCGGGTACGGCGTAGCGAGCGAGAAGAGAGCATAGTCGGGGTTCACCTGTTTTGCGAAGCCAATTGTTTCATCGATAGTAGTTTTGTTTTCGCCGGGCATTCCCAGAGTCATTGACGCGATCGTATGCATGCCGATGTCTTTTGCGGTTTTGAAGGCGCGCTTGGCCTGTCCTACTTTGGTGCCCTTCTGGACATTGTCTAGGATCGTCTGATTCCCGCTCTCAACGCCAAAAAGCAGCGTTCGACAGCCCGCCTTCCACATCTGCGAGAGCAGCTCTTTATTGAACCGATCGACCCGCGCTGTGCATCCCCATACGACGTCAATTCCGCGGCTGATTATCCCAGTACAGAAGCTGTGCACCCACTTCGGAAACAGGGTGAAGGTATCATCCATGAAGCCGACCATTCTGACTTTGTACTCATCGACTACCTGTTCCATCTCGCGGACAGCGTTCTCTGGCGATCTGAAACGGACTCGTCGCCCGTGCATCGCACTTGACGCGCAGAACGAACAGCCCATCGGGCATCCTCTGCTGCAGATCATGGTGGCTAAGACCTGTTTGCGTCCAAAGAGCATGTATTCGCTCATCGGAAGGAGGTGACGCGCGGGGAACGGCAGGGCATCGAGATCTTCGATAGGCCTTCGTTTGGGCGTTTGAACTAGGCGGTCGCCGTCGCGGTAATTGATGCCATCAATGTTGCGCAGGGGTTTTTCGTTCTCTATAGCGTCGACGAGCTCGAGGGTAGCGAATTCCCCCTCATTCCTGACTACGACATCGACAAAGTCGTTTTCACGCAAGACCTGCTCTGGCATGAAGGTGGCGTGGTATCCGCCCATTGTGACCATGCACTCAGGGTAGAGCTCTTTGGTAATTTTGCCCACTGTCAGAGCTTGCTTGATCGTCGGCGTCGTCGTCTGCACCCCGAGCAGATCGACGTGCTTATTTGCAAGCTCTCGCTGGTAGCCCTGGAAATCCATATCGAGCGCCGGCGCATCTAAAATGGTGACCTTGACATCGTTCTCTTCCAGTACGGCGCCAATGTACGCGAGACCTAGGGGAGGCGCGGTGAGGCCTAACACGTCCTTATATTTGGATTTGATGTCGGGGGGATTAACGAGGAGGACTTCCATAGCGGTCTCTCAATAGGTAAGAGTGCCGAAAATATAAGGTTAACCGCGGAAGCGGGCAGCCTGGCAGGCCGTGTGCGCGTCTCATTTGGCGTGCGCGTGAAATTCCGTTCCGTCAAGTCTCGCTGACGGCTTCTTTCTTAGTAAGTTGTTGTTCGAGCAACGCCAAGTGCTCACGTTTGCCGTTTCTTAGAGCGCTTAACTCTCGCTTAGAGAGCGCTCTGAAATAGCACGCGTCGACGCACGCCATATTGTCATACCCCTTGCACCTATCGCACTTGTATGCCCTTCGTGTAGTTTTGCGCTTTCGCGTACGTTCGGTCTCGGCACTCGTCGCCCTCCTGTCAAACAGCATGCGAAAAACGCTTAGCTCGTCCGCGTCACGCGCCGGCGCAGCGGGGCTCTCTTCGATGAAGATCGCATTGAACGGGCAGCTCTTCGCGCACCTGCCGCAGCCGATGCACTTGTCTTCGTCGATGAATATGACGCCGTTCTCCCGCACAATGGCCTTCGGCTTGCACACCTCGATGCACGCCGGGTTTTCACATTGTTTGCATACGATAGGGAGCGCTTCGTCGTCGAATATGAGCCCCCTCGACTGTAGCACGTCTTTCACTTTCAGGCGCGCTTTTCCGCCGTGTCGTTCTGCGCACGCCATTTCGCAGACGCCACAGTTTTCGCATCTCTTCAGATTGACGGTCACTACCTCAGTCATAGAGTCACTCTGCTCTTCGTGCGGGGTTCAGTAGCTGGCAACAGCATGTTTCCCCTCTTTCAATAAGTATTTGTAGGCGCTTATCGCAGCCTTTGCACCCTCCCCAGCTGCGACGATGATCTGTTTTTCGGGAACCGTGGTAACATCGCCTGCTGCGAAAATGCCGGGAACACTTGTCGCACAGTTGTAGCTGACGATGATCTCCCCATTCTCGTTAAGCGTGACGAGGTCCCTCACAACGTCCGAATTCGGAATCAGGCCGATTTCGATGAATATGCCGGTGACCGGAAGTGATATCAATGAGTTGTCAGTGAGGTTGCGGAAGACGGCGGCATTGACCGTGGTGTCTCCCTTCACCTCGGTGAGCTGATACCCAACAAGTAGTTCTACGTTTGCGGCGTCGCGAATTTTCTCCAAACATACCTCATCTGCCGTCCAAGGGCTTCGGTTGATGAGATACACTTTTCGCGCAATGTTCATTAGCTCGTATGCAGCGGTAATGGCGGAGTTCCCGCCGCCGAGTACCACGACGTCCATGTCCATAAAAAGTGGCGCGTCGCATGTAGCACAATAGCTAACGCCGCGACCAACGAATCTCTCCACACCCTTGGCATCGAGCGTGCGTGATCTTTTTCCCGTGGCAATAATAATCGTTTTTGAGCGATACTCTTCGTCTGTCTCGGTGCGCGCCACGAATGCGTCGCGTTCTTTGCTCACACTTTTTACTTGCGCGAAGGTTCGTTGCACGTTGTACTTTTCGACCTGCTTTTCGAAGCGATCCATTAAATCTGGGCCTGATATGAACTGATAGCCCATGTAGTTTTCGACGTTGAGGCTGTAAAGAACCTGACCGCCGATGTTCTCGGTAATCAGCCGTACGTCCAGCATCTTTCGAGTCGCGTAGACTGCTGCGGTCAACCCCGCGGGGCCGCCGCCAACGATTATCAGGTCATGCAGTGCAGCGCTCTGTTCCATGGTGAATTCCGAAATGAGATTTGCGCGAAAGCTTTTAAGAATATTGCTTGCTACCGTCGATCGTCACACACTGAAACAATCTGGCGCCGCCGCGTTGAAAAAAAGTAGCGGTGCCGTTTAGGCCTCACCTACTCGTTGGCGGGGCCACTTTCGCTATCTGCAGTCGGCGTTTGCGGGGGATCTTCAGCTGTCAGTTCTTGACTCTCGCTTCCGACGTTGCTGGATGCTTTTTCCTCCTTCGGTCTTGGCCGACGTTTTATTTCGCGCTCACTCATCGTGTCTCGAGAAAGCCTGTCCGTCACTACGGTGTCCCAGACCTTGCTCATCGTGATGGCGGAAACCGGACAAATCATCGCGCACTCACTGCAAAATACACAGTGTCCGACGAAGATGCGCACACTTTTCTCAGAGGCACTTGTCCGCAGTGCGATGGCTCCGGCAGGGCAGACTTTTCCGCAGCGTCCACACAAGATACATTTTTCGGGGTCAATAATCGGCGTCCCACGGTACGCTGCCGGGACTTCGACCTCTGACGCGCTCCGTACGGTTGCCGTTTTGCCCACTATGCCGACTGTAAACGAGCGTATAAGATCTTTGAGGAATCCTGAAGTCATTCTAGAGCCCTGCCCATCCGAACAGGAAGTGCATGTACCGCACGCCTGCCAGATACAAGATGAGATCTGCGACTGCGAGCATCGTAGGGATGGTCCAATAATACCTGAGCACGCGGGTGACACGTGTTCTCGCGGTAGTCGCCTGCCAAAACGCAATAAAGGCGCTGACGAGCAATGCTATGATCGCGAATTGGATGATAAGATTTATGACGGGCTCGAAGTGGTAGATTGTCGTTCCAAAGAACACTGTGGCTATGAGCGACGCGTAGAGAAATGTCTTAAGCCACTGCCCGAGCTGTAGAAGGGCGAGATTAGGTCCCGAGTACTCGACGTATGGGCCAGAAACGATCTCCGTCTCGGCTTCGGCGATGTCAAAAGGTTGAACTGCCGCTGCGGCAGGCAACGTCCATATTGCAGCGATCGCTGCGAGCGGCAAGACGGTGATCCACGCGGTTGCCGATATCGTAGTTAACTGGAACGATCCTGCCGCGAGAGCCACCGTTACCATGGCGACGATGAACGGAGTTTCGTAGGCGATGAGGAGCGCGACCTCACGTGCAGCGCCGATGGCGCCGTACGGGCTTCCGCTGGCCGAACCGCCGAGGATCAGGGCAATTGGCGGTATCGCTAGGAGGTAAATCACCAATATGAGATCGCCAGCACCGACTGCCGACGTAGAGGCGGCCAAAGGTATAACCAGTGCCGCGAACAGCATCGAGGCGACGCTGAGGATCGGCGCGAGGTTGAAGAGCAGTGGGCTCGTCACGTTCGGCGTCAAGCTCTCCTTGCCCATCAGTTTGAAGAAGTCATAAAACGTCTGGAAGATGCTTGGACCTTTGCGAAATTGGCTGTGCGCCACGACGATGCGGCGAATCCCCTGCAGCAGCAAGGCAGCAACAAAGGCATAGACCAGCGCAACGATTATTGAAGCGATCATTAAATCCTTCCTGTTTTTAATTCCTGTGCGCTGACTATCTTTCGCTTCCCGTCTTTTATCACGGTCACCCGATCACTACAGCTAAAGCAGGGATCGATTGATGCGGCGATGATAGGGATATCGGCCACTTGACAGCCGAGGAACTTCGGCACGTAGGAGGGGATATTGGCGAGCGTCGGGGCTCTGATTTTTATTCGCTCGAAGAACCTCGTACCATTCGTCTCCGTGTAGTGGATCAGTTCACCACGGGGGGCTTCAACCCGGCCGACGCTGCGCCCAGGCGGGATCTCACCGTACTCAACTTGAATCGGCCCGTCAGGCAGGTTCGCTATAAGCTCCTCGGTGAGCCGAATGGATTGTTTGAGTTCTGCTAAGCGCACCAATGCCTGAGCCACGACGTCTCCATCTTTCGCTATCTGTGGCTCGAGATCGAAATCGCCGTACGCTGCATACTTGCACATAACTCGAGTGTCTTCGGCAACGCCGCTCGCACGTGCGTTCGGGCCCACCGCCCCTAGACGGATCGCGTCCTCTTTGCTTAGGCAGCCGACGCCCTTACCTCGTTCTGCGATGCTGCTATCCTTTAGAACTGATTTAGTGATCTTGTCGGCAGCGGTGTCGAGATAGCTGAGGACACCCAGCGCGGAACGTGCTTGTTCATCAGAGATATTCCACTTGACGCCGCCGATCTTGTTACATCCGTGCATCACCCTGTTCCCGCTCAGCATTTCGAAGAGATCCATGACCTTCTCCCGCTCGCGCCACGTGTACATGAACAAGCTATGATAGCCGATTTCTTCACCTGCAATGCCCGCCCACAGCATGTGCGAGTGAATCCGCTCGAGCTCTGCGTAAATCGTCCGTATGTATTTTGCCCGCTCGGGCACCTCGATATCAGCGATGTCTTCAACGCGTTCGACGTGGTTTAGCGGGTGGGCGTGTGAACAGATACCGCAGATGCGTTCAACGAGATATACGATCTTAGAAAATGGCCGCTCTTGGCACAGCCGTTCAATGCTGCGGTGGTTGTAGCCGATTTCATAGTCGACGTCGATCACCTTCTCGCCCTCTACTTCAAACAAGAATCTCGCAGGCTCCTCTAAGGCGGGATGGCTTGGCCCGATCGGGACCTTCAACTTCGCAAAGCCGCGATCGTTGACCTCTGCCACGGTTATACCCTCCTGAGCGGCGGCGTCGGATCGCTATATTTCGGTGGCAGCTCGAGCGGCCTTGAATCAGGAATCCCGATCACGTTGATGCCAAGTAAGCCGATGAGCTCTCGCTCATAGAGCAATGCGGCGACAAAGTGGTTGGTAATCGTTGGGACGTTTGGAGTGTCATAGGGGAGGTCCACGATGACGGTGTGAAGCTCTGCCGATAGGGCAAAGTGGTACAGCACTTCGAGATGATCTCGCGCATCTTTGCCGGTAATGGTGCCCAGTCGTGCCCCCTCCTGCTTAAGAAATGCGAGTGTCGCATCGAGGTCGTCGAGCGCCACACGGTAGTATGAGTTTAACCCCTTGTGACTCGACTCTATGACCTTTACTGCGTCTTCAAGCGATCGCTTCATCGTCCTGCCTCGGGAACGTTATCTGATGACCGGAACTTCGGATCGATGACCGTTTCCTTTGACATCGCTTCGTCAAATCGTGCCGTAGGTCGAGCGCCTCTGCCTTTTCTCTTTGAGTCGAGCATCTTCGCCGCGGTTCGAATGCCTGACAGAATGTTGAGCGGCCGAGGAGGGCAGCCCATGACGTAGACGTCGACGGGGATGACCGTGTCAAGCGGGCCCGTTAGTGAGTACCCGCCGTCAAAGATTCCGTTTGATGTGGGACAACTTCCCACCGCAACGACGGCTTTCGGATTTGGAATCTGGTCATATATCATCGTCAAGCGGTCCTCCATGCGTTTGGTAATCGGACCCGTTACCACGAGCACATCAGCGTGCCGCGGAGACCCAACGCGCAGAACGCCGTAGCGTTCCGCGCTGTACCGCGGATTTTGAATAGCGAGTACCTCGATATCGCATCCGTTGCACGATCCGGTGTTAATAAAGTAAACCCACGGTGACCTTGCTCGAAACATCATCAGCCTCCTAGCAGAGCGAGCGACAGCTTGTTGATCTGGTCCACGATTGCTGTCGGAAATATTCCCATCAGCACACAAAGAACGCTCAAGATAATTATAGGGAGTATTATATAAATAGATAGATACGACACTCCAGGCGCTTCTTTCTTGTGATCGACGGTCAAAAACACCCGCTGAAAAACTTTGATGTAGCCCGCAAACATAGGAAACGTCAGCACGAGCAACGCCACTGACAAGGCCGGATAAAACCCTCCCTTGTCGAAGCCCGCTTGAAGGATCAAATATTCGCTGATAAAGCCGTTGAGTGGCGGGATCCCCGAGAGCGCAAGCGCGCCTATCAAGAACCCCCCCGCCACGATCGGCATCTTCGTCACCAGGCCGCCAAGCCCGCCGACATTTCGTTGCTTGGTTGCTGCAATAATGGCCCCCACACAGAGGAAAACTAGTGATTTCATAACCATGTTATTAATTATTTGAAAAATCCCTCCCGTCAGCGCAGCAGATGATCCAATGCCAACCGCAAACAGTATGATTCCGGCTTGTTCTATCGATGAGTAAGCGAGGAACCGCTTTAGGTCCTTCTGTGTGTACGCCATAAAGGCGCCTACCCCCACGGTAAGCACTGCCGTGACTGCGATGAACAACAGCACAACGTCAAGAACCGGGTGTAATGCAAACAAGAATCGAATGAGGATAAAAGCGGTGGCCGCCTTGACGGTCCCTGCCAAAAATGTGCTGACGGGCGTCGGGGCCTCGCCGTACGTATCAGGAACCCACGAATGCATCGGAACGACGCCGATTTTCGTTCCCAATCCTATGAACAAGAAGAGGCTTATCAAAAGAACCGCGTTGCTCGATGTGCTTCCGAAGCTTCCTATGTTGAGCGTTCCGTAGTTGAGGAACATCAAAATGAGCGCTATAAGCGTGAACGAGCTTCCGATGCTGTTTAAAACGACAAATTTTGTTGCTGCCTCAAACGCACGTCCCTTTCGGTATGTTACGAGGATTGCTGTCGAAAGGGTGCCGATCTCCAAAAAGATGTACAGCGTCGCAACGTTGGTGCTGAGGACCGCGGCAGCTGTGGTACTTATAATGATCAAAAGGAGGGGGTAGTAGATGCGCCCGGCGTTTTTGATGTAAGGGAGACTAAACCACGTAACAAGCGTTCCGATAACGATCACCACGTACGCTACCATAAGCCCCACCGTGGACAGCCCGGCCGTTGTTGCAAATGAATCGAGGCCGGCAGTCGCGCTTGTGGCGAAAAACAAATTGGCGGTGAAAAGGACAGCGCTTAGCGTCATCCCAGTGACAGCTGCATACGCTGCCATTTTCGTTTTACGACCGAAAAGCGCGCATATCGCTGAAGCGATCAAGGGAATGGCCAGAGTGTACACGACATACATTTCGGTTCTCCGCTATCCACGCAGGTTAGTCAGCTCGCTGCCGTCAATGGAGCCATATTCGGCGAAGTCCATCAGCGCTATCAAGGCTATCGTGAGTGTGATTAGAACCACGAACACCTCGGCGACTACGGAAAGCAGCGCGGTATTCGCTCCCCACGCTATGAGAAGTGTCCCGATGTTCTCGAGGACGAGTATACCGAGTAGGAGCTTTAAGATGCTTCTCTGGCTCACAAGGATCAGAAAAGCGATACCGAAGAGCGCTACAAGAGCGTAGCTTTCAGTGGTCCGCCCAAGCGGAAATTGCGATTGCGCTGAAAAAGCTACCAGATACGAAAGTGCTAGGGTTAAAAGCGCCGCCGACATCAGTGGCAGCGTGCCAAATCGAGGCCGGGGCTGTTTTGTACGAGCGATGGCGAGTAGGATGATGATGGGCGACACGATCCCGAGCGCCGCTTTCACGAGTGCCCCTATCAGATCGTTTTCCGTCAACAAGAATGCGGCGATTATCAAGTTTAGAGCGAGGAGTGCCACCGTGGCCCATTTGTCGCTTAAGATCACGATGAGAATCGCGCATATCACCCACAGGATACCAAACGCCAGTACGGTTTCCATTACTACCCCCTAAAAACTAGAAAAACGGCTCCAGCGAGGAGCAGCCAAACGAGTATCCACGTGGCATACCTGATCACGCTTCCGTTTTGTGCTCGGCGTAGCAGTCTCGATAGCGAGTCCACGCCTCGTCCGATTGCGGCGTAGGCGTAGTCAGGGTCAATCCAGCGCAATCGCTCGAATGGCTGTGTCACTTGGTAAAGAAAGTGCCGTCCAGATGCATACACGTATCCTTCAGGCAGCTCGTATCCCGCTCCGAAAAGCTGTTTGGATGCTGGAGCAGTCTCACGAGGTCGCCGCGTCAAGAATTCGTTAAGGATTAGACCGGCGAGTATAGCCGTCAAAAGGAGAATCGCCGCCAGGGCAGGAGCAAAACTGGATACTCCAGGTATTTCGATATTAGTAAGCACAATCGCGGACTGTGTGACCACTGTCCCGCTGTACGGGACCTGTGTTATGATGGCGAGGGGATATTGCGCGAAGACTCCCAAACCGACGCACCCCGCCGCAAGGATTGTCGGCCGGAAGCTGACCATAGAATACGCTAACCGTCGCGCGGAAGATGTAGCCTGCAGAGAGCACGCTCCCTGCCAGCACCACGATCACGAAGACCTGTAAGCCCGCAGTCGTCGCGGCGATGCTGCTCGAGTAAATGAGCCATTTGCTCACAAAGCCGGCAAGAGGCGGCACGCCGGCAAGTGTTACGGCGGCGATGGTGAACGAAGCTGCGGTATACGGCATCTTTCTCGATAGCCCGCCCAGCTTGTTGAGATCCATCGTATGCGCGGTGCGGTCAACGGCTCCCGCCCCCAGAAACAGGCAGGCCTTAAAAAAGCCGTGCGCAAGGAATTGCATTAATCCCGCGACGAGTCCTATCGGCCCGAAGCTGAATGCAAGGAACATGAATCCGAGGTTTGTGATGGTGCTGTACGCGAGGACCTCTTTCAGGTCGTTAGCGCGCATAGCGAAGGTAGCAGCCAACACCAAGGTGAATCCGCCGATGATAGCGAGCACCCACGGCCAGGCACCGGTAAACAACGGAAAGAGTCGTGCAGCGAGATACACACCAGCGGGGACCATCGCTGCGCTGTGCAGCAACGCAGAAACCGGTGTGGGGCCTTGCATAGCGCTGGGCAACCACGAGAAGAACGGCGTTTGTGCAGACTTGGCGAATATAGCGATGAGTGCAAGCGCGAGCAGGGTGTTCATCTGCCACGCTGCCGGCGTCGACGTTAACAAGGCGTTGATGTTAACGCTGCCCGTCCACGCGTAGGCGCCGACGGCAAACAATAATAACGCCTCTCCCGGTATGTGAGTAAAGAAGAAGACCTTTTTTGCGGCCTCATTCTTTATGGGGTCGGCATACCAGAAACCGACCAAGAGGAACGAGCAAATGCCTACGATCTCCCAGCCGATGTAAAAAACGACCAGGTTGTCGGCGTTGACAAGCATCAGCATGCCGCCAATGAAAAACAACATGAGGAAATAGTAACGCCCTCTTCCGCGCTCATTTTGCATGTAGCTATTTGAGTACCAAATAATCACGCACCCCATGAGCGCAACAACGAGTGAGAACAGAAGACTAAGCGCGTCGAAGCGGAATGAGAAAAGTTGCACATTGTTGGCAACCACGTTCGGCACGGCTGCGGTCACCGGTCCAGTGTACGCGGTGGTAAGGACTGAAGCGAAGACAAGGGCAATGAGCGCGATAAGGGTCGAAACGTAGTCTACGATTTTTGACTGCGTGAAGCCGCCGAGAATCAGAGGCACGAGCGAAAGCACGGTAGGAGTGAATATTAAGGCGAGCAGAAGGTACGACGTCGATAAACCATCCATAGGACGACTCCGTTTGCGGGTCGTATAGATGTGATGGTTGCTTATTAAACTGACGCTTTTTGCGAGAGCGCCGAGCCCGTTTCGAAAGGGGCAATGATCGCGTCACGTTCATATTGTCCGCTAAAAGCTTGTAGATGAGCCATGGTCATAGTGTCCGCTAAAAGCTTTTAGATGAGCTATTATTATATTAATGATGGTTATATTAATTTCAGCGGCTTTGATTTTAAATTTAGGTCGTTTTATTTTTTATTTGCCTTTTTTATAAAAAAAATGCACAGGAACTTTTAAATAGGAACTCAATCGTACCATGAAGGCACTCAACTACCTTACCGAGGTGTTTGGTTGAAACATGCGAAAAGAAATGCCACCAAAGCGCTCTTTATATTGGCAGTTTTATTGCTTGTTGCGGGGTTTGTAATTCCACCTGCTGCAGCAGCCAGTACAAGTAGTTCGGGGGGAAGCAATGCCCAGAGCCTCATCTATGCAAGTGCGCCGCATACGTACGTCGATTTCAAAAGCAGCTGGGAGGCAGACACAGCTGCAAATCTTGCAAAATATGACGTCGTTGCCTTGAGCTACACCGAGACGTCGCAGCACATTCAAGCCATCAAAGCACTTAACCCCAACGTCGTGGTCCTAGCTTATTTTAACCCGCTCTTTGGCGGTCAAGAGGGTACACCGCATCCAGAATGGTACCTTCGAGATGCTTCAGGCACCACTCATCCGAGCGGGTACCCCAATGAACCCCTCATGGATTTGACCAATGCGGGCTGGAGGGCTACGTGTGTCCAGATTTGCCAGAACGCCTTATCAAAGGGCTTCGACGGACTCGTTCTTGACAACGGGATTACCTCCCCCAACGTTGAGTGGCCGGGAAGCTGGTCAGGCTCAGACAGCCAATGGCAAGCGAGCACGATCTCTCTCTACAAATCTGTAAAACAGGCAGCTGGGAACAAGATGGTAATATACAACGGTGCCTACTTCATTCCTGGGTACGTTGAAGCTCTCGACGGATATATGGACGAGGGATTTCCGTTTTATAAGGGCTGGGACAACTCGATCGGATACGCTCTCGACGCGTCTGCTAATGGCAAACTAGCCCTTTTTTACGCCCAGGGCAGCGTGTCTGAGCGGTACTTCGTCTATTGTTCGGCGCTACTCACCGACGGTTACTTCTTCTACGCCCCGACAGGGACCACGTGGTTTAGCGATTACGGCATCCATCTAGGAACCGCCCTAAGCAAGGCTGAGAAGATGTCAGACGGCACGTGGCAAAGGGACTACCAATATGGCACCGTCGTGGTTGATCCAACCACTCAGACGGCGCACATTGATTTAAAAACGGGGCAAAACGCGCAGCCTACTGCAACGCCGGTCCCCACTCCAACAGCGACGCCAACGCCAACAGCTACAACAACGGTAAAACAAGCAACGCCAACGGTAAAAGCTACCACAACGGTAAAACAAGCAACGCCAACGGTAAAAGCTACCGCAACGGTAAAACAAGCAACGCCAACGGTAAAAGCTACCGCAACGGTAAAACAAGCAACGCCAACGGTAAAAGCTACCGCAACGGTAAAACAAGCAACGGCGACACCATCGCTGGCAAAAACAGCCTCCACGAAGGCCAAGGCCACCTCGACGCCCCGTCTTGTAGCAGCTTCCAACCAGGCATCCGGTCAATCAAGTACCTCAGGCTCGAATTCCCTGACAGCTACGAAAAGTGCGTCTGAAATGGCAGACAATGCCTCGGTGCCTGGAATGTCTGTTCCAGCAGCTCAAACGAGCAGCGTTGCAAGTTCACCGCCGCAGCCCGTTCTAGAATTCTCGCTGCTTGGGCTCGGAATACCGGCACTTGTCGCTGGGTCGATATACCTGCTGATCAGGCGTCTTTGATCCCTTCGCGGGATCCTTCTTTTTCTTATTTAAGGTAAGGCGTCAGAGCTTCAAAACCTCGTCATTATAAAGGCGTTTGCATCGAATCGCTGCGGTTTTTGATGTTTTTGTCACGTCAGGTGCATTCGAGGCGATGCGCAGCTTTGTGGATACGATGGTCAAGTGGACAAAGGTTTATAAACGCATCTTTGCTAATCTATCCAAACGGGTTTTTCAATGCGTATAACCTTGCTTGGTGGTACGGGAAACATAGGAGAGGGGCTGGCGCTTCGCTGGGCTCCAAAACACGACGTGGTCATAGGATCACGAAACGCTGAAAAAGCTGAGGAAGCGGCAATTTCCTGCGAAGCGCGACTATCGAAGGAAGGCATTACGTGTGTGCTGAACGGAGGAGAAAACGCTCAAGCAATAAAACATAGCGATGTAGTAGTGATTGCATTGCAGTATCAATTTGCAATCCCCACGGCGGTTGCGATCAAGGATCAACTACAGGGCAACGTTATAGTAGTCTCTCCGGTCGTTCCAATGACGAAAGATGGGTTCTTGCGCTACGTGCCGGCCGACAAGTACGGAAGCGCTGCTATCGAGATACAAGCCATTCTTTCGAACAATGATGTCGTTTCAGCGTTTCACACAACGCCTGCGGCACGCCTGATTGACCTTAAAGATACGCTCGACCTCGACGTTCTCGTGTGTGGCTCTGAAAAGCCAAAGCAAACCGTTATGGAGCTAATTAAGGATATAGATGGGCTTACTCCCTTCGATGCCGGACCGCTTGAAGCGTCATATATGGTCGAGTCGATAACTCCTCTTTTAATAAACGTATCAGCGCGAAACCGCATGAAGAACAGTTCTATTCGCATAATCGGGCAGAGCATCGAATAAGTAGCTCTACGCGCTATGCAAAATCTTTCCAGTCAACGCGTCTATTTTCGCACGTCTTTTTGAAGACTCGCCCGCATACAAGACCTCAAGAACCGGCGAATATATAATATTTGCATCGGTCACCTCACAGCCAGGATACAGTCCTCGTATCAGTCCTTTGAGTTGTTGCTTTGATAGCCGAGGCTTTATGACGTCTTCTGCGCGACCCTCTCTAAGCTTCAAACCATCAGTGCTCTCTGACGCGAGGGATTTTGGATAGCTTATGTCATAGAGGGAGAAATAGAGCCCATCCTTTATGCCAATCAGGCGCCGTTCTTCTTCAAGTTCGATTTGACGTTCTTATCGGGCAGAGCTTCGCGCAATTTCGCATAGGTGGTGCTGCTGCTGTCCAATATGAAATCCATCACTTTCAGTTGAGTTGGGTTCAGGTCTGCGAGAAGGCGCAGGTTCTTAGATCGCCGCCGCCCGCCGTCAGGGCTTAGGATATCCCCGGTAATGGCATCAATCAAGACGGTGTAGTCGTTGAACTTAGTGCCTATAAGTCGTTTTTCCATCTCTCGTACGCAAACGGAGAACAGTGGCAACATGAGCAGTTTGAAGTCATTGACGCTCTCACTCCTTCCAAAGAACCTGAACTGCTTGCGCTTGTTGCTATTTAAGGCGCTGAGAACCTTGGTTTTGTCGAATGGTATATAGCGGACCTTCTTGCTGCCTGTCGTTGTATCAAGTGCGAGTCGCGCCCGCATGTGTTCGGCCTTGTTTAAATCCTGTGCCGCGCGAACGCCAGGTATGGCGTGAGATCTGACGTTTTACTTCCTGTCTTTGAGCTTGACACCTTTAGCTTCTGCCAAAACAGCTGTTTCGCCCAGAATCTCCTCTCCAGTCAACGCGTCTATTCTCGCACGTCTTTTTGAAGACTCGTCCGCGTACACGACCTCAAGAACTGGCGAGTATATGGTATTTGCATCGGTCACCTCGCACCCAGGATATAGCCCTCTTATTAGTCCTTTGAGTGTTTCTTTTTTTAATCTGGGCTTTATGACGTTTTCGTTTTCTGCGCGACCCTCTAAAAACTTTAAACCTTTAGCGCTCTCCGACACGAGGGATTTTGGATAGCTTATGTCATACAGGGAGAAATAGAGCTCATCCTTTATCCCGATTAGACCCAGTTCTTCGAGCTTTTTCAAGCTCGATCTAATTTGGCGCTTATCGGGGAGAGCTTCGCGCAATTTCGCATAGGTGGCGCCACCTGTATCCAATATGAAATCCATCACGTTCAGTTGAGTTTGGTTCAGGTCTGCGAGAAGCTCCAGATTCTTAGATCGCCGCCGCACCCCATTAGGGCTTAAGATATCCCCGGTAATGGCATCAATCAAGACGATGTAGTCTTTGAACCTCGTGCCCGTGAGTCGTTTCTTCATCTCTCGAACGCAAACGGAGAATATTGGCATCATTAGCAGTTGCAAGTCATCGACGGTCTCTCTCTTGCCGAATAAGTAGTACTTGCGCTTCTTGTTGTTATCTAAGGCCCTGATGACCCTGGTTTCGTCGAATGGAATATAATCAACCTTCTTATTTCCTGTCGTCGTATCAAGAGCGACTCGCGCCCTCATGTGTTCGGTCTTGTCCAAATCCTGTGCCGCACCAACGCCACGGCGTGGTGTGAGATCTGATGCGTCCTCGGTTCGGCGTTGAATTGTGGGGGTCGCCCCTCCGTGAGGCGTGTTCCGCCGCCGCACTTTGATGAACGAAGGATCAGCGATAGCCCCTTGGACGTAAAACTGTCCCGGTTCAAGTGCTGTCAGCTGGCGTGCATCATCCATCGAGGAGAAAAATATACGCACCGAATCGATATCGTTTTTTAACGTCAGCTTTCCGATGAATACGTTGTTGCACTGGCTCAAAACGTTCTTGTTGACCAAAGCAGGCCTCTGCGTAGCAAAAAGAATACCAAGGCCCCGTTTCCTGCCTCTTCTGCTCATTGTCTGCAAGATCTCGAGTACGCGCCCTCTCTGCGGAATATAGATGTCGGCCTCTTCGACGATGACTAAGAAAGGATTCTGCCGGTCGCAACCCTCCCGGAACATGTCGGTCGCGACCTGATAAACGATTTCCAAGAAATCCTTTATGAGCTTTAGTTCAGTCTCGGAAACGTCGAGGACTATTCTTTGTGACTCCTCGATGATTTTTCGGACCCGCTCTTTGTCGGTCGAAATGTCTTCAAGGTCATCAATGTCATCAATTACTGCTATGTTCTTGTGACCGGAGAGCCCTGCGTATTCTCCTTCCGTATCAATCACGACGAATCCGAGATCATTTGCGGCAAGTTCTTCGCAGATCACACTCACGAGATAGCTTTTGCCGCTTCCGCTCTGGCCGATAACGGCGCTTCGTTCAGTAACAAGGTACCCCGGGTCAATGCTGAACGTCTCTCCGATGTGGAGCTCCATTGGTTCAACATGACTTATTTGTCCGATATAAGCTTAGTGTAATGCGACAAAATCCATCAAAGACCTTTTTGACGCCAAACTGGACTGCTACAATCTTTGCGCGCGAGTAGAATCGAGTTGTGGGAAGCTGGTCGTGCGATTACTTGCGGGAAGCTATCAGGGTCACTGTATCGTTATCCAAGAGCACGTGGGTTAGCCCGACGCGCTGCCCCGCGTGTCTCGCACTCGCACCCCACACTTGAGCGTATCTGAATCGTCTGGAGATACGTGCGTGCATGAGGTTACAGACCTCTTCGATCGTGGAGTTGCGGCGCAAAATCAGTGGGTTTTCCCTATCTGCCGCTTTGCCCGGGGGTTTCAGGTACACCCGAATGAATCTCAGTTTTTCAAAGATCAGCTCTTTTAGACCTTCGATGTTGGTGCCATGCTCCGCAGAAATGTGCACGTCCCCGAAACTTGCTGACCCAGAAGACTGATCTATCTTGTTTACAACCGTTATTGCAGGTACGAAAAGTCTGCTCGGTATTAGGGCATCAACAAATCGATCGACACCGACGTTTTCTTTAAGAATGACGTCGGCGTTGTGGATCTTGAAGTCGTGTAAAATCGCTTTTATCGTAGCTTCGTCGATTTCGGCAGCATTGGGTGTCCCGCTGATCGTAACCCCCCCGCGAGGTTTCTTGATTATCGCTACGTTTGGAGGGCTTTGGTTTATCCTGATTCCTGCGTCATGCAATTCTTTTTTGACTACTTCGACTTGATATTCGCTGAAAACGTCGACCACGACCAATATTAGGTCCGCGCTTCTCACAACTGAAATTATCTCTTTTCCTCTGCCTTTTCCCGCTGCTGCGCCGCCTATCAATCCTGGGACATCCAAGACTTGTATGTGCGCCCCTTTGTGCACCATAGAGCCAGGGATAACATTTAGTGTCGTGAAATCGTAAGCTCCGACTGGCGATTTTGCGTTGGTGAGCGCGTTTAGCAGGGTTGACTTTCCCGCGGATGGATATCCTACCAGGACACAGGTAGCGTCGCCGGACTTTCGTGGAGCAAATCCGGTTCCCTTATGTGAACCCCTGGACTCTCGCTTCTCCTTCAGCCGCGCAAGTTTCGCTTTTAGACGACCGATGTGGAGTTGCGTCGCTTTGTTGTAGGGTGTGTCGCGTATCTCCGTTTCTATTTCGCTGATTTGCTCTTCGATGCTACTCACGATTTCCCGATCGTCTCACAGTCATCAACGTCTTCAGCGAATGCAGAGGGGCGGCCGCATATTTTCTAAAAAAATTAGGCTTTGCTCCGCGAGTGGACTTTCGTGTTCACCAAAACGAACTTAGTTCTCTCTCCTCGGATAGCGACGAGATAGACGTGCGGCTCATTTGATGCCATGCATTCCATCCATTTCTTATGCAACGTCCCATCTGAGGAAATAGGGGGCGATCCGTTTCTCGCGCGAAGCTCGTTGATGCAATACACAAAATCTGACTCAGACAAACGCGCGACCTTAGATTTCATGCCGATGTTGCGAGGCCACCACACTTGCAGCTCTTTCTTTATGTCGTTTATGAAGCTGACGTTCGGCATCTTGCTTTCAAGACCCTCAATGACTTCGATCTCACAATCTCCGTCATCTAAGCCATAATAGCATTTCGCCACGAATTTGGCCAGCTCTCGGTCGCGTTTTCCCAAAAATAAGTCCCATATTAAGATTTGCGATCAAAGTATTTCAACGTTGCGTAATAAGTCGCAGCTAACGCGCGTTTCTCGTGTTTAACAACTGTGAGTCGCGTTTTTCAAAAAAAAAGTGTCTCCTAATCGAAGATTGAAATCGAATGCAGTTTGGTTCGTACCTTGGAAGAAACCACGTTTTCACGTTGGTGATCGTCACAATAAAGGCCGGTTTCCCCTCAAGCAAATGAATGCGCGGTTCCTAACGAGAAAACGCCAAAATAGAGGCTCATGTCGCTTCTTGCGTCATTCGACGAAAGACGTTAAAGCCGGGTGCGCGTGTTACATGAGTAATTCTAGCCACTCATCGAGCAGCGAACAGTACTCTGGATTACATACTTCGTGGCATCCTATACACGGAGCTATCTTGCCTTGTGCTAAGAGTAGCTCGTGCTTGCTTTTTTCGCTTTGTGTTGCGTTCACGGTTTATCACCTCTCTCGGGTGTCGAGCAACCCAGCTGCGATCACAGGGTAGGTTAGACAATATGCCACTGGAGCATCGGTTGTTCTCTCGAAGCAGGTTCAGTTAATTCCGGACTAGTCGTTTACAGGGTTTAGAAGAATGATGTTGTTGCCGCGAAGTACGACCGATCCTAGAACTCGAGACTTTTGTCCATCAACAACTTCAGTAGTGTTTGTAAGATGCAAGTTTAGATAGTCATCTGCACTCATTAATAGGCCTTCAAGCACGCATTTTTCGCCCTTCATCTCGACTTGGATCTTGGAACCAACCAGATTTTGAACCTTCTTTGACGGGAACAATTTAAATCCTCACATAAAATTGGCTTTTCGAATACTTTAACATTTTGTTCGTCTTTGTTCGCCGAAAATTGCTCCAGAAAACTTCAGTCGCTAATAATCCAAGCCTACATGTAGCTACACTAAATCCCACATTTCACGGATTAGCTCGCGAAGAAGGAGTCTCACTACCCGTAAAGCACAAAGGCGACGACTGCGGCACAGGAGAACAAGATGATTGATGTATTGGCCAAAGGGCTGTCGTACCTGCACAGGTGCGCCGAAAAACGGTGACGGCTGAGCGGCCAGAGCAGCGGACAACCTGACACCGTCAGCGAATCGAGAAGGATATGGCTTGTAATGGCCGCTGTGACAGCGGGTATGACGATTAGATCGAGTGGCGGGTATGGCGAGAGCACGACGTAGGAAAGACATGCGCACGCCGCTGCGGTGAAGATCGAGTGCGACAATCCACTTCTGTGACCGATGAGTCGTAGCGGCAGACGCGCGTCGACGTCAGGAAGTGACCCCAGCAGCAGCGAAACTGTGGCAGACAGCAGCAAGAACAACTTGTTTGTCGCGGCAGGGGGGAGTGCGATCTCGCTAACGACGATGCAGAAAGCGAAAGCGAAAATCGAGTGTGTTAGGGCTTTCACAACACCACGTTGCTAGAAGCTTTCGTTAAGTAAATATATGGTCGTGCGTGACTGTAGGTAGCAGCGTGCGCTGCTCTGATGAGCAGTTTTGCGCTCGTATAGAACGCAGCTATAGCCCGGTAGTGTAGCGGTCAATCATGTGAGACTCTGGATCTCACGACCACGGTTCGAATCCGTGCCGGGCTATCTGTTTTCACGTGAGTGGTTCGAGTCGCAGCTTCCCCCGCGTACGCTCCCACTCCTCGAGAGGGATGCTGTACTTCTTTTCGATGGCATCTCGGTAGCAGGGGCCACTATTGTACGCGCAAAATGGGATGATCAGCCCGCCAGGGACTGCGTAGTGAATAGCGCAACGTTTGACCCGTTCCACGTCGTAGTTGTAGGCGTCCATGAAATGCATGCCGCCGATGAAAAGGGTATGCTTGTGAAAGTCTCCGAGCGTTTTGTAGTCGTGGGTCAGCAACACCGTCTTAATCATTTCCTTAAAGTGAATGGATTTCGGCTGATCCTCCTCGTTGACGACCGAATTTAGTGCTAGCAGTCCTCGCATAAGCGCTGCCGGCTTGCGCAGCACACCGCCATTATTCAGTTTGTTTGCAATCTTCTCGGTAAGCTCAAAGAATTTGTCAACGTCCACGAATCTGTTTATCGGGATAAGCTTCCCGTCCTCGACGAACAAGTAGGTGGCGATGCCACAGTGCGGATGGGCGCTAAACTCGATCTGTGGCGCTCCTGTGTACGCCTCAATGAGTTTTGAGATCGAAACGACACACGGCACGGGATAAAAGTCGTCAGCCTTTACTTGTCCGCCCGTCTGCTGTTCTATGTTAAATGCGAGGTCAGGTAGCGTAAACCTCTGTGCGTTTCGCACGGCTGGTGCCAAATCGTTCGCAGCGCCGGTGAACGCCATTGGTTGAAAGTTGACCCCTCTGATTACGTCCACGTTTTGAGCTGCAAAAAGGATTATTTCGCCGACTTCGTGGTCATTTAGCCCGCGACCGATCGCGGGAACCAGCACTACGCCTTGGCCGGCATCTCTGCAGTTCTCGATGGCTTTCTTTTTTAGCTCGATGAACCTGTCGGTCTGCTTGGATACACCGTTGAATTGAAGATATACTGTGCTCAGCCCGGCGCGTCTAAGCGTGCCTGCGAGGGTCTCATCTTTTGCAAGCCGGATGCCATTAGTGGCGATTTGGGTCTGAATAAAACCCAGTTCAACTGCCTTGCTAATGATCTCGGGGAGATCGTCCCGCAGCGTTGGTTCGCCGCCCGAAAACTGCACCGCAAGCGTCGGGACGGGTCGTTCTTCGCGCAGCGTTGTAAGCATATCTGTGAGTTGCTCGAACGTAGGTTCATAGACGTACCCCTGTGCGTGGGCATTAGCAAAACACCATTCGCAGCGCAAGTTGCACCGGTTGGTGACATCCACGTTTGCGAGACACGTGGACGTGAGATGGGCATCACAGAGGCCGCACTCGAGTGGGCATGCATCGTGAAGCGTCAGTTGCGGGTTCTGTACCCCTTTTCCAGCGTACGAAAAGCGCTCAGCCTTGTGGTACATCTGTGCGCTGGACCAGTACAACTCGTCGAACACGCCGTGCTCAGGACATCTCTTGACCATCCACACCTGGCCGTCCTTCTCGTAGATGGTAGCTTCAACGGGCTTCAGGCATTCGTGGCATAAGGAGGTGGTTCGCTTAGGTAGTGTGACGGGCGCTTCATAAATTGACATGCAGTTCTCCAGCGTTTCCTTGTTTCTTGATAAAGCTTTTATTTTGTTACTATTATTATTTTGTGCTTTGAGGTGCGGGTGCAGAGCGGCAGCTGCACCGCGCTCCTCACGATTACGGACCAATTTGACCGCCGGAGACAGATTTAATATGTATGATGCGCCTTTCGCAATGCAATGCTTGCGCTCATTATTGATGCCCTGTGGCTGATGCTCCCTGCATACGTGCCTAACTCGAGTGCCGTCCTATTTGCTGGAAAAACTCCTCTCGATCTCGGTCGGAACTTTGTCGACGGAAGAAGGGTTTTTGGACCGGGCAAGACGTTCAGGGGGTTAATCGGCGGGACGTTGTCGGGAATCGCAGTGGGCCTGCTCCTGCAACTTATCAAAAACAGCACGCAGATCGGCGTGCCCTCATTTGAGCCTGTTTTGGTGGTAGTCACTTTATCCTTAGGGGCGATGCTCGGAGACCTCACCAAGAGCTTCTTTAAGAGGAGGCTGGGGATGGATAGGGGGGACCCGCTTCCTATTGCCGATCAGCTCGACTTTGTCATCGGTGCGTGGGTGCTCACATATGTTTTTTTTAGCGGCTGGTTCACCCTCAACTTTACGCTCCCCGTAATGGTCGTCGTCCTGATCGTAAGTCCGCTCTTGCACCTCGCCGTCAACTTCATCGGGTTCAAGCTTGGCAAGAAAAAGGAGCCGTGGTAACTAACAGAGCAGCTTTAACAGCAAGGCCTTGTGCGCGTGCAATCGGTTTTCCGCTTGATCAAAAACGGCTGAATGTGGTCCATCCATCACTTCGTCAGTGATCTCCTGCCCCCGGTGAGCGGGAAGACAGTGGAGAACGATCGCGTCGCTCTTTGCTGCATCGAGCACCTTGCTGTCAATGCGGTACGCAGAGAACGCGCGCGCACGTAGCGCAGAGGCTGCCTCGTCTCCCATAGAAACCCAAGCGTCCGTATATAAAATATCTGCAGCGGAGGCTGCTTCGAGCGGATCGCGTAGGATCCTCACGGCGGATAGCTGCTGACCTCTGCGCAGAATCTCGCCGTTCGGTTCATAACCCGGGGGGCACGCGACGTCAACGCTCATACCCATCAGCGCGCACGACAGTATTGCTGAATTGCAGACATTGTTTCCGTCTCCAATCCACGCGAGTTTCATGCCGCTGAGCGCCCCCTTCTTTTCATAAATCGTCATCAGGTCTGCTAGTAGCTGACACGGGTGCTCGATATCCGAAAGGGCGTTAATCACGGGGACTGAGGCGTTTTTGACCATGTCAATGATCGTTGAATGGCTGTTCGCCCGCATGATGATGCAGCTCAGATACCGTGAGAGCACGCGCGCCGTATCCGCAGTCGTCTCCCCCCGTCCCAGCTGAAGATCATTCCAGTTCAAGTAGATGGGGTATCCGCCCAACTCGACCACCGCAACCTCAAACGCCGTTCGCGTTCGAGTCGAGGGTTTTTCAAATATCATCCCAAGAGTTTTGTGCTCTAAACCGTTCGGGAATATCCCTTTTGATCGTTCTCCTTTGAGGCGGATGGCAAGCTGGAGGATCTCGAAGATTTCATCTTTCGTCAAATCGCCGATAGAAATAAGATTCTTCATTGTGAATTCTTTCATGGGCGCACTTCTTAGCTACGCGTGCCTGATGCGCTTCATGTGCTCAATGCGACTCTGTACTAGCTCTTTTTTCCCGATGTCGTGCCGCGCAAATACGTCACCCTTTATGAACTGGAGTGCCCGCTCTGCTTGGCGCTCCGCATTTTCAATTGTCTCTGCCACCCCGAGGACTGCCAAAGCTCGAGATGTGGTGGTGGTGATCGCGCCGTCGCGGTCGTCGACGCTTGCATAAAACAGCGCGGCATCGATGTGATCCGTATCGATGGTGATCTCAGTTGGCTTGGGGTTCGTTGGATAGCCTGCCGGCACAACATATTTACAGACTGTGGCACGAAGTTCGTAATCGGTCTGCTTTAACGTGCCATCAACAGCCGATTCTGCGAGCTCAATGAAGTCGGATTTAAGGAGTGGAAGAATGTTCATAGCCTCTGGATCTCCGAATCGACAGTTGAACTCCACGACCATGGGTCCTGTTCGCGTAAGCATGAATTGGCCGTACAAGATACCCTTGAACGTAATGCCCTCACTTTTCAGAGCGTTTATCGTATCTTGCATTATGGTTACAGCAGCGCGATAGTCGTCTTTATTCATAAAAGGGAGGACATAGGACTTGTCTGTGTAAGAACCCATCCCTCCTGTGTTCGGTCCAAGGTCGCCTTCAAAGGCGCGCTTGTGATCTTGAACCGCTGGTGCGGGTGCTAACACGTTCCCGTCCGCGAATGCTTGCACGGTGAATTCTTCCCCAGAAAGGCGTTCTTCAATAACTACAGGCCCTCGAAGCGTTTTTAGGTAGTCTTTTCCCTCAGAATAACTATTGATGAGTACAACACCCTTTCCGCCAGTCAAACCAACTGGCTTGATCACTAACCCTTCTTCATCGATGTTGTCTTTGATGAAGCGATCTGCGTCACTTAAATCGTCGAACAGTGCGTACTTAGGGCATCCTCTGATGCCTTTTTCGGACATGAAAGAGCGGGCCCATCCCTTATCTGATTCGATTGCAGCCGCCTGTCGTGTAGGTCCAAAAGCGCGCACACCGCGATGGTCGAGCACATCTACGATCCCCTCTGCCAGGGGCGCCTCAGGCCCGATCACCACCAGATCGGCGCGGCGGGCGTAATCTGCCACCTTCTCTAAGTCAGTTTCGTTGACGAGGAGGTAATCTTCGCATAATTGGGCGATGCCTGGGTTTTTGTACTTCATTGCGGCGTAGAGCGTCGGCTCTTCGGCGCTCCGGACAATGGCCATCGCCATGGCGTGTTCACGACCGCCTGAACCTACTAGCAGGACCTTCATGTTGTGGTGGGTAAGTCATTTTCCGATAAAAAGCTATCCGGGGGGACACAAACAAATATTAGACAAATAATATATAAAAGCTCAGCGTTGTTCGCCAGCAACAGCTATATGAGCTGCTAATCCAGAATAAATTAGTCAAAAGCAAAAATCGGAACTTTTATAGATTATCACGACCGCCTATGCTTGGGGCCCTCGAAACAACTTTAACGAGACGGTTGAATGTGCGGCATAGTGGGATGTATTGGCAACCGAAGCGTCACGCCAATCATAGTTGAGTCATTGAAACGACTCGAGTACCGAGGTTATGACTCAGCAGGCATTGCCACGCTGAACGGCGCGGAAATTGATATAACGAAAACAGCAGGAAAGATCTCTGATCTTGAAAATATTTTAAGTTTGACCAACGATGCCTGTGTTGGAATCGGTCACACCCGCTGGGCTACACACGGGATTCCATCTTCCACCAACGCGCACCCACACACCGACTGCAGTGGCAGTTTCGCCGTGGTTCACAACGGCATCATCGAGAACTTTCAAGCTCTGAAAGATGAACTTACGAGCAAAGGCCACATTTTCAGCTCTGACACGGATACTGAAGTGTTAGCACACCTCTGTGAAGACTGTTACAATGGCGACCTTGAACACGCCGTGCGGGAGGCGCTGCTGCGCGTCGAAGGCTCATATGCCATTGCGGTCATATCAGACAATGAACCAGAGGTCATCATTGCCGCGAGAAAGGATAGCCCACTGATCGTGGGATTGGGAGATGGAGAGAACTTCCTCGCGAGTGATATTCCAGCAATCAGGAAATACACGAATAAGATCATATACATTGACGATGGTGAAATCGTCCGCCTCACCAGAGACAACGTGACCATATCAACATTGCAAGGTGTGAATGTTGAGAAGACCGTGACAATCGCCGATGGAAGCATCCAAGACGCGGAGCGGGGGGGTTACGAGCACTTTATGCTCAAGGAGATCCACGAGCAACCTAAGGCGTTACGGGAGACCATGGAAGATCGCTTGTGCGAGCTCGAAGGCAGCATCGATTTTAAGGAACTTCGCCTGCTCGAAGATGAGATTAAGAATATTGAAAGCATTACCATCATCGCCTGTGGGACTTCGTACCACGCTGGGATCCTCGGAAAGTACGCGCTCGAGGATTTGCTGCGAATTCCGGTCAAGGTAGAGTACAGCTCTGAGTTTCGCTATAATAACTTCTTGTCGGGCAAAAGATCCCTGGCAATCTGCATCAGTCAGTCCGGTGAGACCGCAGACACGCTCGCCGCGATGAACGAGGCAAAGTCGCAAGGCTACCTAACGCTCGCGATAACAAACGTGGTCGGAAGCACGATTACGCGAAAAGCCGATGAAATTCTGCTAACGAAATCGGGAATAGAAATTGGCGTCGCGGCCACAAAAACCTTTACGGCGCAGATACTTACACTTTACATGTTCGGCGTCTACGTGGCGCGATTGAAGAAGCTCATCGACGTTGAGACGTCACGCAATATCATAACCTCAATGAAGGCGGTGCCGGGCCTGATCGAGTCACTTCTTGACAACATTAGCAACATCGAGAAAACTTCTTCTCGAATTTGCGAAGCGGATTGCTGCTATTTCATCGGGCGTGGGTTAAGCTATCCCATCGCGCTTGAAGGCGCACTTAAGATGAAAGAGATCTCCTACATCAAAGCTGAGGGATTTCCGGCGGGAGAGCTAAAACACGGCCCACTTGCTCTTATCACCGCGGACACCCCCGTCATCGCCATAGTGCCGAAAGGTAAGACATATTACAAAACGCTCGGCAATATAAAAGAGGTAAAGGCGCGAAACGCCTTTGTCATTGCGATCGCAAACGCATCTGACGACGAGATCGTCAAATATGTGGACTCTGTGATCAAGATACCGGATGTCGATGAATTGTTCTCGCCGATGCTCGCTGCAGTCGCGCTCCAGTTACTCGCGTACTATGCAGCTAAGTACCTAGGCGCCGAGATCGATCAGCCGCGCAATCTCGCCAAGAGCGTTACGGTTGAATAACTGCTAACGCATCGAGTCTGGTATGCAAGTCTGACGACACTGGGTGTTCGATTGGTCGTATTACGGCCACATTAACATAATTTCACACACCGAGGACGACCGTTTGTAGTTATGCAAAAGACCGTGCCGCCTGGACGGGCCATAAATCACCCCGCTATTGGCATCAGCCTTGTGATCCACGGGCCTGAACTCATAGACTCTGGAAAAATCGCTGATATCGTAGACGCTTTGCGCGCCCTTGGACCATTGCGTGTGCTCGCTGGAGGAACAATGGCCCGCGTCGCAGCCTTAGATAAGCATCTGACGTTCGTCGATACATCTCAAAATATACACACAAGCGATGCACTGAACCGCGTTTCAGACAAAGAGGTACTTGTTCTTGCCAATTGCGGCAAAACTTCTGAAACAGGACGCGTCTTCGGCCAGATAGTATCGTCGCGCGTGCGACGTTCTGTTATCCACGTGGAGCGACCAGGCTCAATCTACGGGAGTGTCCTCCTTTGGCGGGGCGCTGACGGGGACACGTCCCGCAACGTTCAGTACGTCGCTAGGCATTTGTCGGATCGTCTATCGCTTAAGCTCGTCAAAAAGCAAAAAAGAGAGTTGTCCGTGGAGCAGACCGATGAAGTTGTTACGCGACATATCTACGGTGCTAGGCCAGGGGAGCCGTTGTTGGTTCATGGAATGATCGTCGGGACCGTCGTTGATGGCGACGTCGCGGTCACCGTGCAACGAGGCAGAATTGTCGACATTGCAGGCGTTGCTACGAAAGCCCATGGGCTTGAGAAAATTGGTAATGTTGACTTGGGCACCGCCTATATTAAGACCGGACACCTCAGAGCGAGTAACGAAGCGTGCGTTCAACGCTCGATGGTGCCTGCGCGCCCGTTACAACGCGGTTCAGTGACATTTGTCAATCACTGCGCAGACAAAACCTTCGAATCTGTCAATGAAACAACGATTTGTGCGATTACTGTAGGAGATGATACCACATCGATCTGCGGCGACATCTTATCGCGGGCGGGCATTCCGATCGTTGGTATCACTGATGGCGACGGAGATGGACTCTACACGGGCGGGTTCGAGGTTGAGGGTTCGCTTGTTCTGCGTCTTAGCAATGCGAGCGACGACGGTATAGGCTTCTTGCTTGAACGAAGCGGGGAGCTTGACGGCGGAGACTACACCTTGGCCAAGGTTATCGAAATCGTCACGATTTTTTTGCACGAAATGGGAGTTGAGTTTGGCAGCGTAATCCGCACGAAAAATGACCTGGCTTGATGAAGGCGAACGGTCTGCGCACGCCGCGCATTTGCGTCCGAGCCCCGTACTACTTTTCGAAGATGCCTAATCGCGCAAAAGAGGAATCTAATGGCGGCGATCGCCGTGCGGTTGAAGTGATGAGCGCCCTGTTAAGCGTAGCGTGTCCAGAAACGAATCCTGCTTGCAAGGTGGCAGCCAAATTTCGTGAGATATCGTAGCGTCAAGTACGAAAGCGTTCGCAAATAATGAAATCGTGGCAGCGATAATTGAAGCGAATCCTGCAACAAGCTGGATGGATCGAAAAATGCCTCAAATAGTTAACACCGGCTTTGTTCACCCAAATACGTCCGTGAATTAGAAATATTCATATAGGGAGTAGCGGTAGTTGCCTGCCATACTCGCTGCACAAACGGCCCTAAAACGGTCTAGATTTTATACTATTAGCGTTGATAAGTTTCATCCTATCTCTCTAAATGCACCAAAAGGAGGTTAATAGTTTGGCCAATGTAGTTGAAATATCACCGTGTACTCGTGTCGAAGGGCACGCCAAGTTAGTTCTAGAGACAAACGATGACGGCATAGTGGAAAAAGGAAACTACTTCAGCATTACGCCGGTCAGGAATTTTGAGAAGTTCCTTATCGGCAAGCCGATGGAGTTTGCCCCACTGGCAACGTCGCGGATTTGTGGCATCTGCCCTATCTCTCACTCGTGCGCTTCGGTAGAGGCTGTGGAGGACTCAATCGGTGTTGAGCCCCCAAAGGACGGCATGATATTACGAGAGCTGGCTGCCATTGCTAACAAAATGCACAGCCATCCGCTTCATAACATTTTGATTTTCCCGGATTTCGGGTGCGGTGTCGGCTTTGACAAGAACGTCTACGCAGACGCCATGAAGCGCTGTCAGGGAATGAGAAAAATCGCCCAGAACATCATAGATGTGGTCGGCGGAGAGGGCCTACACGCGCCTGACATCGTCATAGGCGGCATGGAACATAACATCAGCGATCTCGCAAGAATGAAATTGCAGAGCAGTCTGCGGACCTACGAGCAGCTTTCAGACGAACAGACCGATTTCATGATGGGGCTGATCAAGGACTCTGACTATCCGTCTGACATGGGGCTGCACGACTACGACGTGTTTGCTTCGGACTTGACTTACGGCGACAGAACGGCCTTCCCGTGGGAAACGTTCAATGAGGAACAGCCGAACAACTGGTACAGCTCGCTTGAAGTCGGGCAAGAGGCAAACAATACTATATGCCTTGTCGGCGGCGAACCCGTAGAAGTCGGCCCTCGCGCGCGTGCGGTCACGTTCAAGGGATTCACTGAGAGAGGCGCACTGGCCATCCAAAAGGCTCGGCAGCGTGAACAAGGCACGCTTGTTCATCGAGCAGAGAACCTCCTCGATGAGCTCAATACGAGCGGCGTAACAAAGGAAGGGTGTGCCGGTCGCGGCGACAACGAACTTGGAATCGGAATCAACGAAGCAGCTCGTGGCGCGAACGTTCACATGGCGCGGGTCAAGGACGGCAGGATTAGTTACTACAACTGCATCGTTCCGACGACGTGGAATTATCCAACGATTAGCAAAGCAATAGAAGGGGACCACTACAAGTTCGCGGAAGTCATAGTACGGCTGTATGATCCCTGCAACTCGTGTGCAACGCATATGATCGTGCTGGATCCAGAAAAAGCCATCATTCAGAACAAGATGATCTAAAGTGAGCGAATCGATTTGCGATGCTGAGGCGGTTATCGCCTGCTGTGGAAACCCACTGTACGGTGACAACGGCTTCGCGACGTCCTTAGTTCCTGTTCTAAAGCAGAAATTGAATGGCGCAACTCGACTGAAGGTCGTTGACATCGGCAGAGGGTACTTCTTGTTTGGAATTTTTGAATGCAAGAAGCTCGTGCTGGTTGATTCGATTGACTTCGGTGGCGCTCCAGGAGAGCTAAAGAAGCTTTCAATAGACGACGTCGACGAGAACCGTTACGCCGACCATCAATGCTGGCAGACGTCAACACCACTTAA
>JACWML010000070.1 GCA_015661395.1 Methanomicrobia archaeon | reverse complement strand
TCTTGCAGTTCCTCGAACGTTATGCCGGTCGTGTTGACGTTTCCTTCGCCATCGGATATGACGATTATGAGGCGATAAACATCTTCTGGCTCTCGATCGAATAGGTCGATCCCTAACGCGAGTGCATCGGCATCTGCCGTTGCCCCGAGCGGAATGAACTGAGATACGTCCTCAAACACATCCTCACGAGCCCGCTGATCCAGAGTATCCCCAAACGGCTTGTGGATGATTGGCGCGTCTGCGAAGCCGATGATCGCGTAGTCGATTCCCAGATAATCGAACGCTTCCATGAAGAGCAAAAGTGCGTGCAGTGCAGCAGTTCGCTTTGGTTCCTGCATCGAACCTGATTCGTCTAAGAGCAACATTATCCGGTGGTCCAAGCGGGTCGGCCTTCTGCGCTTGAGGAACACGTCGAAATCTTTCTTGGTCGTGGGCAAGCCTTGTTGCATCTTGCGCGTAACGTCCATCACCCGCCGCAAATCTGGTTTTTGCCCAGAAGCATAGTAGCCTTCGTACTTTGGCTTGCGATTCTTTGCAAGCACGTTTTCAAGCGTGCCGACGAGCATACGCAGCAATCCCGACACCGCAGCGTACGCCTGATTATATTCACCCATACGGCGGTCGCCTCCGAACTCGAGGTGTCGGCGCTGAGCGATAAGGTCTCTGCGGGTGAGTTCGGAGTGCGGCTTTTCTGCTGAGATTCGCACGTGCTCAAGGCTATCCCTTTTCTCCCCAATCCTTTGTTCAAGGACTTCCGCGTCAACCGATTCGGGCACATTTCGCTTAGCAGACAGCCGATCGGCGAGTTCCTTGGCTTGCTCGTCAAGGATCTCCTGCGCCTCTTGCTCTAAAAGTTGCGGGTTAATTTCAGCGGGGTTTTCACCTTCGCCGAGAGGGTGCTGCCCACGCTCTATGCCTAGCGTAAGGTTGTCGGCGGCTTGCTTGAGTAGCTGTTCGTACGGCTCTAAAATATGCTCCTGTATCTGTTCGGCCGCTTCCCGTGCGTACCGAAGCTTGTCGTACTCTGCCGCGCGGCCGGGGGGATAGTGGCTAAAGATTGAGGGAAAAAACTGAACTGTACTTTCGAGAGCAGCGCCCACTTGCGGGCTTATAACGTACGAAGGAAGCCTGCCAAACCGCCAGAAGTAAAGAACACACAAGAGGTACTCGAGATGCGGGAACAGCTGGTATGCCTGAATCTCTGAATCGGAGTATTTTTGCACCTCCTTCTGCAATTTGTGGCTGTAAGCCGTCGCGCTGAGGTCTTCTGACAACAAATCGTCATAAATGAGATCAAGATAGGGAGAAGTTCCCTTAAACGTGGCTTTCATCCAGTTACTTGCGCGTGGATCTTCAAACGTGTTGAGCAACAAGCGCAACGATTCGCTCGAAAGAAGACGCTTGAAGACTGGATGGTTCACGTCGACACGCGTTACTTGGTAGTGGCCGATCTCGTGCAATAAGGAGCCTATGATTTTGTCGGGCGGTGCGGTGACGAGATCGACAAGAGGGAAGGTTATGGTGTTACTCTCATAGTCAAAAGCCCACCATTCGCCAGGAACGACGCTGATGTCAACGTCCGCACCCAAGCCCGTTGAGATGATGGTCACGAGCGTGCGCATCTTCTTGAGGAGAATGGCCTGGTCTATTCTATTTCTCGCTGCTAACTCGGCTATCCGTTGACGTTGTTCTTCCGAAAGCTCAGTGTCGGGCTCGTGCGAAGGCGTTCCTGACGTGGCGAGCGGGGCTGCTTGCACATCCAAATGCGGGAGCTTCTGAGCCAGATGAGCGATCAATGCGTCCAGCCAGTCTTTGTTGGCGAACATTGCGTAGCGCTCAGGCGCGCCCAACACGTTGACTTGGTCTTTGAGAAGCGGCAGGGAGAGTTCATCAAGCAGCTCGTCACAGTTTCTGTCGTTTCCGTTTCGCGCGCGGCGGTCAAACACATACGCAAACACTCCGAGTCGAAAGCCAACGGGCACGCCTTCACGCAGCAATGCGTAGCTCAGATAAACGACACGGTCGCCTACACTCGCCAACGCCGTGCCTTTTGCGTCAACCTCGAGCGACCGCGAATTGGCCGCAATGACTACCTCCGCTGGGAGCGTTCGCGCTGGCTGCTTGCGACTCAAAGAAAACCACGTCGCAAAATCACGTTCAAACTGACCTAGCATCTGCGTCACTCGTGCCTGGATAGCTGGTGGCAAATTAGCAACCTGGTTCTTATCGAAGATGAAGCGCACGTGCGAATCAGTGATGCATAGCGAGACAGTTAGCTCTGGCAGACTCTTCTCTTCCTCTGTCGGCCTAGAAAACGCCGGATAATGTGCGAGGGACACGTCGCGGGTTCTCCTGTATGACATTCTCCAATCAGAAAAACGTGTCAGTCGGGGGGGATCGACCCTTCTGCGCAACACTTATTCAATGTCACTGCTCTTCGTATATGTATTTGCGAGAGGGAATATGATGATGACGTCGTTTTGCTAACAAACGCGCGGATTCTATTGGCCTTGGACATTCGCGCCAGACTACAGAACGGTTCTAGAAGGGAGTCCCAAGTGTGTGCGAACTACGGTGTCAGCTCATCCAATAGTAAAAAACACGAGGCCTGCGCGCAGGCCGAATTCTCAAAAGTAAGACGACCTCACGATCGCAGCGATCTGCCACGACGCCGTGCACTTCCACATGCATTAGGGGCGTTTTTGCGAGTTCTACATCCGTTCACCCGTGATATCCACTTTGACGCCTGTAACCTTTTCGACAGGCTCTTTTCGGGGCATCGTGACCTCTAACACCCCGTTGTTGAATCGCGCTTTAGCTTTTTCTGGAATTACTGGAGCTGGCAAGTGCATTGTTCGCTTGTACGCCATGTAGCCCCTCTCTCGACGAGCGTAAGGTTGCTGTTCACGCGCTATTTCAGCTTTTGATTCGGCGCTGATCTCTAGGGTGTCTGGCGTGAGGCTGAGGTCAATGTCCTCTTTCTTGACCCCTGGCAGATCAGCGACCAAGTGAATTTCTGTTCCGACGTCGATAATATCTACGTCAGGGGCCCTAACCGGCCCTCGAGGCCTTGGTATGATTTCAGGGACGTACGCTTTGTACAAGTGCTCAGCACGCGAGCGCTGCGGCTCCGGAACAAGCCTCTTGTAGAGGTCTTCGGCACTCACAAACATAGCGTCGAATGCGCGTCTGACATCAGCAAGGGTACTCAGGATCCAATCTTCTCTCGTCGTCATTTTTCTGCCTTTCATTTGTTTCTCGACCATATGATCACCTGCTAGTCGTTCGGCTGAAAATAATTACTCTCCAAAGAATTCTGCTTTGTTCCTATTTATATCCTCACCTCTGCGTTGAAACGGTGCGCGAGCGTCTTGGCAGCTTCACTACATCCAGGCAGCTTGGGCTGGATCGCCTAGGTGGCGTCCGCAGGACAGCAGTAACGTCATGCGGCACCGACTGTGCGCACAGCACTCGCTGCCCGGCATACCACAGCCTGCCAGAAAACTCGATTTTAAACTCTTTTATTGATTGCGCTGTGACAAAGAGCTAAGTAATTGCGTGACCAAAAAGATAGCTAGTGCTGTTGAGATAGCAGGGAAAAACTAGGTCGGACGCTTAGATAGCTAGCCTTTTTAGTTTTGCCAGAACAGCTCTGAGCTAGCGTGGTAGGATCGACATGGGAATCGAAGTTGCACTTATTCATCCGCCGTTTGGCAAGGGAGACGTCAGAAAGCTGAATATCTGCTCGCCGCCATTGGGGCTTGCTTATTTAGGCGCTTTTCTCAGAGAGCACGGTCATCGCGTTGCTATCATAGATGCCGAAGTTGAGCGGCTGAGCAATACGCAGATTATGGAGCGCGTGCAGACGGCCGATCTCGTAGGCATCACGACTACAGCACCAACTTACAGCTCAGCTCTTGCGCTTGCGAACCTCATTAAGCAATCGAACAGCGGCAAGAAGGTAGTTCTCGGCGGCCCACAAGCAACTTTTTTGGACCGCGAGTGTCTCGAGAAATCAGCGGCTGACGCGGTCGTTAGGGGGGAGGGAGAAGCCACCATGCTCGAAGTCGCGGATTCCACCGAGTCGGGCAGCTTGCACCACGTTGAGGGCATTACCTTGCGAGACGGGGACGCGATAGTTCGAAACCCCGATCGGAAGCTGATCGCCGATTTGGACGAGATTCCATTTCCCGCGAGGGACTTGCTACCAATGGCAAAGTACTTGCCACCTAAGAGCACCGGCGTCATATCGAGTAGGGGGTGCCCATTCAGGTGTATTTTCTGCGCCTCCTCAAACCTGTACCACAAGACGTTTCGGTCGCGGAGCGCGGACAACGTTTTTGACGAGGTAGCGCAGCTTGTTGCTCAAGGCTACGACAACGTAACCATGCTTGATGACAATTTCATACTCAACAAAGAGCGCGCCTTCAAGTTTGCCGATCTGGTAGAGGAAAACAACCTCAAGTTTAGCTGGTCGTGCACAGGGCGCGTTGACTCTATTGATGAGGACTTACTCGGCAGGCTGCGCGAAGTCGGCTGCAACGGGCTCTTTTTTGGCGTTGAGTCTGCCTCGGACGACACGCTGAAGCTTATCAAGAAAGGGTTTTCGACTGATCAGGTGATTAGCGCCTTTGACGTGCTTAGAGACTACGATTATGCGACAACGGCGTCCTTTATGATCGGATTGCCCGGAGATGACGGGCAGAAGGTCGCCGACACGATCAACCTAGCAAAGCAGGTCATGCCGGATTTCGCCATGTTTTCGGTCACCACGCCCTATCCGGGAACTGAACTGTACGACAACATCGACAACTACGATCTTGAGGTTACCTTGGATGACTGGAGTAAGTTCACCCTCACACAGCCCGTGGTTCGTACACGTGCTCTTTCGACAGCAGACTTACACCGGTGGTTTTTGAAAGCATACTTTGGTTTTTACGTGCGAGCGTCTTACTTACGGCGGGCTATCGCAAAGAAGCAGCTCGGCTTCGTTCTGGGCCCCGTACAACACGCCATCGTCGACGCATTCGGTAGCGCATTCTCGCGTCACAGTTTGTGAGTTGGTGCTACTCGAGACGTGGCGACATTGATTTTGGCGGAAAGCCTTGGTTAAAGAGGATTAAGCGTAAATATCTTGCCTCACAGAGGTTAAAGCCTGATTGCAATCAGAAGGAGATGAGACGTATGGAAGCGAACAAAATTTATGTCTTGCCAGACCTCCCCTATGGCTATAACGACTTAGAGCCCTATATCTCTGAGCAGCAGCTCAGGATTCACCACGACAAACACCACCTTGCGTACGTAAACGGCGCGAATGCGACTTTTGAGAAGCTCGATGCTGCACGAAAGAGCAACGCAGACGTCGACGTTAAGGCTACGCTGAAGGAGTTGTCGTTCAACATCGGTGGCCACGTGCTCCACAAGCTTTTTTGGCCGACGATGGCGCCTGCCGGCAAAGGCGGCGGCGGGGTCCCTAAGGGGAAGTTGGCGGATGCTATAAACAACGAGTTTGGCAGTTTTGACCGGTTCAAGGCGGAGTTTAGCAAAGCTGCGGCAACCACCGAAGGGTCAGGATGGGCCGCGTTGGTGCTCGATATGCAAACAAAACGGCCTATGATAATGCAAATAGAGAAGCACAACGTCAACGTCTATCCAAACTCCCGCATCGTCATGGTTCTTGACGTTTGGGAACACGCCTACTATCTCGACTATAAGAACGAGCGGCCGAAATTCGTCGATGCATTTTGGAACAT
>JACWML010000017.1 GCA_015661395.1 Methanomicrobia archaeon | reverse complement strand
CGCATCCCCTCTACGTCGATTTCTTCTTCGTCCGTAAATGGCGTGACCATCGCAGGGTACACGCCCTTGAATCTCATGACTTTCTCCTGTTGCCGATCTCTACCCTGTGCGTTATATATCCGGCAACTCTGTTCCTAATGTTCTTGCTCTCAATGTTCGTGTATTCCGACACGAGCAATTTATTCTTCTCATAATCAGAGCTGAATATCTCCCGATGTCCTCGGAGTAGCTCTGCTGATATGCTTTTGATGTACGTAGGTCTGATGCTTCCCGTGAAACCACCTCCGTGTTCCTTTTTTAGCCGAGGGACCGTTACTTGATTACCTCAGCGCCGATGAAATCTTCACAACTGTATCAGCCACCTGTTGCGCTGAGTGGCCGAGAATGAGGACCATAGCTTCCTTGCCGACACTCCCGCGGTCGCATATGACGTCGGGCACGCCAGTGCCCTGTGTCAAGCTTCTCTCGATAGCATGCGCAATGTCCCACTCGATCGTGCTCGTTGCTTGCGGCTCCTCCCGTCTCTCGAAGCTCTTCGTTGCGAGGTTAAGCTCTTGGCACGCGCGAATCACCTCGTCTGAGTACCGCAAGTTCATCGCGCTTTTCATATCCGCATCATGGTTCAATGCCGCTAATATGGCCCCTCCTACGTGACGACTTGCACCAAAGGTCACGCAGCCAACGGGCGTGATAGTCTCTCCGACTTTCACGATTCGTCCCTTGACCGCAGCCACGTCTGCTAGCTTCTTTGCGCCCGAAATAGCCATCGCTAAGTTGCTTCCGACCTCAGGTATAAGGTCTATGTTTATAGCCTTAATGGTGCGCAGCCCCGCCTCGACGTCGAGTAACGTCAGGTACCGCTCGGCCCTGTGTAGCGTCGCCGCAAACTGATTCACAGCGCCGGGGCCAGAGCCTACGTGTTCGCTGTTTCTTATAGCGTCGGTGACGAACGTCTTTGCCATTAGAGCACTTTGGTTAACGGGGTACCCTTTAGCAATGAAAACGGCCATAGCTGCCGAGAAGGTGCATCCTGCTCCGTGCGTCCCCCCCTTAATCAGCTTGCCTCTGAGCAGCTGAAAACTGCCGTCATACAGCACGTCGGTCCCGCTCAAATGGCCTCCAGTGACAATAACCGATTTAGGGCCGAGAGCATAGATTTCGCAGGCGGCACGCTTCATATCATCGATATTGTGTATGGCGATGCCTGAAATGGCTTCTGCCTCTCGTATGTTTGGGGTTATAACCGCTGTTTCGGGCAGCAGTCGCGCAAGGACTTCTTTTGGTTCCCCCATCACCAACCGCCCGCCCGCTTCAGCGACCATAACTGGATCAACCACGATCGGAACTTTGTGCTGCGAAAGCACATCAGCTACCGCTTCTGCGATCTCGACGGTCGCGAGCATTCCCGTCTTGATGCTTCGGATGTCAATGTCGGTGAAAACAGCATTCATCTGAGCGACGACGGTGTCGACAGGCAGATAGTACACATCTTGAACGCCAAGAGTGTTTTGTGAGGTAACGGCTGTAACCACAGAGGTCCCGTGCACGCCGAGAGCAGCAAAGGTGCGCGTGTCGGCCTGTACCCCGGCTCCGCCTCCTGAGTCCGATCCTGCGACCGTCATAACCGAGAGCATCTACAGTGGTAATGGATTAACATTTATATATTTCTAATCCAAATCGCTTTTGTCGCGATAAAAATCAAAAATAGAGCTCGGAAAAGCGTTTTTTATGCATGAGGATAGTCTCTAGTGGAAATAAAGGGGGCCATAATAGCTATGTCCGAAGAGGCGCGGCGGTCACACGCTAAATTACTCGTCAATATCTGGGATGAGAAGTACGTTTTACACCCCTCCTGGTGGAAAGGCCCGTACGATATCTCTTCTGTGCTGCGGAGGGTTGCGGCGGGAGCTGATGTGCTCGACGTCGGCTGTGGCACGGGGAGGTACCTGGTTCCGCTTCATAGGAACGGTTTTAGGGCAGTCGGGGTTGATATCTCGAGAGAGGCACTGGTGTTGCTCGATCCTCGATACGCGCGGGTCCTTTCAGACGTTCATCAGCTTCCCTTTTCGGATCGAAGCTTCGACGCTGTCACGTGTTATGGGTTGCTCGGGCACCTCACCGGAAATGGCAGAAAGAAGGCAGTGGGGGAGTTTTTTCGGGTTTTAAGAGATTGCGGCCTGGCGTTTGTCGAAGTCCTTGGACGGCGCGACTTGCGCCGCAGCCAGGGAGTGAAGTTCACAGCAGATACCCTCATTCGAGGGGGAATCCAACATCACTATTTTTCGCCTTGGGAGCTCTGCGAGCTTTTTCAATCGACAGGGTTTGTTATGAAGGCGCTAGATGAAAAAGTCAGCCATAAACAGTACAAAGGCGCGGAACACACGAGGCACCGCATCGTGATGGTAGCTGAAAAGCCCTGAGCGTCCTTCGTTCCTTGTTTTTCGTGACAGGCGAGAATCAGAAAAAGGGGCAGAAGAACAGCTTGTGACTGCGCAGCAAATGATATCGTCGTTTAAGCTCACCTAGCGGGTGAATATTAATGTAGAGCTGTTGGAAATACCAGTCTTAGCTTGTTTCTGTAAATCTTGAGACTTCCATTCAACGGCGAATGCTCAGCCCCCCCCTCAAGCAACTGGAGCACTCACCGCGACGCCTCGCGAAATGGCTAATCCCTCGGCGCTTCTTGCGCTTGAGATCCTCTCATGCGCTCGAATAAGAAGTCTGTCGTCACCTCGAATGGCCTTGCCGCAACATACGCGCTATTCTTCTTCACAAAGATGCCGCCGCATGTTTTCAATGAATACATGCTCATCAAATTTGCTCGCATTCTTCTTGCAAGCTTTTTCATAGCGTTGTGGTTCTTGCGAAACGCACTGTATCGCTTTCTTTAGGGATTCTGGATGCGGATCCACCAAGAAGCCTGTGACACCGTCGATAACAGTCTCTCTTAGCGCGCCTTCGTTTACTCCGACTACGGCTTTTCCGCTAGCTTGTGCTTCGACAGGGACTAAGCCAAAATCCTCGTCAATAGGCGTATATATAACCCCTTTGCAGGTTGCGTATAGTTCCAATAAGCGTTCTTGCGGGGTTGTTCCGAGAATCTTCACGTTTGGAGGCAGATTCGCGAACAGTTTGTGATACGCGACCAGTCCTTTGTCGCGACGTGCATATCCACCCACAATTAATAGGTTTTCATCGGGCAAGCTTTTGAAGGCTTCTATTTGCAGCTCAACTCTTTTTTCAGGGTATAATCTGTTTACGGACAACCAGAAATCACCGAACGCTTTAGTATAGTAGTGATCTGTAGGTACAGGGGGGTAGATTACTGTCGAGTCCCTGTTGTAGTACAATGCTATCCGCTTCTGAACGGTGCGGCTTAATGTCAGTATTTTGCTGACCTGTCGGATAGCGCGTCTGTCAAAATAGCTATGCGCGGTCGTCCAGCTCCACGCTACTGCTTTCTTTGCCAAATTTGATTGACGGGCGATGTTGAAGCGTTTCAAATCATAAAAATCCCTCCGAGGGGTATAGCAGTAATATATGCTGGGCTTGTGCCTGTAGGCCGCGTAAAGTGACCAGAATCCACTTAAAAGGTACTTGTCAAATCCCCGAAAACTCACTCTTCTGAACAACAAGCTTGATTTGATTGGACCTATCGGGGCCCGATCATCAATCCGACCTAAGTCATAGATGATATCTTGTTCGATGCCTAATTCTCGAACGACTTCTGGGTCGACATTCGCTGCCGCGATTTGCGCGTCAAATGCCTTCGCTATCGTCGCCGCTACTTTTTCTCCACCACCTAACACGTCGAGTGAGTCGTGAAAGATTAATAGTTGCAGATCTGAGTTCATCGGTATTTCGGATTTCTTTCCTGACCTTGGAGCGGGGATATCTTGAGGTGTTTTGTGCAGCCGCTCTTTAATAGTCATCATTTGGCGGCCCGCTGGATGGCTGGATTAAGCTCAATTCACTAAAACAGACTGAGAGCGCCAGACTCGTAGTCCTGTCAGGAGAGAGTTCCTGTCGTAAGGTAAATAGGTTAGCATTTTGCCGGAACATGGCCGATACGCTAACGATGGCCCTGATGATCGCTTCTATTCGCGTAGCCGTTCGGAGCGTGTTGCGCCGACGTTGACTTGAGAGGAAGCAGCTGTATTGCAGCGTAGGCGGTTTTTTTTCCGATTAAGAGACTTTAGTTTGTATTCGAGGTAACGGGCCAAGATTCCTCATGTAACCGTTAGGTTACCTCTGCCTTTCCGCAACTTCTTGACAAACCGCTAGCAATTCAGCACCGGCCTTTGCCCACGAGAATTTCTGTGCTTGTGCTATACCTTTTCGGCTCATCTCTCTTTTTAATTCGTCATCGTCGAGCACAGTGCTTATCGCGCGTGCGAGAGCTTCGACGTTATATGGGTCGACGAGAAGGCCTGCTTCACCGACTACTTCTGGTAATGAGGAGACGTTCGAGGCAATAACCGGACACCCGCACGCCATCGCCTCAAGTACGGGGAGTCCAAATCCCTCGTAGAGCGAGGGATAAACGAAGACATCTGCCTCTTCGTAGAGCGACAATATCTCAGAGTCAGTCAAGTAGCCGGCTAGCGTTATCTTTATGCCCTTATTGCGCCTTTGTATGTCGCGCAGCGTTGATTCAAACTCTGGGATATCTTTTCGCAACTGACCAACGATCATCAATTCTGCGTCGTTGTTTAGGTTATTTTGGTGAACGAGTTCAAACGCCTTGATCAATCGCAAATGGTTTTTGCGAGGTGAAATATCAGATACTGTTATTATCTTTTTACTCCCGAAGTGAGCGCGAGGAATCTTCGGGATAGTGAAGGAGCCGAGATGGATCACTGTGATCTGGGCCGCTGTTAGTCTCCAATAGCGCATCGCTTCCTTCTTGGTCCATTCAGATATGGCGATATAATGCACTGGAGTCTGGACAAAGTAGTTCTTCCAAACCTTGTAAAGCGTCGTTTCCTTCGGTGCGCCCACATAGTCCTCAGGACAAGTATAGTTAACGAAGTCGTACAGCATTTGCATCCATTTTGCCTTGGGCACAATGCCGAGCTTGACAAGAAGCTGGAGAAGACATAAAGGCGAAGGACCGAAGACATAACACGGATGCCCAAAGAGGATTACAACATTACTTTCCTTGTATAGCTTAATAGTTCCTAACAATGTCCACGGAAGGAGGAATGAACGCACAGCGAACAAAGAGACTTTTTCGTTTCTCAAAAGAGAGTAGCTGACAAAGTCTTCCTCTTTTTTTGCTGCTATGACCGAAACTGATTCTACATCGTCTGCCTCACAGAGCTTTGAAATCAGCTCCTCTGTGGCTCTTGGAATCCCATCTTTGTATTTGGGAAAAGGTGCCAATACGGAAATCTTCAAGGCTTCACCATTTCTCAAAGTCGGTTAACGTCGTAAGAGTAACGATTTGATTATTAAAGCTTTGCTTCTGCCATTACAGCCGTGGTTTTTTTGGGAATATGATAGCTTGATAGGCAGAATCGGCGTCAAGCAAATCCCGTCAGGAGCCACAATGCGCGTTACTTATGAGATGCGCCGTTGATGGTGGGAAAGGGCGGCAGCTTGCCACACGACAAAATAAAAAGCTATTAACTGCACAGTTTTTTTTGAGCCGAGGCCATCCGATCACGTTCCGGGGTTGCAAGCCGACGGTATTTGACCAGGTTTTGCATCAGTTGTTTATCCACCTTGTCTACGCCTAGGCCGTCAACGCGATCGCCGTGACGAAGGCCAAGTGAACTCCAAATGTCCTCAGAACTAACGATATCGCAGAAATAACGGCCAAGCCAAAGAAGGGCGACCCAATCACCAATCGCATGTGGAGCGAGTATCCATATCTCTCCAAAAAGAAAATACTCACGCATACGATGAACGGTTCTGTTGCCATGGTCATCGCCGGTGCGCTCCATAACCATACGTCGGAATGACGACTATATTGAGGATAAGTTGAATGCCATAGCGCCTATTGTGAGTTCATGCTCAGTTTCTGCATGTTGGCGCTCACAAATGCAACCCTAGTATGATGCCTACATACATCGCAGCCGCTGACCACATGATTATTTGCAGTGCAATTGAGATCCGGCGAAGGCTGTAGCACTTGGCGATTTGATTCGTCGCGCACTGATGACGCTCGCCGACATCGGGGAAACGAAATAGGCCGTCCTGCGCACGATGAACGAACTACAGACGGCCGACAAGCGATGTTTCATCCTCGACTTGGATGGGACCGTGTGCGTGGGGAACCGACCGATCTGTGGTAGTAATGGCAATGTCAGCACCAGCACATCTTAGTTTACATTGTCGGGATCAACTCTTTCACTTTTGAAGGAGAGTTGCCCTTTACAGCGGGCAGTCAAAAACTATTACGCATAACCAATCCGTTCTTGCCGCAACAGAGTTACATGCAAATCATCAGCGTTCAAAGCACAACCTTTCGCATCGTACCCGACTGCCCGACTGCAGCGTGAGCTTCGCCGTCTCCCCAGCACTGCCGTAGTTTGTTAGTTTATGCTAGATAGTCCGTCGATCTAGACATCATATCCACGATGAGTTAGAAGTGCTCTGCCTACGATTGAGTTAATGGGGCCGACCTTGTTGTGAGCAGTTCGTCACTGTCTCGCTCGAATCTGAGGCAGCAACATAAGGCCTAAGAGGAAAAAGCGATCTCGTTGTTGTCACAGCCGACGCATTCAGGCGAGAGGCGTTCTCGATCGCAATATCGTATTAGCGGGCAGCGTGAGATAGCAGCAGTTTATGGTTGATTTAACTGGAGATAACGAACATCGCCGGCACGAGAACAAAATACTTAAACAATGCATTGTAACGCTGTGGCAGATTAGCTGCGAGGGTGAAAAACGCCAGAGAGGCCACTTTATTGTAGCATCCCTGAGCGCCGTTCCACATGTCAAAAAATAGGACTACATCGCGAGTGTCAGAGCAGCAAGGAACCTCAGATGAGATTCAGAATCTCCTCAAGATGAACGACTCGTCCTCCGTTTCCATAACAGCAATTTAATAATCCCTATGGTCTTGCGCTTCCCAATGCAACGGTGAATGTTGCTGAGTGATCGAATATGCGAGATCATCAAACAAAGAGAACCGCCGGCTGGAGAGGTTCATGGGTGAAACAAAATTGGCGTCTGCACCGCGCCAAAACGACCTGCCAACGGTTTCGATTATTGTGTTGAATTGGAACGGCAAGCACGATACAGTTGAATGCTTAGAATCCTTGAGTCACATTTCTTACCCCAACTACGAGGTCATTGTCGTAGATAACGGTTCGACTGACGGTTCAGTCGAGCAGTTTAAGGCTCGCTATCCGGAAATCACAGTCATTGAAAATCAGGATAACCTCGGATTTGCTGAAGGGAATAACGTCGGGATTCGAGCAGCGCTGCAAGAGGACACGGAGTATGTTCTGCTCCTCAACAATGACACGATTGTGGACCCATGGTTCCTGGACGAGCTGACAAACGTAGCGGAGCTGGATCCCCTTGTCGGCTTTGCTGGACCAAAAATCTATTACTATAACACTGATGGCCGAGGAAGAAAAGGTAGAATAAACAGTGCTGGCGCCAAGCTTTCCATGTGGACAGGGAGAGTCTGGCACGTCGGAGAGAATGAAATTGACCGCGGACAATATGATAAGGTGCGGCTAGTAGATTACGTCATTGGGGCCTGTCTCTTAGTGAAGACACGAGTGGTGACTGAAATCGGACTGTTAGATTCAAGGTTCTTCACCTACTGGGAAGATGTAGATTGGTGCTATCGGGGCTGCAACGCGGGATATGCTTCGGTATATGTTCCACAAGCTAAGATTTGGCACAAATATGGCGCATCAAGCGGTGCGACTCCCAACTCATACTACGTCACTAGAAATAGATTTTGGTTTATGAGGAAGAATGCTTTAAAGAGGCAATACTTTACGTTTTTACTCCGGTTTTTCCTGTATGAGTTTGGGTTGCAATGCCGGGATTTCTTGCGACAGAGGGATTTTGACTCAATGAAAACATCCTTCAAGGCGGTATTTGACGGACTCGCTCAGCGTGGAATCGCCTAATTTGCCGCTCCTAAACACTTGTCGAAGTAAACTCGTACCCGCGATGTGCTTTGCGGGGATAGTAGCCGCGTCACTTTGACATAGTTCATTAAGCATATGGTAACAGAGATCGTCAAAACTCATGGCGTATCGCTTTTGTATTGCTTTCGAGTGTAAGACGAAAATCGCTGTTGCTCCGCTTACCCAACAAAAAATGCAGCAAGCAATGTGATCTGTTTGTAAATCATTCAAGAGATCCGCTTTTTTTTGAACCTGCCAGCGCAGACAAAAACATCGTTCTGCTTTAAGAACCCGCAACTAATATGGGGAAATTCGCCTTGTTTAGTTATGCGGGCTGGAAATTGTTTTTTGATGCTAGTCTTTCGACCTACGACAAAATCGTTGTATATTCGAATTTTGTGAAAAAACTGTTAAAAAAATGCGAGGGACGTAGAGGTATTATACCCACCGATTGATGTGGGGAGCTTTACGTCAAAGGAGCGCATCATTTTGAGAGGGGGACGATTTTTCTGGCGATCATAGCAAAAAACAGCTGGAAATGCTCACACTTTCAAACAACTATGCAATGCACTACGCTGGATGAAGGAGGTTGGGAATATCATTTGGTTGGTGGTGTGTGGGACGTTAACAGCCAGCAGTAAACAAAAATGTGCAAACGAGGCTGAGGGGTACCCCATTTTTTCCATTTCAACGCACCATTCGAGACGTGAAAGAACTACAAAGCAGATCTACACTGTTTTGGCACGCCAGAGGCTTTGATGAAGATGAAAACAAACATCCCGATAAAACGGAATATGTTGGTATAGTTATAGCAGAGGCCGTATTTGCGGGGTGTGTTCCATTCGTCGTACGTAAGGGCGGACAACCAGAGAGTGTCCATCATGATATTGATGGCTTGTGGTGGGATACTCTCGCCGCATTAAAAGAGTGCACCCTTCAATTGATAAACGAGCCAGAAGAGAGAGATTGGCAACGCAGCCGTCGAAACGAGTCATCGATTTGATACAGACCAATTTGAGATGAGAGTTAAACGACTATTGGTCTAAATGGGCGCCCACATTTTACCCAAATATGACCTTTTCAAATTAGGATGAACGAGCAGACGCGCAAAGTGCGTAGATTGCATCATAGCACCCGTATCTGACTTTCCGTCTACTCTCGGTGGCGCTCTCTAAAGGCGGGGTTCTTCCGGGCATAGTCTCATAGTTCACCATCTGTCTTCGCTACTCTTCCGCTTTAAGAAAAATCTCACATTTGCTATTTTCAGATGTCGGATCACCGTCTACTGTTATGTTGCTGACGACGACAAGATGAATAAAAAATCAATAGAGGTCCTTGGATCATCATTCATTTTTTACGCATCGATGAATTGGACGACAATATTGATTTCACAAGCATGATGTCTTCTTTATCAATTCCTTTTACGATGTACAACACGCCGAAATACAACAAGCCGGCTGATATTACTAGCAAAAACAAGTTGGATGCTTGAAAATATGCAACAAAAAGCCCCATTATTGTACTCGCGCTGACAACTCTGAGCATAATACCGGCCAGCTCAGCTTTATTGACCACATACAGATTTCTTTCTGCCAAAACGAAGGCAAGAGTCACAACGACGAATTCCGTTATTAGTGTGGCTATACTCGCTCCTACGTAACTGAATTTTGGGATCAATATGAGATTGATCGCAACGTTGACAATCACCATGAGCCCTGTGATTTTAGTGACAACAATTTGTTTGTTAGTTGATTCAAACAAACGAAAGAAAGGAGCATTGGCAAAAATAAAAACCATTGACCATATAAGTAACTGCAAGACGACAACTGAGGGCGCGTAACCTTCGCCAAATATGAGTAAGATAATTCTTCTAGCTAAAAGCGTTGTACCGACGCCAATGGGGATGCCCAGAATCAACATGAATCTGAGGTATTTTTTCCACATCAGCTGCAGAGAATTCTGCGAAGAGAGGTAAAATCTTGACATCGCAGGGAAAACAGCTGTATTGAAAACTGTAGGTATAAACAGTAGGCTGAAGACCAATCTATATGCAGCGTTGTACCAGCCAACGGCTTGGTTTCCCTGAATTACCGACAGCATCAATGAGTCTATCCAGAAATATATCGTTACAAAGACGCCGCTCAATCCGAAAGGCAATGCCTCTTTGATCGTCGGCCTCCAAAAATTCCAGTCAATTTCCACTTTGAACAAATTGAATTTTCGCACGCATATGACGAAACTGTAACCTAAAACGATTGCATTAGAAATTAGATAGATCGAAGCAAATGCGACGACTCCAGCGCTTCGCGTTATCAAAAAAACGGCGCCTGTCAGCAACAAAACGCTGCTCAAGATTGCCCCGAAAGACTGATATTCCATTCTCTCAAATGACTGAAATATTGCATAAAACGAGGCTGTGAGAGCGGTGAAGATTGTGGACAACGTGAGCAAATAGATGACTGCAGTCGTCTCTCCTGAATAACCTAGGCCATAGACAGAAACAGCGATGAGGCCAGAAGTGATTACTGCCAAAAATACCTTAATAAAAGTGATATTGCTAAGGTACTTGTTTGCGCGTGAGTTGTCTCGCGCGACCTCTCGTGTCGTCAGAATATTCAGGCCCAGATCCAGGAGAAGCCCAAAAATCCCCGTAAATGCCAACGCAAAGGTGAGGAGTCCAAACAACTCCGGACCAAGATACCGGGCGCTAAATATGAGGTAGAAGAAGCCTAACCCCATACTTACGATTTGGGACGCGAACAAGACTAGGGTATTTTTTCCAACGGTTTTGGCAGTGTCCATATAAACTCTTGCGGGAACTAATGCGCGATTCTATGATTGGCTTAAAGCGTCAACAAGTTTTAATCTTAGTCCATCGTCGCGCCACCGCCCATTGCGCTACAAAGCTTAAAAGCCAGAAGTACTCGGCAAGATGCGAGGCGGCATTCTAAGCAATATTTCGCGAGCTAGCTAAGGACGTCTCATACTCTTGAATTCATATCAACATACTTGTAGTCGAAAATCTGCTGGGATGGAAATTTTGCATCTTCCGATTGGAGTTTGCTTAGCATTGCAGAAGGAAGATCAATCCAGGAAAAAGTTGGAGCTAAATAGTTGCGTTCCATGTGTGTAGCGATGCTGGGAATAGGAACCCACAAATTCCATCGCCTCCCAAAGACGATTTGTCTCCAACAAAACCGCCAAGCATTGCCGATCATATCGATGAGTTTCTCCCTCATTTTTCTGTCATTCTTGTCCTGCAAGTGTTTAGCAATCGTAAACGGGTTAAACACTTGATGTTTTGTCAAACTCAACCAAATGCCTCCGTCTGAATTTCTTGCGGCATACGTTTTAAAAACATTTCTGGTGGCTGACAACGTAGATTTCGTGGTTAGAAATGTCAGGCAAGTGCTGGCGACTGTCCTCCAATGCCTGTCGCCAAAAAACCTAATGTGACTCTTGTACTTGTGTATCTCATCAACATAATAATCTAAATGATCGTACGGGGAGACAAAGTCGACTTGTGCTTCTTCTCGTAAAAACTTCACCATACGTTCGAATTGGTTGGGGAGGTACAGGTAGTCATCTTCAGCAAAATAGACAATTTCTGAGAAACTCTGATCCAAGAGGACGTCAATTTGCATGACAAAGGTCGCGCGGTTTCCAATCCCATTTAACCTGATTAGCTCTAAGTCCTGCTCATCAAAAAATCGTTTAAACAAGTCCTCATAGCTCGGGGGGCAATTATCGAGCAAGACAAACATTTTTGCTTTCAGTGAGCCGAGGGAGTGCTTAAAGGTCTTCAGGCAGAGCTCTGCCAACTTGAGCTTGTCGTCGGGGAAGATGGGGGGGACCCTTGAGACGTTCGGATAGATTCTGTACGCGACGGCTATGTCGTACTGTGGTGGCACGATTATTTCATCCTAAACCATCGGATTGTTCTTTCGAGTCCTTTTTCCAAACCGACCTTCGGTTTCCAATTCAGAAGATCTTTGGCCTTGCCGATGTCTGGCCTTCTCCGCAAAGGATCATCTTTGGGCAGATCTTCAAACTTGATGTTTGACGCAGAATTCGTTAGTTTCTTGATGATTTCCGCAAGCGCAACGATTGTTATCTCTTCGTCGCTTCCGACGTTAACGGTTTTTCCATCTAGATCTTCCAGGAAAGCAAATCTCAATAGCGCTTCTATTTGATCGGTGACGTAGCAAAAACTTCTTGTCTGTGATCCGTCGCCAAAAACGGTTATCGGCGCATTTTTTAGCGCTTGGTCAATAAAGCGCGGCACGACCCTTCCATAGATGTCATCTGCCCGCATTCTTGGACCGTACGTGTTGAATAGTCGTGCTATCCTCGCATCCATGCCGTGCTCTAAACGGTACGCCGTGACAAAGGATTCCCCACACCTCTTCGCCTCGTCATAGCAACTTCTCGCTCCGATCGGATTCACATTTCCCGTGTACTCTTCCGACGTCGGTATCTCCGTGGCATTTCCGTAGATCTCGGACGTCGATGTGTAGAGAAGTCGCGCTTTGTGCCTCTTCGCTAGACCAAGTGCTACCCAGATTCCCAGTGTGTTTGCCTTAAGAATCTGGATGGGGAATCTCTGAAACTCAAACGGAGAAGCCCTGCTCGCCAGATGCAACACCACGTCTAAATCTTCATCGAAAAACACGGGCTGCGTGATGTCGTGCCTGATGAACGTGAAATTATCCTTGTCAAGAAGCTCGGATATGTTGGATTTCAGGCCACTCGCAAGGTTATCTATGCAGAGCACATTTGCATCGAGTTCAACCAGAACATCGCACAGCCACGAGCCTAAAAAGCCGGCACCTCCCGTCACTAGAACGGTCTTGCCGTGAACGTCTTCTCTTATGTCACCAAGAGTACCAATTATCTCCTTAACCTCTCTCGCGTTCATGTCCCTATCTTAGCATATGCAAAAAACGTTCAATTTCGCCGTGAAATCGCTCATCTTGTAAGAAAAGCTCAATATTCGATTTTATCCAGTCGACCTTGTTTCCTATGTCGTATCTTTTGCCCCGGTAAATGTACGCGTATTTCTTCTCTTCCACGTTACGAAGCGCATCGGTAAGCTGAATCTCATCTCCCTTTCCCGGCGGAGTCTTTTCAATTGCGTCGAATATTGCCGGGGTCAGGACATATCTGCCCAAGATCGCCAAGTTTGACGGCGCGGCCTCTTGAGCGGGCTTTTCCACCAGATCTTCAACGAGCAGCACGTCTTTGTTAATTTCCTTGCCTTGAACTACCCCATAGCTGCTTATTTTCTCCCTGGGGACCTGTTCAACGGCTATGATACACGTCCTGAAAGCCTCATATTTCGCTATCAGTTCTCGTGAGCACCCGGGGATGGTTATAGTATCACCTAACAGCAGGGCAAATGGCTCGTCGGCGACGAAGCTTTTAGCGTAAGAGACGGCATCCCCGAGCCCTTTTGGCTCCCTTTGCCGGGTATAAAAAAGACTCACTTCGTCCATCATTTCGTCTATTTCAAGCAAGTACCTGTTGTCAATTGTCCCCCTATCGAAGTGATCCTCTATCGCTCGTTTGTTTCGTCCCGTGATTATCAGGATATCCTTTATCCCACACGATAGCGCTTCTTCGACAACGTATTGGATGACCGGCTTGTCAACGACAGGCAGCATCTCCTTTGGCTGCGCTTTCGTTGCTGGCAGAAATCTCGTTCCTAAGCCCGCTGCCGGTATTACTGCCTTTTCGATCATTTTTTGCCTCTGCAACCACTATCCCAGCCATTCTTCCAATGCAGTGCCGATATCGGCCAATCTTAAATACACATTCGTGGATTTCTGGGGTCAACAACAGCTGCGCAAACACGGTGAGAGCATGTGCTTTTTTCCGTTCAGAGCTATCAACGAAGCAGCTGCTTAAGCAAGTCTGCAATCTTCTGCGTCTCAACGTTTAATCTGAATGGTTCACAACGTCTTCCGAGTTACAGGACGGACACGTCGGGGTTTTGCCCATCGCTTTGAACATCTTTCCGCAGTTGTTGCAGTGATACTTCACAAACCAGTTCGTTTCCATAGTAATGACTGGGCCACCGCCAGAGCACATGTTTTTTCCCAAATCTTTAGTGGTGTTTCAAGTCGATAAGTATTCCTGCGTTTTTTTTGAGACCAGGGAGCATAGTGCCGGCGAAAAATAATCTCAAAACTGGGCTTACCAGGTGCGCTTAGCTATTGTTCCGATCGTCGTCGCGCACGGCCAACTCTGTGGGTTGTGTCCCAAGTAGCAAAGGGATGACACTGTTTGCAAGCTGTGACATCTACAGCACCCCTCCTTCCACGATCAAAACTGCGGAGCCAAACTCAGGCGTGGCGCTGAGGACCCGTGCTGCAATTTAAAGCCTAGAGAGCTTACGATGTCGCACATCTCGCTGATCGATCATCGCAGCTGCTCGCTTAAATGCCTCACGCTGCACGGACAGACAGCGCGCTTTTTGAGGTGGGCCCATTCCTGATTCTCGGTTGTACTACGATAATCGCCTCGTCTGTCATCTTGGCAACTGTAAGCGTTCTTAAAAGAGGCTTCGACAATCGAACTAAATAGAAATGTTTAACAGTGGGTATTGCGCGATGTTCTGTACGCTCTTAGACCCAAAAAAGAGAAGCCCGAGCCGGCTTAGGCTCGGGGACTGTGCTGCAGATCTGCGCACTGTTGCAGCAAAGGTGACAACAGAGCACAGGTCTGCAACCCCTGTCTATGATCCGTGTTTTATTTTCTTGGTGTCTATACTTTAATTTGACGGTCAACGTTCGTAAATGCTTTCGGGTGCGGAGGCTGCGCTGTTGGGGAGATGGCAAACGATGCGACCGGAATGCTCAGCCTAAACCTGAAAACAGCTTCGCAGTGCCTTCACGGGAGGTGCCACTCAAGGCCATGGCACTGACGCCAAACATCTGTAACCGATTGCTTTTGCAAGCCTCCCCGGATCAGGTGCAGAAAGACGCAGTCGCGTCGCACGATTACCGTAAAAGCTATTTGCAGAAAGCGCATTGGTGCTGGTGACTCTTTTAGCTATTACGAACATAGAACATAGTGCGGACGGGAGGCGGATTCACATCGAAGTGCGCAGCTGGGTGGCAGCCATAATTGCGCTTATAATTGTTATCGTAATCGTTATTGCGGTGGTTTTTGGACTAGGGTTGCTAAACACGTCCACGCCCGCTTCAAATGCGCCATCTAACGCCAGCACAAACGCGACGGGGGTCACAACGACACAGCTCTCTGTAACTCCGACGCCCACCGCGACGCCCATCCCAACACCTTCAGGACAGCAGATCGTCGTGGAGCAGGGCCAGCAATTCCCGATAGCGCTGCTCGCAAATGTGTCGACCGGGTATCACTGGCAGCCGACATTCGACACAGGCGCTCTTGCTTTGCAAAGCCAAACGTTCGCTAGTACCGCTACCAGCACCCCGCTCCCCGGTGCAGGAGGGGCTGAGGTGTTTACGTTCCAAGCACTGAGAGTGGGGACGACCAGCATCACGTTTGATTACGTTAGCTCATCGGGAGCGGTGACGCAGAGCACAAGTTACACCGTCGTCGTGCGCTGAGCTCAACAGCAAATCCCTGCTGGCGCTAAGAGCCGTGAGCGAGTAAACCCGCAGTAGGCGTCCGGAAGCGCTTGCTATGGCGCAGCACTCGCGAATGCAAACTGAGACTCCCCCCGCGCGGCGATAGCACCGCGTGCCCATTATCGCCTGCTGCCGATTCGCAATGCATTGGATGACTGCGAGGCTCAGTCCCATGTCACCGACCCCGACGGCAAGCCAGAGGCTAATGAATCCCGGAAAGGCGAGCACCGCAAAAGATCCTTTAATGAGGATTGCTGCGATCACGTTCTCTCTGACCACAGACATCGTTTTCTTGCTAAGATCGATGAGATACGTCACTTTCGAGAGATCATCGTGCATCAGTGCGATATCAGCTGTTTCAATGGCGACGTCGCCGGCAGTTCCCATCGCGATACTCACGTGCGCCCGCGCCATCGCAGGGGCATCGTTGACGCCGTCTCCGATCATTGCAACGTGTTTGTAGGCCGTTGCCAGTTCATCAACATGTCGCACTTTATCCTCAGGCAGCAGCTCCGCGTAACACTCGCTCAACGGAAGCTCACTAGCAATCGCCGCCCCTGCGCGCTCATTGTCACCTGTCAGCATGACGGTTTTGATGCCACGCGCGGTCAGAGCTCGCAGCGTCCCTGCCGATGCGTCTCGAATTCGGTCCTTGAGGCCGATGACGCCTATGATGTGGGTATGGGTGCCGACCAGCACGAGCGTCTTTCCCTCAGTCTCGAGATGGTCGATAACGTCGTGAGGCAGGCGCCCTCTCAGTATATCAATTACATCGTGATCGCGAAGATCTTGCGACGGCCGCGATTTTTTGTGCTAAAGCCTCGTCGTATCAGTTGGGGGACCGCGAACTCGGATGAATAAGGACAAATATCGCAAGCGTGCACAACGCTATGAAAATAGCGAAGCAGCTGAAATCTACGCGCTCAGCAATCTTCAGAAGCACGCTTGTCGCAAACAGCCCAGAGGCGAAAGCAACGACGATAGCGGTGAGCGGGTAGATGCTGTAGTAAATCCCCCCTTTCAGAAGCTGCGACCCAATCTCAGCTTCGATCACGGCCGGGACGTGAGAAGAAAGCTGATGTTCGGTGCATCGGTCGGCGCGTACCTGCGGAGGAGCAACGTGGATACCTCAACCCGGATGGGAGAGCTCAAATAAAGAAGGATAAGCGGTGGTTGGTCGCTCAGACGCCGGGCAGGACGCCGGTCAGCGTGATAAGAAGCGGCACCAACGCCAGGCACCCGATGAGAATACAGAAATAGCCGAAGTTTATCCGCTCTGCCACTCTCAGGAGCGTGCTAATGGTTAAGAGGGCAAAGAAGAACGAGACGACGATGGCGATAAGAGCGTAAACGGTGAAGTACGACCCGCTTTTTATAATGGTCAGCCCTATTTCAGCTCCGATCACGGCAGGGATGTACATCAAAAAGCTCAAATTGAGCGCGTCCTTTGCCGAGTAACGACGCAAGAGGAGCGCTGACACGGTCAGTCCTGAGCGACTGAAGCCAGGAAGTATTGCTACGCCTTGCAAGAGCCCAACCATAATTGCGTCGGTTAGTGAGAGCGACCGGTTTCGTTTGCCGACTCTCTGCCGCGCGCGCAGTTGCAGCAAGCCGGTGCCGATGAGGAGCGCGCCGATAAACGCGATGGCGTAACTCCCCGTCAGCTGCAGCTTTGTCAAGCCAAAGACGAGCAAGGGAGCACCAACGAGCGCGGTAGCAAATGTCGCGATGATGAGAAACGTTGTCAGTCGGTTGTACCCGCTCGGGTGGCGAAAGTCTCGCACGTACGTGGGCAAGTTAGCGAACAGTTTGAGGATATCGCTTCGGTAAAACAGCGCGACGGCGAACAACGACCCGATATGCAACCAAATGGCGTAGTAGACCGCTTCGGTGAGGCTCATATTGTAGAAACTCACCATCACCACGGACATCATCGCCTTGCTGCTGATCGGAAGCCACTCCGTTACGCCCTGTATGATGCCGAGGACGATTGACTGTATGAGTTGTGAGATGTCCATGTGATGCAGTGTCTTGTTGCGCAGCCGTAGGTAGGACGCAGCCCGATTAAGAACTTTTTGGTGGTTCGGCCAGCGGCCGATGAAGCACCAGATTTTCCGCCGTAAGAGGCGCTAAAGCGCTGTTGGGGTTGAATTGCAGCGTTGATCCGCCCGGCATTCGTAGCATACCAACCAAGAGGCGCGAGCTGCGTTGGTTAGCCGAATTTGTCCTTGTAGAGTTTAATTGAATGCATTATTGCGTTTTTAGCGCTTTCAGCTCCTTCCCAACCAGTGACATCGGTTTTTTTGCCCTCAAGCTGCTTGTAGACGGTGAAGAAATGTCCAATAGCTCGCATCTTGTGTGGGGGCAGATCGCTTATGTCGGTGACTTCCGCATACATCGGGTCTTTATCGGGTACGGCCAAGACCTTATCATCGTTGTCCCCACTGTCAATCATCCGCATCAAGCCGATGGGCCGCACAGCAATGAGGCATCCTGGAAAGGTTGGTTCATCTATCACAACCATGACGTCCAGGGGATCACCGTCGTCGTAGTAGGTCTTGGGAATGAGGCCGTAATCAGTCGGGTACTGCACCGGTGAATAGAGCACTCGGTCAATGGCAAAGATGCCAAGGTCCTTCTCATATTCGTACTTGTTCTGGGACCCTTTTGGGACTTCGATCAACGCGTACACTACTTCGGGCGGGTTAGGTCCAACAGGAAGCGATTTCCATAGATTGGTCACGGTAACACCTGCTGCCCTATACTCATCCGCTCTATAAAAAATCCTCTCAGCGCGGAGTTGGCGTCGCCTCGCATCTGGCTGACCTCGTACCCCTATCAGTGCTTTTGGCGCACGGGCTGACGAGGGCGCCTTATCCCTCGTATATGGACGCGTTATGAATATGCTTAAGCAACCAAGCGACTTCATGGCGTGACAGCCCTATGACGTTATTAGCGACACCGATATGCACGCTGTGCAAGCACTTTCGCGACGTCGTCTTCCCGAACGCGACGTGCGATGCGTATCCTAACGGGATACCGCCTGCCATCCTATCTTGGGAACACGACCACCGCATTCCGTTTCCTGGCGATCAGGGAATTCTTTTTGAACCGCGAGACGAGGAAGCCGACCATTTTGCCAAAAGATATCTCATCGGCATGGATTTGCCATAGGGCCTTTGTCTGCGTGTTTAGCTGCGCAGCAACGCGATCGAACACGCGTTGGCGATGCTGTCGCGCTGCTTGTCGCGCTGCTTGATTCTGCAAGCTGTCACGACCTTTGAATGAAGCGGTGAGCGTCACGGATGCCATTTGAGGCGTCAGCTGCTGTGAAACGAGGCTCCGCGCATTACTTTCGCGCTGCTCTCGGCAAACCGTTATTTCAGGGGCTAGCCACTTTCTGTGCGATGTTACACGATATGGCCGAAGTGGATGAGCTCATCTTTGAGCTCAGCGATATACAAGCCACGTATGCGGAGAACGCCGCGGAAAAACTCATACAGACGTGCTCTCGCAGCAGTGAGGCGTTTCAGTATCTGCAGGATAGGGCGTGCGACGTTGCGATACCCGAGCGGGCGCGGAATCACATCCATCTAATCATAGCGAAGATTCGGACATGGATGAGCCTCCACCACGCTTACGGCTGGGCGGAATCAAATTATGCCTACTCGTTTGGAAGCTCATAACAGATCCAAGACCTGCACGTGGGATTTGAAATAGCAGTAAGATAGCAACCCCTCGAGGATCCGTATAGCAGTTGCAGTCGCTAAATTGCGTTCGGTCAGAACGATGCGCTTTTCTTGCGTAGCACGCGCTTCAAGATGACGCCGTGCCCGTGTGCGTCGTTGCCGCCCCATCACTTGCAGCCGTTGCTATAATCCAGCTCGCGTTGGTTTCATCATAGCCGTAGAAAAGAGCAGCCAGCGCAGGGTTTGTCGTGTCGCTTGCTTTGTAGCCGTACCACTTCTCGTCAACTCTGCCAAAGACCGTCTGTCCATTCCCTAGATTGATCTTGATTCATTCGTCTTGATATACTCGTCATCGGTTTTTTCCTTTATCAGCTGGGTTACGCGTGCGAGAAATAAGCAGTGCAACGCAGTTGTGTGGGGTGGGGCGCATGGACCGCACCACGTCGTGTCCGGTTCGATAGATTGTTTTCTGGCTTGCGTGGTGCGAATGCTTTTTGCCACAATGCAATCAGCGAATTGAGCTCCAGTGTGATCGAAATCCGAGTTCTGCAACGCTAGCGTCTCTATTCCACTAGAGGGGCCACTTTAAGAGCGACTTTAAAAAATCTTGTGATGGCTGCGGCTTCGCACAGCAGTGCGAACTACTCAGGATGAATCCGTTAACGACTTTTTGACTTGTTGTGCAACCGGCTTCGATAAAAGGTTGATACTCTATCTCGGAGGAGCGACATCATTACTTGCGCTGATCGTCTTGCCGGATGCCAAGCCCCCCTCAAAGAACAAAACACGAGTCTATATCTGCAGAAAAAAGAGACGCTTCGTATCGTGCAGTACTCCCCTTATGTCACCTTGAGGAGCAAACCTACCGCGCGTGCATCGGACGATAACTCTTTTTTCCTGCCTTCAAAGGAAATCTGGCGTCGCCAAACGTAACTTTTTAATGAATGACTGCACACGAAAACGCAGTGCAGCGCATATCGATCGTCGGAACCGGGTACGTTGGCCTAAGCACGGCCGTTTGCTTTGCGTCGAGGGGCTACGATGTTATCGCCTCCACGCGCAGCGAAGATAAGGTGCACTCCATCAATGCCAAGCGAGCCCCCTTTCACGAACCAGGACTCGATGAAGCGGTACGAACAAGCATCGAATCGGGACACTTGCGCGCTGAGATTAGTCGTTCTGAAGCAGTGCGTCAAACCGAGGTCACGTTTCTCACCGTGGGTACGCCAGAGAGAGCTGACGGAACGATCGACCTGCGTTACGTCATCAGTGCGAGCGAGGACATCGGGCGCGCGTTAAAACGGAAGAACGCCTACCACCTCGTTGTGGTCAAGAGCACCGTAACGCCCGGGACGGTGCGAGGCCCTGTCAAGGTCGCTCTCGAAGAAGCCTCGGGACTCGTTGCAGGGAGTGATTTTGGCCTGTGCACGAATCCGGAATTTCTCCGGCAGGGGTCGGCAATTCGGGATACGTTGCACCCCGATCGTGTGATAATTGGAGAATACGATACGCGGTCAGGCCAACAGCTGGCAAATCTGTTTGAGGGTTTTTATGACCCGGCTATTCCCATACTCACGATGAGTCTCGAATCGGCAGAGATGGTCAAATATGCGAGCAACACCTTTCTTGCGATGAAGATTTCCTATGCAAATGAAATGGCACGTATTTGTGAGGGGGTTCCAGGCGTCGATGTATCCAAGGTGATGGCAGGCGTGGGACTGGACGAGAGGATCAACCCCAGATTCCTCAACGCCGGGGCGGGGTTTGGCGGCTCGTGCCTGCCCAAGGATACAAAAGCGTTATGCAAGTTCGCTGAGGAACAGGGCTATTCAGCGCCTTTGCTGAGGGCCACGCTGGCGGTAAATAAAGCGCAAGCCTTCCACGTCGCCCAGCTTGCCCTCTCAACGCTCGGGGAACCACGGGACAAGAAAGTGGCCCTCCTCGGCCTCGCTTTCAAGCCCGATACCGATGACCTGCGCGAGGCCCAATCTCTCACAGTTGCCCGCACACTCTTGAAGGCGGGCGCGCACGTCAGCGCGTTCGATCCCGTGGTCAAGCAGGTGAGTTTACCCGGCTTTGAAGAGCTTGATTATCCACCCTCAACTTCAGCGTGCCTTGCAGGAGCACACTGTTGTATCATTTTGACCGAGTGGGAGCAGTTCAAGCGGCTGACACCGGACGACTTCATTCAATTCATGGCGACACCAGCGGTGGTCGACGCTCGGCGTATTTTTGATCCCCACGAGTTTGGGAATCGCCTCACGTTTCTCGCAGTCGGCGTAGGACGCGAGTTAGATGTCTGCCGCACGTCTGTGCGTGATAACGAAGAATGAATACGACGTTACGTGCAAGTGTTCGCCTCCTTCATAGCACTCCTCGCAAGCGTGCTACACTGCTTAATATCGTAGGTATCTACGCCCGCGCCATTTCGTAGCAACTCCTCAGCCGTATAGGTGCCAGAATACATGTTAGGCTTAACTTGCGTGAACCTATCGGCGGCACGCGAGCGCTCTGACCGAAGGCGGCACCATACTCTGCGCTTAAGTCTGGCGGCTTAGGGGTGGGGGTAGCGCTGAACGGCAAGGAAGACGTGCAGCCACTTACTAGCACCGCAGCTGCTATGGCCGCAGTGAGCACCGCTCCCAACGTATGGGCCTTCATGTCAAGTTTCCTGGCGTTCTCAAGGCGGGTATACTTGCGCGCGAGACCGACAAACGTGTTTGGTTCCAGCTGCAGATGCGACGAGGGCGCGTGAGCTTCTGTGTGGTTAAAGAAAGCCCGTCTTTAGAAAAAATACTCCATCCGTTGGCCTCCACGAGGCTGCGATGGAGCCCTGCTCGCCGCCGCAGCGTGGATGCATCACGTTTCAATGAGCGTCGACACGTCGCCTACGTCGATCCCGAGTTCTCGCGCCTTGAGCACCCTTCGCATGATCTTCCCGCTGCGCGTCTTCGGGAGCGTGGCGGTAAAGACGATCGCTCCTATAACGGCAATGGGCCCGAGCTCGTGCCGTACGTGCTTTCTAAGCTCCTTGACGAGCTCTGGGGTCTCCGCGTATCCCTCTTTGAGGATGATAAACGCCTTTATGACCTCCCCTCTGATCGGGTCGGGTGTGCCGATCACGGCTGCCTCCGACACCGCAGGGTGGCTCACAAACGCTGATTCGATCTCGCTGGTGCCGATGCGGTGCCCGGCGATCTTCAGGACGTCGTCGGCCCGCCCTTGTATCCAGAAGTAGCCGTCTTCGTCTTTGCGTGCGATGTCCCCGGACACGTAGATCCCCCCTGGGATCTGCTCCCAGTAGGTCTTCTTGTACCGGTCAGGGTTGTTGTACAGCGTCCGCAGCATGGACGGCCACGGCGTCTTTATAACGAGCAGCCCGCCGCGCCCGGGCGGCACGGGCTTCCCGTCCAAGTCCATGACATCCGCTTCGATGCCGGGGAGAGGCTTCGTCGCCGACCCTGGTTTGAGCGCCGATACAGGGAGCGGTGAAATCATGAAGCAGCCGGTTTCCGTCTGCCACCACGTATCCATGATCGGACAGCGCAACCCTCCGACGTGTTCGTAGTACCAGACCCAGGCCTCTGGGTTGATCGGCTCTCCGACCGAGCCGAGAATCTTGAGAGAGCTTAGGTCGCAACCCTGCGGCCATTTCTCCCCGAAACGCATGAGGTGGCGGATGGTCGTCGGTGCCGTATAAAACTTCGTCACAGCGTTGCGTTCTACCACTCGCCACAGCGCGTCTGGTTCGGGATAGTCAGGCGCGCCCTCGTAGATGAGGCTCGTGGTGCCGGCGAGCAACGGCGCGTAGACGCAGTAGCTATGACCCGTTATCCATCCGACGTCAGCAGTGCACCACCACACATCATCGTCGTGTATGTCAAATACGGTTTGTAACGTGGTAGCCGTCGCAACCATATAGCCTCCGGTCGTGTGAACGACGCCTTTTGGCATCCCCGTGCTCCCGGACGTGTAGAGGATAAAGAGCGCATCTTCCGCGTCCATAGGTTCAGCAGCACATTCGCTGTTTGCTCCTTCGATGAGCTCGTCGTAAAGCATCTCTCTCCCAATGGTTCCAGAGACCACCGGGTTGCCCGCGTGTCGCACTACCACCGTCGTTTTGATGCTTGGGCTGGCGCCCACAGCTTCATCTGCCACGCTTTTTAGGTCGATTACCTTTCCTCGGCGGAACGTACCGTCAGCGGTAATAAGGACCTTGGCATTCGCGTCGTGAATCCGGTCAGCCAACGCTCGCACGCTAAAGCCAGCATACACGACGCTGTGCACGGCTCCGATCTTCGCGCACGCAAGCATCGATACGGCAGCCTCGACGCACGGCGGGAGGTACATCGCCACACGGTCTCCTTTTCGCACGCCGAGCTTCATAAGCGCGTTCGCCATCTTGTTCACCTCGCTGGCGAGCTCGGCATAGGTGACCCTGTATTCCTCTCCCCGTTCGTTAACGTAGAGGAGCGCGACGCGGTCGCGACGTTCGGTGGAAAGGTGCCGATCCACTGCGTTGTGCGTGATATTTGTCCTGCCGCCAACGAACCACTTGTAAAACGGCGCGTCGCGTGAGTCAAGGACCTGTGTCCACGGCGCGAACCACTCAAACTGCCCCGCCTTCGCCGCCCAGTACGCCTCGATGTCCTGCCCTGCCGTCAGTTCCGCTTCCCAGTCTTTCACGCGCGCCGCCTCGACGACCGCTGCGCTCGGGCGAAACACCCGTCTCTCGTGCAGAAGGACTGAGGTTGTCTCCTCCTCTTCGATAACCATCACCTGTTTGACCGTTTGATGAGTTGGATGACGTTTACATCATCATTCACACGCACTGTATACGTTCGCCTTTCTACATAGGCCCTTGCCGCGTTTTTTGCGGGCCTCTATGGCATGAACTTCAGGGAGCCAGAGGTGACTTCCCCGTGGGGGTATCCTGCGTTCTGGCTTGTTAGCGCGTTCTGGCTTGTTAGCGTGGTAACCGTCATCGCGATGCTGGTGTACTTCTGGCGCAAACAGTGGATCTTGCAGTCGACAGCGCGAAACGTTAAGGAAAAGTGACACCGGCGGTTATCGCTGTGTTCGGCCGCTCTACTCTCGCACTATTTTACGGCACCGGAAGATAACCGTGCCCCCTTCCGTGTACGGCGGCCCGGGATCGACGCACTGCATGTAGGCGTGCGCGGGGTCTTTAGGCGTCGTCAAGCCGAGCGCAACGGGGCACCACGTGTGTTCGAGGATCGTCGTATAATGGAGGAGGGTCGAGAGCGCGTGGGTACAGAGTGCGTCGCTTTCTGCCACCACAATGCTGGGCCCGTCAACCATGATACGGTCCCCAGTGGAATGTACCGGGCATATCCCTCGAATCTCGTGCACGGTAAGTTCGAGCATCGCATTACCTCAAGAGAGAATCGCACCAGTCCTTTATATCATTTGGTCAGTCCTTTATATCATTTGGTCGGCACGAAATACCCGTATGCGTGCGAGCAACGCAAGCGGGTAAAGCACCATATCGTCACGAGCTATCTTCATGTGCACGAAAGAAATCGCCGTGAAACGGCGCGCATGCTTGACCCGTTAGCCGCTCGCCCCTTTTCAATTTGATTGCGCTTGGCAGCTATCGCCGTTGACCCGCGCCAGGCGTAACGAGGCTGTGCGAGAGCCGTACAAGCGTCGAAAACGCTTAAGAGCTTGGAGGCCTCAGCTAGACGTATGAACGTAGTTGTCCTCCTTGCCCCCGGGTTTGAGGAACTCGAGGCGGTCACCATCGTTGACGTGCTCCGACGCGCTGGCATCTCAGTTCTCCTTGCCGGCATTGCGGATCCGCCCATCGTGGGTGGGCACGGGATCAAACTAATGTCTGACATCTCTATCGACGACGTCAAGGCGTACGACGCCCTTGTCCTTCCTGGAGGGAACCCCGGTTACCTCAACCTCGAACGCGATCAACGCGTTCTCAGGCTCATACGCGCGGCATACGAAGCCGGCAAATACGTCGCCGCGATTTGTGCTGCGCCGCACGTGCTCGGCGTCGCGGGTATTATGGAGGGGGCGACAGCGACGTGTTATCCAGGGCTCGAAATCCCGGGCGCGCAGCGCGTAGAAGAAGAGCGTGTGGTGCGGCAGGGCAAGATCATCACAAGCCAGGGTCCGGGAACCGCCATGGACTTTGCCCTCGACCTTGTGGAAGTGCTCACGACCAGGGAAAACGAGCGGGAAGTGCGAAAGGCGTTGTTGGTGTAGCATTGACCCCCGTATCCGCGATAGAACGCGACAGGGGGCACCACAGAGAAGGATCGCGAAGAACTAGCACCTCGGTCGGTGAAGGCGGGATCTCCACGACGTGTGGCCTTGCGTGACGTGTCGCTGTTGTGCTCCAGCCGCGGCTGTTCCAGTCGTAATCGCAGGTTAGGCTGCTGGTGACGGCGGAGCAGTGAGTGGTAGGAATGAGCTTGTTCTCGAAAAAGTTAAATAGGATTTCACGCACCGTCTAGACATATGAAGTGCCTAATCGCATTCTATTCAAGAACCGGAACGGCAAGAAAGGTTGCGAGAACGGTTATGAGCACCATTGGACAACAAACGTCGTTCAAATGTGACTTGGAGGAACTCGTTGATCCCACCAATCGTGCTGGCACTGCAGGCTACAAGCTCTCCCACCTAGAGGCGGCAGAGAAGAAACAGGTTCAGATCAAGCCGACGATGTATGATCCCTCGTCGTACGACCTAGTGATACTCGGGGGTCCCGTGTGGGCGTATACGATGGCCAGTGCCCTCAGGACGTATGTGGCGAAAAACGCTGGCAAAGTTAAAAACGCGGCGTTCTTCTGCACCTACGACTTTTCAGGGAACAAGACCACGCTGCAGGATATGCAGGAGCTCACTGGGAAAGCCCCGATTGCGACGTTCTATACGACAACCAAAGAGGTTGTGAAGGGAAAACACATCCAAACGGTCCAGAATTTTGTGGCTGCCCTCGATCAGGGGATGCGCGCGGTCGCGAGCTGAGAGAAACGAACGGACATGCAGCTGTATCGAGCACGGTCTCGACAACGGTTAGTCACGCTTCACCACCACGATTTTGCGTAACCTTATTTTTTAGGTGAGTCCTTGCGCGCCACTTCCGCTCCGCGCTCGCTCGCACCGAAGGCGAGCCTCATGCCAAACGTGCGCTGGCATCTGCCTCGACGGTCTGACTGGGCCATTGCGAGAGGCCGCGTTGTTCGGTGCGTGGTCGTTTACGAATCAAGAGCGCTGGCAGATAGGCTCAACATTGAAGCCGCCACAATGCGTGAGCAGCGGAATCTCGTACGTCCATGTCTGCATCCTTTGAAGCCCGGGTGAGTGGAGGGGTCGCCCGCGGATCGTTGAGTTGACCAAGGGCGTACGCGGCGTACTTGCGTACGACTGCATTATTGTCGCCCAAGGCGCGGATCAGAGACTCAACGGCCAGCGTATCGCCGATCTTTCCCAATGCGTCTGCGGCGTGCGCCCGGTCAGCGCTTTCCGAATTGGCGAGAGCATCAATGAGTGCATCTACGGCACGCTCATCGCCGAGCTGGCCAAGCGTTTCGGCTGCGGCTTTGCGAACAAAGCGATCCTCGTTCTTTAAGTTATCGATCAGCCCGTCGAGGGCGCGCATGTCGCCGAGCTTCCAGAGCGCGTGCGTCGCCGCCTTGCGCACGTACTTGTCTTCATCATCTAAGTCGCGGATCCACGGCCGGTTACCCATAACGGTGTCATAGAGGGCGTCTTCGGCGCGGTCGTCACCAATTTGGCCGAGACTGCGGGCGGCAGCCTCGCGCACGATCCAATCTTCGTCATCCAACGCGCGGGTGAGGCGAGTAACGGGGCGCTTATCACGGAGCTGACCGAGGCCACGGGCCGCCTCCTCGCGAACCACGCGGTACTCGTCGGTGAGCGCGACGATGAGCGGCTCAATCGCGCGCTTGTCATGGAGCTGACCCAGGCCCTGCGTCGCCGCCTTTCGAACGTATATGTCGCCGGGGCTGCCCCGCCCCTCCTCACTTTTTGGACTCGTAACGATCGTGATGAGCGCTTCAACCGCGCGCGGGTCGTGCAGTAAAGCGAGCGATTGCACTGCCGCCTCACGAACGAACCAGTGCTCGTCGTCAAAGGCTTCGGAAATCAGCGGTTCAAGGGCGCGCTGGTCGTCCAATTTGCTTACGGCGCGCACGGCCGCCTCACGAACGAACCAGTGCTCGTCGCCGATGGCGGCGATGAGGGGCTCGACGGCACGCTTGTCACCGAGGTGGCTGAGCGCGTGCGCCGCTGCGTCGCGCACGAGCCATTCCTCGTCGTGCTGCAAGACGTTGAGAAGCGACTCCACGGCGCGTGTATCGCCCAGGTGGCCGAGCGACTGGGCGGCCATGCTTCGCACGCTCGTGCTCTCGTCGCTCAGCGCGGTGATAAGCGGCTCAACGGCACGCGTGTCGCCGAGTTTGTCGAGCGTGTATGCCGCGTATTTGCGCACCACCTTATTTTCGTCGTTCAACATGCTGATGACAGGCTCGACGGCGCGCTTGTCGCCGAGCTTGCGGAGCGCGCGTACGGCCTCGCTCCTCGTATTCCATTCCGAACTTCCTAAGTCCGCAATGAGGCTTTCTACGTTGCTGTCGTTATTCATCTGAATCGCCTTGTGAAACAACTCCGCCATAGTGTGGCGCTTTCGCCACAGAGCGTGAAATTAGGATAAAAAAAAGACAAGGTTCAGCATCATAAACGTTTCTATTTATCTGACCTGAGCTCACGATCGGTTCGCGATCGCGCTGAACTAAGCAGCATGACACGTTTCGCGCGTGGACCTACAACAGCACGTTAATCCGCGAGCAGCGGATCTGCGTCCTCACTCGTTGCATACGCGGCGCCTCAGCTCCCTAGTTAATCGCATAGAATGCGTGACGTCCGTGCAGGCAGCGCGCCCTCCCGCGCTACGTCAGACGAACTGGAACGAGTTGACCATGTTTTGGACCGTTGACAAGTACTGGGTGTAGTGCTGGGGCTGTGCGTTGTACGTGAGCTGGTACACCGTATTGTTGTTAACCGTCCAGATTTGCATGCACTGGAGACCTGAGCTGTTGATCGTATACACGAGCTTGTACGCGTTTTGTCCCGCCAAGCTTGTCAGGCCTGACTCCTGTATGGTGATCTGGTTGCTGCTAAGCAGGTTCTGCGCGGTGTTAAGGTTTGCATTGGTAACGTTATCAAAGTCGGCCCCCTTTGCGGATACGTTATTGACGAACAGGTTTTCTGACTGATTACCCGTCGGCAGGTAGACGATCAAGGCGACCGGAGGATCACCGGGGGGGCTCGGTTGAGTCTTGGTCCAGCCTTGAGGAACCTGAATCTGAAACCCTGCCGCCTTGTCCGTGAAGGGCACTAGGTTCAAGCTCGCCTGATTCATCTGCTGCGTATAGAACCACCCGCCGCCCACCGCGGCGAGAACCACCACCACCGCTGCGAGGACGATCGAAGTCCTCCGCATTCTGAGGACCTGCTGTTGTCGCTGCACTGCAAGCGCTTCGGCTTCGATAAGCGCTTCACCGGCGCTCTTTTGCGTGAGGTCCTCCTGCGTCAGGAGGATCTGCACCGTGTCGGCGAGTCGGTTTATGTGGGCCGCACACGGCTCGGTGATCGCATCGAGCCAGTGCTGCGGACCTATGAAGTACTGCAGCGCCGCGCCCGGGAGCACGTCCGAGATCCGGAATGGGACGATCGGGATCCCGTGAGAGACGGCTCGCTCGCACTCGCGGAGCACGTGTTGCGATTGATTGGAATCCTTGGAAAAAATGAGCACGAAGAGTTTGCTGTTGTCAATCGCGTTAATGAGCTCTTCGGCGTAGTTCGCCCCCGGCAGGATGTCGCGTGGCGCTATCCAGCACTTCATCTTGCGCTCTTCGAGTTTATGACAGACGGCGTCAGCTATGGCCTTGTTCTTTGACGAATAGCTGATGAAGATATTGTCGCTCATGTGCCTCACCGTGGTAAATATTAACAACCAATTATTTTAATTCAGTTTGAACGCTCCCCTTCATAAGCTTTTCGAGTTTGCGCGCGTCGCACGGGCAAGTCTCGCCTGTGCGCGTCGTATGCTGTCGGCCTAGCCGAACCACTCTGCCTCCATCATGAGGCGGAGCCACTCACGGTGTTCGGCCTCAAGGATTTGCTCGCAGCGCCACAGGTCGCGGAAGACGTCGTGGGCGTCGATGGTGGTACGCCCCTCGGCGTAGAGCCCGTATAGGCGCTCGGCATCGTGTTCCAGCCGTTCCGCAGGAAGCTTAATCGCCTCGAACGCCGCCTTGTAGCGGCTCGTATTGCGGGCGAGCTGATAGGCCGAGCGGAACGTCCGGACGCCCGCGCCGATGACCGGGAGCGACGCGGCGACGAGGATAAGGGCGATTGCAAGGGTAATAGTGGGCACGCGCGCCGTTGTTTCGGCTGCCTGCGCCGCAGCCTCGGGCGGCTGAAGGTACGTGTCGAAGAGGTCGAGAGAGAAGTGCGCGAGCGCGGCGAGGACGCTCCCAAAGAACAGCAGACGGGGCAGCGCCTTGATATAGCGATCCGTGCTCGAAAACTGCTGCGCCTTGCGCTCAAAGTAGTGGAGCTGATTCCTGCAGCGCTTCGTGAGGTAGTAGTCGACGAGGCTGTAGAGGGTGTAGGCGTCGGCCCGGCTGCCCGCCAAGCTCGGCGGCTCTTCGGGGAGAATGCCGTGCTCTGCCCACGTTTCCAACTCCTCGTTCGTCAGCCCCGCGATCTTGTTGGTCGCATACGTCAGCCATTGCGTCGTGCGTTCCCGCTGAGCGGCGTCGTCGCTCCACAGGTGCGGGTCGATGAGGAAGCGAAACTTGAGAAACTTGAACCGTTCCGCCTTGTGGCGCAGGAACATCCACCCCACGTGCCGGAGCGTGAAGATGCCGAGCAGGACGGCGACAAACGCGATGGCTGCCGCCATGCCTTCGACGAAGGGAATCGGCACGAGAAATCCGCCTATAATCGAGGGCAGCTGGAGGATCGCAAGCAGCACGGCGACGGTGCCGGCGATGGCAGCCGCAATCGTGATGGCCTGGTGCTGCTTCTGAAATCGCAGCGCGGTGCGGTCCGCGGCCCGATACGCCGGCTCGACCTTTTCTTGACAGCTCTGAAGGGCAGCCGCAAGCGGCTTCCACTGCGCCATTTCTTCAGGGGTGTCGTGCATGTCGTCCGTCTGATCGGCGCCCTGTTCGCGACGGTCGCTGACGAGCGCGCTCTGCTCAGCGTATGACGGCACCATGACGATCATAACCCAGCGGTGACGCGCAGCACCTCTGCTGACCGAGGTGCCCAAAGACCGACGCGGTGCGCGTTCGCTTCCCGTCGGGTCCGCACCACGCGCGGAGCGCTCGGCACTTCATCGCTTACTGACGTGTGTACGCTCGCTCAAAGTACAAAAAACGATCCCTTTACGCCGGATCTGCACGTGACGCGCTCGCGCCTACTCGTCGCCCGTTTAGCCAACCTGCAGCCCGATCGCGTCGAGGAGCGTGGGTATGGTGCGCACCATTTTGCGCTCCTTGTTCTTCACGTACTCAGGCAAGGCGCGCCACGGGACAAAATAGGGGCTTATCTTGTGCCGGACGTCCCGTCCGGATCCAGGCATCCACCCTCCGTTGAGGCGCTCGACCACCCAGCGACCGTGCTCCATCTGCGCCATCACGGTAAGCTCATCACGCGTGAAATCCGTGATCGGCGCCGCGCTGCCGCCGGTACGCCTCTCGACGGTGTACCCGATGCGCTCCACCTTCTCAAAGATACGATCCGCCTGGGCGCGATTCGAGTGCTTCAGATAACTCGGTAGCTCGTCCCACGGCGCCATCGACGGATCATCCGCGGGCGTGACGCCCCGCTCGCGTTCCCTGTACGCGTCGTGAATGACCCGCGCCAAACGCTCCCGCTCGGCCGTATCGAGCTGCTGCGGATGGGGCTTGACGAACTCCTCGATGATGTAGCTGTCAACGGGAATGCACACGAGCCCCCGAGAGGCCCGCCAGCGCCGGTTGTGCCGAAGCTTTTTCGCCTCGCGGCCGCTTCCTTCGAGCAAGGCGACGGACGCGCCGAGGGCCAAGGCCACCTTGTATTCGCTCGCGGATATTGGGCCGCCGTCGATGCCCAATACCGTCACCTGCGAGGGCGAAACGCCGGAGGCGACGAGGTCGCACCAGTACTGGATCACTTCCATGGCGCTGAAGTCGGAATTGGGCGTTAGCCGAATCTCGTTATAGCGGTGATCGAGGGGCGTGTTGGTCACGCCGCGCGGGACGTAGCCGATCGCGTGGATAGACTCGGGAAACGCCTCTTGCACGTCCCCAGCCATACTGCTGACCCCGATGGGCGTCCCCCCCGAGATGATCGTGCCCGTGTAGGTGCGAAACGCTTCAATCACGAGCGGGCGAAAAACGACGAAGCACGCGTCGTCGTCGGCCCTGCACCCGCCCGCGAGAATCGTGACCGGGGGGGCGATCGGCGCTTCCGGCAATGCGAGCAGCTGCAGCTCCGACAGCGCGCGGGACGCGTGAAACCTCCCCGCAGCGCCGATCAGGAGCAACCGGCGCAACCACTCATAGCCGACGAGTTCCTCCTCACACGCGTCGAGGACGCTGAGCGCGTCGTGCGCGGCGTTGATGACGGACTCCGAGTTGCTCAGCTGGAGCGCTTTCGCGCACGCCGCCAACGCGGGATAGGGCTTAGAGAGGTAGAGGTAGCTGACGGCCATGCGGTAGAACGTCCAGGGAGAGAAGGGAGCCTGGTGCGCCTCGCGCCAGCCCTCCTTCAGCTTCGTTCGAGCGAACTCGTCGAGTTTGTCCCGTGTGTTCGAAAGCCCCTGCCCTTCGAACGGGTCGCTCAATTGATCCACGGAGAAGAAAAACAATTCTATTTGAGAGCTGCTCGCGCGAGTATAAAAAAGTTTGCTCCTTGGTCGGGCGCAGCTGCGGGAAACGTCGGGCAGCTTAGAGTCGAGGTCCGTCGCAGCCATCGTGATTTCCGCACAACCCCGAGCTCGTCACCACCTGTATGTAAGAGAAGCTTAGTAAACCGCTGTCGCTAGCCGCTGAAGTCTCCTAGGCCGGCTGCGATAAACGTCAGTCGGTCGCGGAATTGTTGAGGATCGAAGACTCGTCGAGCATCCACCACGGCGGGTCGCCCGACGTAGATTTTCAACCGATGGAGGTCTTTGTGTGACCTTCAAGCGTAGTTGAACCGGTAGCCTGCGTGGCTTTTGACAACAGTGGGAAAAAACAAGCCGTTTATATCGCAGTTGCCTATGTTGTCGTGCCCTGTTTCCCTAAACTTGGGATACCTTGGAGTGATAATCTCACAAAATTCTTTGTACCTATAGTTAAATTCGTCCGTGGTCTCGTTCAGTTAATTTTTTGTGTGCTATCAGCCTGAAGAACTCATTGCCTCTAAATATTGGGTCGCATTTAATCTCCTCCACTGTGCCCGGAATGGTCGCCCATTTCTTTTCTTTAAAAACGACGGGAAAACTTAGCTGGTCGCGTTCCGAATACCGTGTGATTTCAATCCACCACTTTTCAAAGGCTTCATTGGCTTCGGGGGTGTTCTTTCTGATAAAGGCCGTGAGTTCGCACAGCCCACCGTGTTCGGGGTGGGTGTTTTTTTTGTATTCCGTTATCTGTTCTGTGATTTCTCCGGAGTCACCTTTCTGCAAATGAATGCAGGCGTCGGCCTCCTCATAAATGCAATCCCTGCGCGGGTGGGTAAAGAAAGCAAAATCCTTATCGCCCATCAGCTTGACCAGTTTGTGCGGGTCTTGCTTGAGGGTGATATTACCGTCCACCCAAACTATGTAAGGCGTGTCGACGTATGTGTGGGATAAAACCTTGTGTATCTTGGCGTTCATTACGGGCTTGGCGAATTTGTCGCATACATCACGGGTTTTCCAGGGTGGGTGCTTAACTTTCTCGTCCACAAAGGCGATATATTCAACGCCCTTGTACTCCGGTTGAGGCAACAGCTTGTCTTTCCCGCCAGCAATGGCCGTAATGACAGAAATATCTTTTTTGTCGTTCATTTCAAATAGATCTTCGTAAAGAGGCAGGAATTGCTCTATCGTCCAGTTTTTTAGGGCTTCTAGCTTGGCCGCTTTGCACATTTAGTTTCTCTTGGGCATTTTCTAAGCTAGCTTAAATATTTGACAAATTGGGCGGAATTTCGAGGTATAGTCTGTTTTGTCGTGCTCGACGCTCTTCGCATAAACAATCGCACTGCACACGCAAGGGATCTCTGGCATAGCGGCTTCCATCCACTTGATGTTTGACTTACAGCTGGCACTCTGTCTTTGGTTGTTGCTCGCTTTCTCTCGCCTCAACGTTAGCTCAACTGAAGTAGTTTAATCTCACTTTATTGGCCAGACTGGTTAGCCACACTCGTTATATGGAACCACTAGTATGCCACGACAAGTATGTTTGCAGAGCGTTTGTCATTTCAATTTCTGGCTTCCACCCAAGTAAACGCTGCGCCTTTGTAATGTCAGCCCACGTGCTACGGGCCTCCCCTCTCTGCGGATCTGAATTTCGCACGCGTGCCTTCGTTCCTATTAGGTTCTCTAAGTTCTTTATGAGTTCATTTACGCTCATTGTTTGCCCACCTGCAATATTGAAAACCTCGCCTCCGCACTCACTCAGAGCTGCGAGTGTGAATGCTTCGATAACATCACCGATATAGGTAAAGTCTCTCAACTGCTCTCCATCTCCATACATATGAATTTCGCTATCGTGTAATATAGCATCGACAAAGCGGTGTATTGCCATGTCAGGACGCTGCCGTGGCCCGTAAACAGAGAAGCAGCGCAAGGAGACGGTTGGGATATCATAGTCTCTCCAGTAGAGGTAGCACAAGTTCTCCGCAGCGAGTTTTGAAACGCCATATGGAGAAACTGGCCTCAGATAAGAGTCTTCCTTCATTGGTAGCGGCGCATCCCCATACACAGAAGAAGACGATGCATAGACAAAACTATTGAGTTCTTTGCCTCGATAATACTCGAGCAGTCGCTGTGTTGTTTGTACGTTGTTCTTGAGGTAAGTCGCGAAATTTACGCCCCAGGAATCCCTGACCCCTGGCTGCCCGGCTAAATGAAAAACGTTATTTACTGGAGGGAAATCGGTTATTTCAAGGATATTTCGATTGATAAACGTAAACCGCTTGTGTATTAGAGCCTGTGATAAATTCGCCAGTTTTCGATCCTCAGAGTAATAGTCGGTAAGACAATCGACGCCCACCACATCGTCGCCCCTCGCCAGCAACCTTTCGACGAGATGCGAACCAATAAATCCCGCACAGCCTGTAACCAGAACTCTTGACATCCAATGTCATCCCCGCATGCTAAGTACGCAACGCTAAACTTCGGCAATCCTCAATCTTGCTTTTGTCGCCCCTTGGGACAAATTTGTCTTTGAAAAAACATTGATAGGCACGACAATACCGTTTTAGTTTTCTGCTCGTTTCCAAGAGACACAGTAATCTTTTTTAACGTTTTCGTGGCGTGGCAAAGTCTAATCCTATTCAAGGATGTGCTGACAGAATTGGCAAACGCAACCGTACGGCCAGTCCCTTCTTAGGTTTGATATGAAGCATCTAACGTACGTATTTACCGTCCTAGTCAAGCATATTTCGTTTCCTTTTACGAGTTTGGCAACCAACCCGTTGAACAGCGAGTAAGCAAATGCTAGTGCAAATTGCCAGCGTGCTAAGCTTTCGGTGAGAAAATAGAAATTTGAAAAGAACAAGGCCATATCCCGCTCGTGACAATTCTTAACGCGTTTGGCATTGGTAATACAGCCTAAACTTGCTGGACGATGCTTTTTGAGATTTGTAGGCATCGAGTCATCCCTGATTGCACCTTCGTGCGAGCTCTTCACACTTGCTGCGTTTTGCTCTGGCGTTTGTGTGCTTGGTGCGCCTCGTCTAAACCGCGCATCTCTTGTCGCTTTTTTTCTCGGAAAGTTTGGATGCATGGCCTCAGCTGCGCCGACAAGCGTGATGACGAAGTTCGCTTGCTGTGCCCTGTGAGCATAATCATAGTCTTCTAAACCGACAAAGAAGTTGCATGCGTCATAGTACCCGATCGAGTCCATGACTCTCTTTGAAACTAGCGTACCGTGCGTTCCAAAGGCGTCCAAAAAAGTTTTTCTTGCATCGCTTGTATGTTAACGTTAACCAAGGTTGGTCTATATCGACAACTTTTGGACACAGAATATCGCCGTTGTTGAAGTTCTTAACCAGTTCTGCCAGACAGAAGTCAGTTACAACCCCGTCCTGATCTAAAAGCCATACCCAGTCGAAACTATTCTCGTGCGCAATCCTCATTGCGTGACAAAAGCCGCCTGCTGAACCTATGTTGGTTTTATTTTTATGATAGTGCGCAAATGGGTATTGTTCAAAATGAGCGTTGAATATTTTTCTATTTTCTGCTGCATGCCAGTCAGTAGAGTTATCAATGATGATGAGCCCGTTTAGTGCAGGCCCTTGATTCGTAAGCGACGAGAGCAGGCGCGCGAGTTCTTTTGGATCGTTATAGGCGACTGTAGCTGCGCAAACTTGCATGCTCATCTTTTGCACCCGTTAAATTTTAGAAGTGACTGCGATTTATACTTTTATAAACTAGAGTCGGGAGCTTATCTAGCAGGGGGGCGAGCAACGGTTATGACTAGGGCTCGGAGCTAAATATGCAAAAAAGTAAGTCATAAATGGAGAGAGATGAAAACAGTAGATGTGTCTAAATTGGAGCGGACAAGGACATGAGCTCTTCGCAGTGTAAGCAAGCCCTGATCCATAGAAAGCTGTCCAGCCATGATTGAGGATGACTTCACATTCTATGAACCCGACAACTCCCTGAAGAAAGGGTACCGATCGCTGTTTAGCGAGATATTCAGCGAATTCAGCAAAAACAGATGGTTGATCTTTCAGCTGTTTAAAAAGGAGTTTGTCGCACTAAAGCAATCGTTTATAGGTGTTTTTTGGGCGCCTGTATTGCCACTCGTAACCGTGGGACAATGTTCGTGCTAAACGGGGCAGGGGTATTGAACGTCGGCGCAATGAGCGTTCCCTACCCCCTTTACGCAATTCTCGGTACGGCGTTGTGGGGACCGTTCGCAACGGGTGTCGTCGCAAGTTCGAATTCGCTTGTGGCAGCTGGACCAATGATTACGAAAATAAACTTTTCAAAAAAGTCTCTTGTAATCGCCTCGATGGGACAGGCGTTGCTCGCATTTATCATTCAACTGTGCCTACTGCTCGTCCTATTTTTGTATTATCGCGTGACGCCAAGTCCTGCCATTCTTATGCTCCCGCTACTAATCGTGCCCCTTATGTTGTTAACGCTAGGGCTCGGCTTCGTATTGTCGATTCTGAACGGTGTCGTTCGAGATGTTGCCAACGTGCTGCCATTACTCGTGACATTTTTGCTGTTCCTCACACAGGTCTTATATGCGAAGCCAATGACAGGCGTTCTTGCTACACTTTCACGCTATAACGTGCTGTATTACCTGGTTTCAGTGCCGCGGGATCTCGTTTTGTTTGGAACATCTAGCTTTTTCAAGGGCTTTTTTCTTTCGAGCGTAGTAGCATTCTTTGTCTTCCTGCTGTTTTTGGCTGTGTTCCATCTCACAGAAACGCGAGTTGCAGAGAGGGTCTAGATGCAGGATGTCGAGATTGCCCTAAGTCACGTGTCTAAGAAATACTGCAAGTCGTTGAAGCGATCCATGCGATATGGCGTAACAGACATCTGCAGAAATACCTGCGGTTTAAGCTCGAGAAGTCACTTGTTACGAAAAGACGAATTCTGGGCGTTGAAAGACGTCTCCTTCGAGGTCACACAAGGCGAGGCGCTGGGACTGATTGGCGCCAACGGTTCCGGCAAGTCGACCGTGCTGAAGCTGCTTAATGGCATATTTTGGCCAGACATCGGCAAAGTGGCGGTAAGGGGCAAAGTCGGCGCACTGATAGAAGTCGGCGCGGGGTTTCATCCCATGCTCACGGGGAGAGAGAACGTCTATTTGAATGGCGCTATCTTGGGGATGACAAAAGCTGAAGTCAACGAGAAGTTTGACGACATCGTTGAATTTGCCGAAATTGGCGACTTCCTTGACAC
>JACWML010000069.1 GCA_015661395.1 Methanomicrobia archaeon | reverse complement strand
GGTTCCCGGCGTCGTGTACACGTGTGGAGCTGTTCCAAGAGACGGGGAGAAGGGCATCCTCGATGCGGATGATGAACTGATCGTCTACTATGGCGCTGCGGATTCGGTGATCTGTGCGGCCACGGCTTGCATTGGGGACCTAATACCGGAGAGGTTCCGCTGGACGATTGCCCCCAAACCCAGTCCTGTCTAGATCGAGGATGGAGTCCCTTGCCCGAGCTATGTGATGAAGGAGTTAAGCGTAAGCGGCGGACGCGAGGTGCGGTCATGCACAACACTCACAGGCTCGTTAGCAGCGGAGCCAACGCTTCGCAAGATCATTGAAGTGTTGCAGCAGGTGATGTGCGCACACGACGCAGAAAAGCTTGCGATTTCTGTGCTGGAAATCCACGAAGGCGGTTATCGGGAAGGGCGACCATCAGACTGACGAGATTCGCCGCTCATAAAACTCAGACCTAATTGCGACGCTATGTCTTCTCTGGATTATCGCGTTGTATGGGCTTTATAACGGCTTTAACGAAGCTGCAGCCAAAGCGTATGCGGCTGATCTTTCAGGGGGTGTACATCTCGGAACCTATTTTGGGTTTTATAACAGCGTTATCGGAGTATTCGCCCTGCCCGCAAGCATCATTGCTGGACTGCTGTGGATGGCATTCGGTGCCCCTTCAGTCTTCATCTACGGCACTTTAACCGCACTTATCGCCTTCGCGCTCCTCCTTGTGGCGCCCGCTGTACTGGCGCGGTATGAAAAACGGCAAAATGAGGTTATGGGCTCACTAATCGACTACAAAGCGAAAGACAGCGGAAATAAGAGGTGAAAAATGACCGCTACCGTCTAGGAGATTGTTGAATATATAGAACAACAGCTAGTCTTGGTTGCGTATCTCGATAAGATATCTGGTAGATCTTCAATCCGGCACGACAAGGAAATTGTTTATAAGGAGATCTTGGAGTTTATAAAAACAGGAGAGACAAATGCCGCTTTTAAAAAAGGCCGCGCTAACCGCTCTGGAAGGAGGTGCAACAAATGAAAAGAACCATCTTGATACAGCACTCGAAGGACGCGGCGAAGCGCGAAGAAGTAGTGCGGGAACTCGGAACGCGAGGTGACCCGAGCGCCCTCGACGCGTTGAGCGCGGCACTGATGGACGAAGATTGCCGCGTCTGCTGGCGAGCAGCCGACGCGATTGGAGGACTCTGAGACATCCGTGCTGCGGTGCCTTTGATCGACGCACTCCGTGACCGAGAATCACGCGTTCGGGAGAGCGCGGCTCACCGATGCGACCGTGCACATCGCGTACGTGCTTGACATCGCCGGACTTACGGCATACCCGATCGACGCATCTTGGGAAAACATGTATGAGGTGCTTCTCGACGAGGGAAAGCAAATCGTAGTGAATGCCAAAAAAGACCTGGCTTCGCGCGGCGTGAATGAAGATCGTACCGTCACTGTAGTGCTTGACGGGCACCCGGCGGAAGAACTGGACATATACGCGGGCAGTCAAGATATCGATCTCGTCGTTATCGGATCGCACGGGCGAAAAGGTTTAGATCGTTTGCTTATCGGAAGCGTCGCCGACAAGGTGGTACGGGTGGCTAAGGTTCCGGTGTTGATCGTCAGGAGCCGGTAGAGCGTCTTCGCGGGTCGGATTCTGGACGTAAAAGAGCCAGCTTAGCTTTTGCGAACCAACAGGGAGGACGCGTATGGTTGAACCGCGGGACACTATTGAAATTGTAAATGTTGTTGCCTCTACTGGCATTGGACAAGAGATAAACCTCAAACAAGCAACGCTTGCTTTAGAGGGCGCAGATTACGATCCTAAACGGTTTCCGGGCGTCGTTTACCGCACCAAGGACCCGAAGACCGCTGCATTACTCTTTCGGTCGGGAAAAATTGTCTGTACGGGTGCAAAGAGCATAGATGAGACTCATAAAGGTATTGAAAACGTATTTCAAATCCCTGTTGGTTTATGAAGGCTTAAGGCTTAAGCTGGAGAGCATGGAGAGCAAAAAGGACGGAAACCAACGGACGGGCCTGCGTCACGCGTCATTTCCCAATATCTCCATTTTTTGGGAAGTAGTCGGAGCCCTTGTCAAGTAGTTAATCGTTGTTTAAAGAACCTCAAGTTCAACGATCAACGATCATCATAAAACGTGCTCGCACGCCAATAATCATGCACGCCAATAATCATGCTGTGAATCATAGGGTAACGCGATTGATGTTCAGCGGGCTTCTCTACGTGCTCGACGTTTGGATCTACCATCCTCTCAGGATATAATATACCCACTTTAATCGCGCAAGAAGCGGTTTGTCGATCACAATGCCTGTATTTAAATCGAGCAACTTTTTCTTGCTCCTGTGTAATTTTCCGCCTGTGCCGCGAATGGCCACCCTGAAGGGGAGTTCACCGCGAAAACCCCATCTTCTCATGCGTTCAGCGATGATTTCGCCGTTGGCTGTAATCATCAGATCCGGATTTCCAGGCGCGAATTTGTAAGGATCGTCGAAATTACGCCCATAGACTGCCTCATCAGAAAAGGGCGCTGCTCTATCTTTAGCAACTAGAAACTCGAGCCGTGCGTTTGAAAGAGTTTTATATGTAAAATATAAAATTGAAAAGGAGACGAAGGTCGTCTCGCATCAGTTGTTCTCCTTCCTTCCGCGAAGCAGACCTTCAGGGAGTAGTATCAAACTACTTGCCTATAAGGTTTGCTTCTTTTGCAGGCGCGGACGACCTAGACGTTTCTCCTTTAGCTGCGCGTCCGTTCGGCCGCTGGAGAAGAAGGAATGGAAAACGAAAAGTTGAACGTAGTGCGCGTCAGGCCGGTTTGTCGATAGCGCACTCATAGACTGCGGACGGGTAGCCGGCGAATGCGGCGCCGCGTCTTGCTTTTCATCCATACTGTTGCCACCCCCTTGACTTGCTATCTTGGTGATCTGTTTGCACTGCTATATCGAGATTCGTTTTAGAGGGGAGTGTTTGACCGCTGCAGGGCATTGCGAACGAATACAAGCTGTAATTGGGTGCTTTGCACGTCATTTACGCTTAGTCGCGGAACCCGAATCATAATGGTTAAGTGGGCAGCGCCGACTTTGCACGTACTATGCTAGCCGCTGAACATTACCCATATCTTCATCCTGATTTTGTGATGCCAAACCACGAGTTGTTCGAGATTCATAGCAGCAAAATCTCGCTCCACCGGGCAAAAGCCGAAAATTGATGTAGCTGAACAAATAGAAAAGCTTGGGCGGCTGCGAGACCAAGGGCTGCTGACGGATGAAGAGTTTCAGTCAAAAAAAGGAAGAACTGCTATCGCGTCTTTAAATGTTAAAATCCTACGTAGCACGCCTTATTTAGTAAGCGGACATTTTGGTGTAGCAAAACAAGCTTGTTTGTATTATATAGATCCACAAACACAAATGACCTAGAAAATGAGACGGGCAACCCAATATACTAACACAGAAAATCACGCAAGCGCCTACAGGGAAACGTTGCGACTAGGTCTGAGGATGTATCGAGGGCTAATCTCTAACTCGCTGGGAGTAAGGGCTCCGCTGTTCTGCGGACACAAGCTAACATACAACTGCAACCTCAAGTGTAAAATGTGCCCCTTCTGGAAAAGATCCAGCCAAAATTTGAGTCTGGAGAAAGAAAAAGCGATTCTAAGGCAGATCTATGATTCTGGTGTTTGTGCGATAGCGTTTGAAGGCGGAGAGCCGCTGCTTAGAAAAGACTTGGTCGAGATTCTTGCTTATTCTCGTTCTCTGCCTCTGCACACGAGTCTCATAACCAATGGCACTCTCCTCGAATCAAGGATAGATGAAATTACACCATACATCAACGGCGTAGTCTATGTTTCGCTAGACGGCTTGGAGAAGACCCATGATGAGATCAGGGGCGTTAACGGGTGCTTCAAAGAAGCTATACAGGGTGTAGCTGCGGCCACACAAAGGGTTCCTGTGACAATCAACACGACGATTATGGAGGAGAACCTGAATGAGATAGAGGACATGGTGCGGTTGGCAAAGGAATTGGGTGCTGGAATATCCGTCTCCGTTGCTCATGAGTACTCCGACGCCGAGGCGTCTGCAATCAAAACTCACGAAGTCGCAGAGATAGCCAGGAAACTCGTTGATATGAAGAAAAAAGGCTACCCGCTCGTTAATTCGATTAATTATTTTAAAGTGATAGCTAATGAGAAGAGATGGAAGTGTAAGCCCTGGGCGGTAATTAACGTCGACCCGTATGGAAAATTGGTTCTGCCTTGTTATGTTCGCAACGAATACACGGCTAGCGCTTCGGTTTTAGAAACTGGTATAAGATCTGCGATCTCCGGATTTGACTGGAAGGAGACACGAGACTGCGTAGAGTGCAGCCTTCATTGTTATGTGGAGCCTTCTCTGGTGCTTTCATGGGATTTACCAACTTACATGAACTACGCTTATCGACTGGGGAAGTAGAAATTCTAGAAATAGATTACTGTTAGATTATAACAAGGAAAAGATGGGATTTTCAACAATTTTGTTGGAATCGATAATCCTGAAAGCGCGAATGCATATGGTTTTTATGTAATGTGAATGGTGAAAGATTTTTCAATCAACTAGTTTGCGCATGGAAAAAAATCCAATCGCATCGATAATTGCGTTTGACAGCAAGCTAGGGGACATAGTAAGCGGCTACGTATTCTTTGAAGTACCTGCAAACCACGGCGCGTGGAAGAGTATAAGCTACGAGGACGGCAGCCGCGACGTAACGATCACACTAAGCGATCACCACGCGATTAGAATCAAGCGTAATAGCGTGTTCCTATAACCTATTCCTTAACTCCTCGCTCGTTATTTCTTTTGACGATTTCCTTTGATTCCTGGGCCCCATTCCGGGCCTGGCGCTAAAGTCATGGAGTGACGATGCGTTTAGCAACTAAAACGACAACACTTAGCCTAAGTTAGCGACCTTTTACGTGTTTAGTTTATTTTTTCCACGAACTAAACAAGGCGAAATGTATGATTTGAAGATTCAAACAGTCTATACAACATTTCAAATGATGATAATCAAATACTGTAGAATTCTAACTCAACACGTAGTATATGTTTTCAGGCAGCTCAAGCCAATGCGCAAGCGCCCGGCAGAACTTCGTGTTATACGACCCTAATATTTCGACGAAAAAAAAGTGAAGAAAAGGAAGGGAGAAGGGGACAGATCGCTCCCCTCCCTATTAGACGCTCAGCGCATTGCAGCAACAGACTGCTGGTGGTCAAATGCCCAAAGACTTGATACAGGATCGCAAGAAAATAAACCCGGGCTGCGACCGGCTGAATCACTGCAAACAGTATAAGCTGCCTTAGGGCTTTGACCAAACTCTACATTATCTTGTTAATACTATTTTAACCCTTTGAAAATGATCAGTTTTTTGATAAAGAAAGCCCCTCACGAACCCTGCAACGCCTGTGTCTCTTGTATCAGGCTCTGCACCTGTGGATAGAGCTGACCCTTCGCCGCGCACGTCCTGATCCACGTATTAGGGAGAAGCATCGAAGCAAGTGCTTTTTTCTTCTCCTCACTTCTTAGCGGTTTTACGATTTCTCTCGAGTACCTGCTGCTTATTTGTTTCTGCCATAACATCGCTCGGGTTGAGTTCGAGCGACTTATCGAAGCACGAGATAGCCTCTTTGTCGCAGCCTAGGCGTGCGAGCGCATTTCCTTTGCCCATCCACGTTTTATTCTTGTTCGGGTTGAGTTCGAGCGACTTATCGAAGCACGAGATAGCCTCTTGGTCGCGCCCTAGGCCTGCGA
>JACWML010000016.1 GCA_015661395.1 Methanomicrobia archaeon | reverse complement strand
CGTCAGGCATGTTTGTCAAACTCGGTTTTGCGGTTGCTGCGCATTGCGATCCAGACGTGCTGCTCGTTGATGAAGTGCTTGCCGTCGGCGACATAGCCTTCAGGCGGAAGTGCTTTAAGCGGCTAAAGGAGCTCAGAGATGAAAACGTGACGTGGATTATAGTTTCGCACGACGTCGGCACGATCCAAGCGAATACTGATCGCGTGGTGTTGTTGAATCAAGGAGAGATGGCGTACGTTGGCAGTCCGGAGGACGCTGTAAGTGAGTACCTCTACTCATTGTCGCTCAAGAAGGTGGTACCAGATCGTACCGTTGCTCGCGGAGCTAGCCCCCCTGACGCAGGACATCGCACGGCAGACTTTGAAGTGGATCGTGTCGTGCTTTTAGACAAAAACGGACACGAAAGAGAGGTTTTTACTACTGGCGAGGCACTTGCCGTGAGAATTGAATTCACTGCCAAGAAGAAAATTGTAGCTCCCATGTTTGTAGTCACGTTTTTCAACGGCGACAACGAAATCTGCAGTGAAAGCGTTAGTACATTTGACGGCGTCAGAATTGACAAACTCGAGGGCCATGGAAGCGTCACGTTCAAGACGGATTCACTCCCGCTGTATTCGGGTATTTACAGGCTCTATCTGACCGTTAGAGACGTGAGTTTCGGACCAATAGCTGAAATAGCACATGCAGCTTACGTAAACGTGCAAGGTGGAAAGCACTTCACCGCAGGCACATTCTACATGCAGCATTCTTGGGATGTAGAGCTAGAAGAAGAGGCATTGGGACAATCTGCCTATGTAACGTAATCGGTGGAGCGCTTTGGGAGCGGTAATTTAGCAAACGCCCCCCGGTGATTTCATCTAGAGGGCCTTCAATGTTACGGAAGGCGACTGCGTTTCAGGTCACGACTTTCTAGCATTGCAAACGCCTTCGGAGCGACCGAGCCTGCAGACTGCAATTGGGCCCCCTCAGAAAATACGTTACTATTTGAAGTTAAAGGTTTCAACACTTCGGCTTTCGATTTTTCCATTGCAGCGACGCTTCGGGATCTTTCCGTATAGGGGGCCTGTCGTTTATACCAACTGTTGCGTCTTGCGGTGCGGCGCAGTCTCATATATGAGTTTGACTAACAAAGATGCTGGGCAGTTAAACACACTTGATTGGGCCGCCATCTTAACCCGAGGACGTTCTACACGTGCTATCATCGAAAACCCGCTTGATCGACCTGCCGAAAATAGAGGATCCAAGAGGGAACCTCACATTTATCGAAGAGTGCAACCAAATACCGTTCAAAATCAAACGAGTGTATTACGTGTATGACATCCCAGGAGGAGAGACCAGAGGGGGACACGCACACAAAAAGCAGCGCGAGTTTGTCGTTGCAGCTAGCGGAAGTTTCGATGTCGTTGTGGACGATGGAACCGAGAAGGGACGCCATCACTTAGATAGATCTTACTATGGTTTGTACGTGCCAGAGCTAGTATGGCGTGAACTCGACAATTTCTCCACCGGTTCGGTTTGTCTCGTGCTTGCTTCAGATCTTTTTGATGAAGCAGATTACATTCGGGATTATGCAACGTTCAGAGAAGCGGCCAAGAGGTCAAAGCGTTGAGCGGAAATGACACAAACGATGTCGACCCTAGCGCGATTATCGCTTCAACGGCACGAATTTTAGGTCAGGTCACGCTTGGCCGAGGGGCTCTGATTCATGATTTCGTTACGCTCTATCCTCGTGTCAGTATCGGTCCCGATGTCGAGGTCTTCGAAGGGGCAGTTGTCGGTAAACCTCCGAAAGGTACAAAGGCGCTCGCTCGAAAGGTCTCTTCTGAGGCAAAGCCAACAATCATCGACCGAGATTGTGTCGTTTCTTCACAAGCGATCATTTACACCGACGTGCACGTTGGAGGAGGGACGCTCGTAGGAGATGGGGCCCTGATACGCGAGCAGTGCCGAATTGGACGTCAATGCGTTATCGGTTGTGGCGTGATAGTGGGGTATAACACCTCTGTTGGCGATTTTTCGAGGATCATGGACGGCGCGCAAATTGCTGGAAACACGATAATCGGGTCGCACGTTTTCGTCAGCGTGTCTGTAGCGACGAGCAACGATAGCACGTTCGGCGCTGAGGGCTATGACGCCCGTTTTGTTCGTGGTCAAGTCATTGAAGACGACGTGTGCGTTGGCGCTGGAGCTAACATACTCCCCGGGGTAAGACTGGGCACCGGCTCTGTGGTGGGGGCGGGAGCAGTTGTGACAAGAGATGTGCCACCCAAGAAATTAGTGACGGGCATTCCTGCGCGAATCGTGAGAGACGTGCCATAAGCTTGGCGTATCACATCAGTTCTTGTTGCGGAGTGCAAATAATCGCTTAAATTACAATTCGCACATTGTGAGAGATTATAATAAGCTGCGTGGATTGATGCGCCGGTTCTCGCTCTTGGAAGCTCTGCGTATTTTTTTGCCTCCTAAAGAAGACACGTGTATGATCCGCCACTACGTTTGTTGACGCTTCAATCTCATCTCCAAAATTACAGATTTCGTTGTGCGCTCTTGCAGGACGAATCGATTATCATAACCGACTAAGCTCCGTGCTGCACGTCCTGTTCGTGTCAAGCACTTGCGCCTTACGGCAAATTGAGTCAAAACAACGTGATGCAAAATGCACGTCGCAGTTGTTCTAGGGGCTTGTCGTCGCTTTGCATAACCGCGAGCTTGCAGGTTTTGTGGTACGTCTGTAATAAAACACCCGCAACCTTGTAACTCGTGTCCGTTGGGAGCCTGGAATAGAATCATTCATCAGCCGAACTCGCTTTTTGCTGCGTCCGCAGTTGAACATACCAAAATCTATTAGAGGTTCAATACCTGAATAGCACCAGCACGACCACGATCGCTGGCACGTGAGACCCGTGAAAATAACACGCTTGATCATTCGACTACAATTGCAGTCGCGGTCTCTCCGATAGAGAAACGTAGGCTGGTGCTACAAATGGCGGCAAGAACGATGGTGCCTTTCATCGATTTGCGCAGGGAATACGAGGAGGTGCGGTCGGATGTAGCCTCAGCAATCTCACGAGTTCTCGATAGCGGGTGGTTTGTCTTAGGCAACGAAGTCACTCAATTTGAACAAGCCTTTGCGGACTATGTCGCAACTAAGTATGCAGTAGGCGTAAACTCTGGCTCTGATGCTCTTTTTTTAGCATTGAAAGCGCTGGGAATCGGGAGAACTGATGAGGTGATCACTGTCTCTCACACGGTGGTATCGACAGCTGACGCTATCGTAAGATGTGGAGCCAAGCCAGTTTTTGTAGACATAACTCCAGACACCTACTGTATTGATGTTGCACGAATCGAAGAACGTATCACTGAAAGAACCAAAGCCATTTTGCCGGTTCACATTTACGGGCACCCCGCGGAACTGGATCGAATCACTAAGCTCGCGAAACAATATGACCTTTTCGTGGTGGAAGACGCGTGTCAAGCACACGGGGCAGAGTACAAAGGAAAGAAGGTAGGCAGCTTCGGGGACGCAGGGTGCTTCAGTTTCTATCCTACGAAGAATCTCGGCTCGTATGGCGACGGCGGCATGGTTGTCACAGATAACAAAGACCTCGCAAAGAAAGTGGAGCTGCTCAGAAACTATGGGCAATCTCGCAAGTATTATCACGACGAAGTGGCGGTCAACAGCCGCTTGGATGAACTGCAGGCGGCAGTGTTAGGGGTAAAACTATCACACCTCAACGAGTGGAACGAACGGAGAAGAAGGCTGGCCGGACTCTATGTCGAGCTGCTGGACGGGACAAACGTCACACTGCCGGTTGAAAAAGGTTATGCGAAGCACGTGTACCACTTGTTCGTCGTTCGGTTGCCCCAAAGAGATGTGTGCCAGCGCTCCCTTCAAAAAGCTGGTATCCAGACGCAGATTCACTATCCGATACCCGTTCACAAACAGAAAGCCTACGCATGGGTCGCAAATGCGACGAAACTTGAAGAAACCGAAGTGGCGTGCGACCAGATACTCTCTTTGCCGCTTTATCCTTGCTTGACTCGTGATGAAGTTGCTGAAGTCGCCGGGGTGATGAAGCGTGCCTGTTGTTAGTGTGGTCATGACCTCCTACAATCACGAGCGGTTCATATCAGAAGCCATAGCAAGTGTCTTGCGGCAGGATTTTGACGACCTTGAGCTGATCATTGTCGACGACGCTTCGGCCGACGCATCGAGAGAGATTATTGAGCGTTATAAAGCCGATGATTCGAGAATCAGGGTATTGCTCCACGACCGTAACTTTGGCATCGCGCGGACGATAAACGACGGCAATGATCTGGCGAGAGGCAAATACCTAGGCTGCATCGCATCGGACGACGTTTGGATGCGGGACAAGCTCAGCAAGCAACTTGCCGTCCTAGAATTTAATGAGGACCTCATCGTTTGGACAGAGGGCGAGGTTATAGATGGGAGAGGACAACCCGTGGGCAAGAGCTACAGTGAATTGATCGGCAGCGTCTCGGAAAAGAAAAACGGGGATGTTTTCCCGCAACTCTTGGAGCGGACTCACATTTTCGACTCGACTATCCTTTATAAAAGGGTAAATCAGGGGGACATTCGATACGATGAAAGTTTGAGATATGCCAACGATTGGAAATTCGTACTAGACTTAGCAGCGAAGTATGAGTTTTGTTATATAGCAGAGCCCTTAGCCCAGTATCGATTGCACGGGCAAAATTTCTACGGTGCCCAAAGGCCTGAAGGCCAAGAAGGGCGGCTTTGTATGCAGGAAAACATCTTCATTCGAGAGAATGCGTTGAGACAATATAACTATCGAATGTCTGCGAAAGCTAAAGCAATTGTGCTTGAGAGATTAGGTTTTCTCTATTACGAGCTGGGGCAATATGAAAAAGCGCAGCGATCTTTTTTGCGGGCGTTTATATATAGTCCCTTGCGCAGGTCAAATCTGCGGTACCCGCGACGTTTTTTCCAGTTCATACAAAACGCATCGGGTCGTGAGACTCTAGAACGCAAGTAAGTTGTAGCGAAATAAGGTAATGGTGCCCGTAACTAGTTGCAAGGGTTAATCGACACTCGGAAATTTTCGAGAACTATCTCAAGTTTGGTGCTCTCCGGCTACACCGCTATTGTATTTTTGCATATAGGCCATTCGAGCTCCACGCCTAGCTGGCTTAAATTCTCGCGGACTTTGTTTATCCATACAACTGCTAGTTGTTTTTGCCATCTGTGGTCATCTTTGACGTCTAGAATGATGCCGATTTGATTCGCTGAGTCATTAGCTTTCTGGCTCAGTTCTGTTCCAAAACCAGTGGATTCGAAAATTTCTAGCCAGTTTCGAGAAGTTTCAGTTGTTTGGGGATGGTTGTTCAACCGAAAGTCGTGTTTAGACAAACCAAGCTCCTGCGCGTAATGATACACGTAACGCTTTGCAAAAAGCACGTCTAACGCGGACAGGTTTAGATTCCTCAACAAGTGCACAATGCTAGGCGTTGAATACGCGAGGACTATATCCATGTCAAAAAGCTTCTTAGCTTGGTGTTGAATTTTGTGATCTTGGCCAGTAATAAACCCCCCTCCAAGCGTCTCATCAAACAACCTTGTTCGGATTTCACTGACATTGATGCTTTCAGATGCTTCGGTGCTTCGCGACGGGCCTCCATTCTGCCTTTGAGCGACTCGCAAAGCCAAACGACTCTCGGAATCGTAAAAATATTCGACAAGCTCCTCCAGGGTTCCAGGCGTTTCAAAGCGTTGCTTGAGCTCATAGCTGTACAGTCGCTTGAGTGCCGCATCAAGGATCCTTTTGGCCGGTCGGTACCGTTGATACCCTTTGACGCCTTTCAACATTTTGACATATGAGTCTGAAAGCAAGAAGCGATGGATGGCCCCATGTGTTGACAAATTGTGGAAGTACAGTGTGTCTAAATTCTGTCCCGACCACAATCTCTTTTTCCGACCACGCAGAGTTTCAAACATTTTTTTGAAGTTTATGCTAAGGTGTGCAGCGAACGGCATTGATCGAATGACGTCATCAAGATAAGCTAGATTGATCTCGTCCAAATCTACCTCGACAAACTCGTGGTCGACCTGCAATTTCTTCGCGATGCGTTCCGATCTAGTAACATCGGGCACATTGAACGCGATAGCTGGGGAGAAACGATACGTGACAGCTGTCACGTCTTTAGTTTGTTTGACTAACGAGAGCAAAACAGACGAATCGACACCGCCGCTATGCGAGACGACCTCTTCGAACGAAGGATTGAGTGCAATGACAGAAGCTACCAGGTGATTGAGTGCGTTTTTGAACGCGTCATATGTAACTTTTTCACCCAAAAAGTGCTTTAGATAGCTATCAGTTGTGATCGTGCTATTCACGTTGTATTGTAACGCCTCACCCGGCGGTAATCGATAAATCTCTTTGAAGGTCGTCTTGCCCTTCCGACAAAAGCCGTGCTTGATGAAATACAGGGCCTCAGACGGATCATAATCTAGCTGCCCCTTAGCTCGCGCGAGTTCAAAAAAGTCCGTGGAGACAAGGAGTTCCTTATCCGTTTCTGTGTAGTTTAGCTCCTCTACAGCACCGATGTCGCTTGCCGCGAACTCTAGCACTCCGTCTCGCACCGATAAGCCGGCATATCGTCCATTGAGCCTTGGCAGATATTTAGGGAGATTGCCTACGACGTCGTGAAGCCCTACATCGCGCTCAATGGTGTAGTCGCTCCGCACGAGGCCATCGATGTTTCCTGCGAAATAGAATGTTCGACCGCCGCTGCTTATCTTGTGCTCAACACCTCGGATATTTATGAGCGTCCCATCATCTCGTTGCACAGCAGCATACATCGAGCTTATTTACGCAACTTCTTACTTATAATTCCATGACTCGCTGAGCGAAACCGTTTTGTAAAGAAAGTATTGCCTAGGAAGTCGCAAAGCGGTCACGCGACGTTGCCAGTGGCACTTAGATTGAGTGATATCAAAGCGGAAGACGATTCGACCGCTAAGCTTGAATTGATTCCTTGTGTATCACAACAAGCTTCATGGTTGAAACGCGCATCGCCCGTTCTTCGTGCCGCTTGAAAGCACGGAATAGAAAGACACCGAAGCGCGCGGCAACGATCTCGATTCGCTTAATTGACACAATCTACTACCGACGTCTGAAATCTAAGGCGGTGGTGTGAGCTAAGCTTTCTTTGATGCCGCTGTGGGATTTTCTGCTCTTTTTCTTGGTTTTCCAATTATGATGTTGCTGATTGGCAGGCGATAGAGGGCCTGCACAGTTAAATAACTCGATATGAGCGTCAGCACGAACAAAACAGGATACAAGATGAGGTTATGTGCACTCAATCCTAGCGTGAACAGCACTAATGTGAACGTTCCGACAAAAAACCAATGGACGAGGAATATTCCGAACGAGTCTTCACCGATCTTCTCTAGATGCGACAAAAAGAATCCACGTGGTTCCTGCCACGTCGTGCTGATTCTCAGGTAGAACAGGATGAGAACTAGACAATAAAACGGCCCCGTAACCACGCTAAGCAAGGTGTAATAGGGGGGCGCAGGACTCGATAATACGGCGTGATAGTATACGATAGAGTAGTAGATCGTCGAGGCGAGAACCATCAACGAGATGCTCTTTAAGCTAAATGTCGCTACCCTCTGCTTCATTGCTTCATAGTGCCGGGCAATGAAGAAGCCAAGGACGAAATAAAAAACGTAAGATAAAAATAAAATGCTTAGATATGAACCAACGAGCTGGGAGGAAAACGCCGCTGTTAGTGAGACATAACTGATTTGCGCCAGTAAAAGGAATGATAGGATGTAGATTTGACTATTTTGCCTCGTCGTGCGGGCGTACATCTTTTCGAGGAGAGGGTAAAGCAAGTACAGCTGTATTAGTACGGGGACAAACCACAGAAACTGATACCCGACAATCAGCACTTCCAAGTACGTGCTCGCAAGTGTAACGACGCTTTGATTCGATCCGTGGACGGTCGGTAGGTGAAGAATAAAGGTGTAGACCGTCGGAACGACGTAATAAACAGCGAAGTAAAACGTTGACCAGACTAAATACGGAGGCACGACTGCGTTAAATCTCCTTTTATAAAACGCAGAAAGTGAAAAACCGTTATTGTATTTGTTGTACAGAACAACGCCCGATATGAAGATAAAATGCGGGACGCCAAAGGACGTAAATGCCCTTAGCGCTACGGTTATCCATAGAGGATTGGGCGCTAGTGCGCCGACCCCGACCACGTGGAATGTGACGATCTCGATGATAGCAATGGCCCGGAAATAGTGAATCCCCTGTAGCCACCCGCCTGAATCCTCCATGCAATAAAAAACCACGGCTGCCCTTCTATTTGAAGTGTTTGAAATCTTCGGTGAGCCTCAGTCACGCAGTTCCTCTTGAGGATGTTGTAAAACACTGCATCCCTGCAGATCGAGGCATAATGCGTAACCGTCCTTCAAATGTGTCGGTGAGATTTGGCGTCGTAATCCTCAACGCACTTACTCCCCCCAGAAAAGACGTCTCTTTTAGTCAGTGAATGACTCGTTAGAGTCACAGGCTAACCTCTCTAAAACACTCACGCTTAATGCATTCAGACCCTCATTGTGCGTGCAGCAGGAGGTGAACACGCATTCTGCTTGTTTCGGCGCTTCGATACGATAGCTAATAGTCACCATCTGCGTGAACGTTCAACCAATGGCGGACACAAGGCTATTTTGATAAAATAGTTATTGGGAGGGGTATCAACCTTCGTTTGGCCCTGGCTAATCATTGTGGCTCTATAGTCTGCGGAGTGTCCTTTTTGAGTGCCTCAGAGAAAAAAACGACGAACACGCTAAAAATGTCGCACGGCTTACGTCGGAGGGATAGCCACTATCCCGCTGTCAGAAATTATGCTCCGCCGAAATGGCAGACAGCTTGACAGATGAGCTCTGGACTCGTTCGTTTATTCTCATCTCAGGAAACGAGAATCGCTGCAACCTGGCGACCTTAAATCGTTCTGCCGGCGTATTGAGGGAGCGATCAAATCTGATGCGACGCGCACTGAGGCTCACGGTTTGAGTGTGTGGGATTGTTACCATCTCGCGCGATTGAACCAAGGGCGGAGATTCAGGCCAAAGTGCCGGTTAAACTGATGCAAGCTTGCTTCGTAAACTTCTTTTCACCATGGTCCCACGCCGTCTGGTGAATTCAAATGCGTTCCTTCCAAACAACGTGGAGAACGCTAGAAGAAAGGTCTCGGGGTTTTTCTCATCAAGCCTGAATGCTTTTAACAACTGCGCTCTGCAGCGGAGGAACTCGCCTGCGTCGGCAAAAAGGAGCGCAATCGATCTATAATGCTTTGCCAAACCGCGTTTTCCGATAAACCGTAGCATGTCCTCCCGATTCTTTTCAACGACGTACAGATAGCCTAAAGCGCTTCTGAGTTTGTTTCGGGTGACCGAATCGGGCTCCCCGAAATGAATGATCACGCACGGATCCTCAACAGTAATGAATTCATAATATCTTGCAAGAGATATGCACGTGTCCCAATCCCCGCTCGCGATAGCGCGTTCATCCAAAAACCCGATCTTGCTGAAACACTCCCTTGGCACAAGCAAACAAGAGTAAGTCGGTCCGTGAGCGGCGAGCATTTCAGAAAACACATATCCGTTGTACTTCTTGAGGTGCTCCTCAGCCGGTGCGTTATTCGCGATCTTCCACAGCCCTGTGAGGGCAACACACTTCGCGGGGGCGTCTTGAAGTGCTCGCAGCTGTAATTCTAGTTTCAGAGGAGTCCACTCATCATCCGAATCCAAGAATGCAACGTAATCGCCGCGCGCATTTTTTATTCCGTTATTGCGCGCCGCTTGGTGTCCCCTATTTTTGTCGTAGCGAAGATACTTCACTTTTGGGTGTTGCGCGAGGGGCCTTAATGCCTCAAAGGTCTCATCGGTGGAGCCGTCATCCACGATCAATATTTCAAAATCCTGGTAGGTTTGGTTGAGAACGCTTTCGACGCTCCTTCGAATGGTTCGAGCTCTGTTGTACGTAGGGATGATTACACTTACTCTTACCAAGCTAACCACTTCAGGTGCGTGAAACTGCGCTGCGTTTTGCCTACATAACTAGCTTGCTCTCGATTCATTCGCTTCTTGCTTACGTTATTGCGTATTGAATGTATGCTTCGTGAAGGCCAGCAACTTAAAAACTGGCAAAAACCTTTCTTCTTCGTAGACGTATTTCGGGGCGAGGGAGATGCTTGAACTGCTGACAGAAGAAGGCTAAAACGACAGACATCGAAGCTAATTCAATAGCTGTCTTCAAGAAGCTCCGTATTTGGAATTCTTGAAGCGGATCACATTTGTTTTGTTGAAGCGCTTGGTATCCGCCAGTCAGTGCGCGCACCAGCGCGTCATCGTTCGCGGCTCACGTGGCTTCACGTGGTTTAGGAAAGACCTTAAGCACTATAAGAAAAACAGCTTAAACGCCTCAGCACACGTCTCGAGCAGAAGGTTCACTCTATGCAGCAGCCAGTGGGCGCGAAGAAGGGCGAAATCGAATTTAGAAAGAAGCTCTACGAGCAGGAAGTGCTGGGAGAAAAGAAGTTCGATGACGAATTCAGTGGCGAAAAGCTCTTAGAAATTGTTCGCAATAGAGTCGCCAAGACCTACGATCAAATAGGGAGGCTGCAAGAACGGGGTATTACAACCTCTCCTTACGTCGAGATAGGCGCAGAGCGATGTCAACGTTCGCTCGCAATGGAAAATGAACTAGGCTGTCATGGCGCCGCGACTGATATCTCCTTCTATTCGTTAAAGAGTTGTGATTATTACGGGGGAGTCCTTCATTACGATCGTGCCCCGCTCAGGATTTGCTGTGACGCGTACAACTTACCGTTTCTGAGCAATTCTGTTCCGTTCTTATTCTGCTATGAAGCGCTCCACCATTTTCCAGATCCGGCGCCCGTCGCCCGACAAGTGTATCGCGTTCTCGCGCCAGGCGGATGCTTTTTTTTTGACGAGGAACCGCTTGGCGGCAAAATGCGTTTTGACTTATATAAGGTAGGCAAGATTCACTCACCGGAGAATCTCGCAAAGAGCAAGATAAGAACTCTCTCTGATGCTTTGTTTGGCAATCCGAGTTGTAACGAAGCTGAATACGGCATCATCGAAAATCACAGATTATCGCTTGGCTCGTGGAGAAGCGCGCTAAGCACCTTTGACAAGAACGAAGTTTTCGTAAAAACTTTGAAATCGCTAAAAAGAAATCCGCTTGAGACTGATTTGTTCGACGAAAAAAGTTACCTCAAACGAGTCGCCCGGCATTTGTTTGGCGGTGGCGTGTCGGGATGCTGTTTTAAGGCGGGAAACGCCAAGAACATGAATCTTGGCATAGAAGACGTTATTGTGTGTCCGGAGTGCCTAAGCAGTAACGCTGAAACAAAACTCGGCCGAAGAAAGGGCGTCTTCTGCTGTCGCAAGTGTGGTGAAAACTATCCCATTGTTGACGGAGTTGTTTTTCTTTTTTCTCGTGCAACGTTGAATGAGCTTTATCCTGAAATGCTAGATCGAATTCAGTCAGCTTTCCCGCAGGAATCTGCTTCACAGTGTTTTGGCGCCGGGGCGAAATAGTCACAAGTAGGGCCAATACTGGGCTACACCGAAGCTTCTGCCGTTGCAGTTGGCAAGCTAGCTGCGGTTAGAGCCTCGCACACATGGTTGATGAACAGGGGCTTTAAGCGAGAGCGTAAGAAAGATGCTAAATGGGCGCTGAACAGGAAGCATCGATAACCCTATAAGAGCTCTGCGGTTGATAGCTGCGCATGTGGTGACTCGTCGAAAAGAACCGGTCGCCTTTGGGAGGGAAATGTCTGTTAATTCTTGCCGTTTGTGCGCGCCGCGGTACCCGCCGGTGGCGCAGGGCAGGTCACAAGATACAGCAGGCATAGGACGAAAAGAGTGAAAGGAGCGCGACTAGTTCAGCGAAACACGGAGATATCGTGAGAATTGCTGTCGCAGCGGATGTCTTCTCTGCGATTGAACTCGGAACGGGCCTCGAACGATATACCCGTGAGCTTATCGCAGGACTCAGCAAGACATACGACACTGAGCTGATCGGCTGGGAGAGGTCAAGCGCGTTGCGCGAGTTGGCCGTTCATACCGTGCTCATGCCTAGAGAACTCTTGAAGCGTGAGAGCAGTGTCGATCTTTTTCACGCCTTTGCGCCAGTTGATGCGCTGTGCTTTCCTTTGCTTCGAAAGCCTACTGTGGTATCGTACCACGATCTCGCCACTCTGCTGTACAAAAAAGGAAACAGTTGGCACGTCCGACTGACCGCGCCGTACTTTTACAAGGTTGGGAAGTACTGCAGCAGAGTGCTGGCTGCATCTATCCAAACCAGACAAGAATTAATCGACTATTTGCACTTCCCGCCCGAAAAGATACGGGTCGTCAATTTGGGAGTCGCGGAGAAATTTGTTCCGCAAGCAAGGGACGAGCGAACGCCGCTCGTTATCGGTTTCATAGGGAAACTCGATGCGAGGAAACGAGTCGATTACCTCATTATGGCATTTCATTATCTGAAAAAACGCTATCCCGCACTTAGGGTGACGCTGAGGATTTGCAGTCAAGGCGGGTCCGAGTATGGGACGCTTATCAAGCTTGTGGAGGGTCTCGGCTTAACCTCAGCAATAGAGTTTCATGGGGGCATCCCCGAGGAAGCAATAGTTGATTTTTACAACTCATTAGATGTGCTCGCGGTTCCAAGCGAGTGGGAGGGTTTTGGTTTACCCATTTTGGAAGCACAGCGATGCGGCGTACCGGTGGTAATACGCGCCGACGCGCACATTCCTGATGAGGTCCGTATGTGCTGCGCTAAGGCGACTAGCGAGCAGAACATGGCCGAGATCTTCTATCGGATTTTAAGCGAGGATTCGCTGCGACAACGCATTATCCACGCAGCATCGGAATATAGTAAGTGCTTCACCTGGGAAAAAACTGTGCATGAGACTTTGAAAGTGTACGATGAATTGATATGATGCAGCTAAAGCTAATTGTCAGCATTGGCGGCAGTCTGCGTGAAGATGGGCCGGGGCTCTTCGTTATCGCCCCTGCTGTTTGATCGGTTCTTCAGCTCACTTCTCACCAGATGCGAGGGAGAACGCTTCTCATCATCGAACGTTCTTCCTTTGAAAAAAAGCCAGAGAGGAAAATCGCTGCGGTGTAGACTGCTGCAGCGCAGACAACTGCCAGTACTATGCTCAGCCGGGCGATGTAAATCGCAGCTAATGCTGTCAGAGCGCCGCTACCGACCAGCTTAACTCCGCCATACAATGAGAATCGGTCACGAAAAATGCTTCTTGCATACCATAGAAGGAACGTGAAGTTGAAGAATTCCGTTGCCACCATCGCAGTGCTTGCCCCAATGTAGCTCCATCTGGGGATTAAGAAGAGATTCAGTCCTATGTTGAGTACCATAGAAACAAAAACGATTGCAGCAACGACTCGTTGCCTATTCGTCGCATTCAGTACGGTGCTATGAGCCCAATTCAGGTAGGCGAAGAAGATGCCCCATATAAGAATTTGCAAAGCGGCAGTCGATGCTGCGTACCCTTCGCCGTAGACGAGTGACACGATTTTACCAGCAAGAAGCATCGTAACAATTGTGATTGGGAATATAATCGCCAACATAAGTTTAAACGAACTTCCGTAGGCGGATCCAAGTGCGCTTCTAGACGTCAGCCACAGTCGAGACATCACCGGGTAGACTGCGGCAAAATATAGATTTGGGAGAAAACTGAGCGCGTATACGAGCCGGTACGCGGCGTTGTACCAACCGACCGCAATATCGCCCTTCATAAAGAACAATATGATGGAATCTATGTAGAAATACACCGTTATGAACATCGCCGACAAGCCAAAAGGGAGCGCCTCCTTCAGCAAGTCACGCTGGAAATCTTTATTGATTTGGGGGCGCGGCACCACAAACTTGCTAACGCACGCTGCAAATGCATAGACAAGAACAGCCGCGGCAGCAACGGCGTAGATCACTGCAAACCCAGTAACCCCAAAATGTTGATGTATTCCGATCAATGCTCCAGCTACCATAAGAACGCTGTTGAGTGTGATGCCTATTGCCTGATATTCCATCTTCTCAAACGCCTGGAATACGGCGTAAAACAACGAGGCAAAAGAAGTAAAGACGACGTATAATGCGAAGAGATAAACGACCTCTATTGTTTGCTGCGAACCACCGAGCAGATTTATCGTTCCTGCGATCATCGCGACCGTTACCACAACGGCCACGATCTTGATCGTAGCAACATTGTTCAGGTACTTGGCTGCAAGTGATCGGTCCCGGGCGATCTCCCGGGTGGCCAGGGCGTTCAGTCCGAAATCGGCAACGACACCAAAAACGCCCGTGAATGCTAACGCAAAGCTGAGTGTTCCAAATCCCGCAGCGCCGAGAAAGCGCGCCACATACACGGTGTACACAAGGCCCAACCCTAGATTCAACACATTTGCCGCTAAGAGCGCCGCTGTGTTGCGTGCTAGGGTCTCTACCGTGTTCATGCATTTCTCCTAAAATGTCGCTTAGACGTGCTTCTTTGTGCGTACCTATGCGCGATCTTCGCTTAAGCGAAACCGCTTGACAATCGGAACGATATGTGTTTCTGTACCTTGTCTTTGCTATTGATATAGTCCGCTCTCAGCGGGTTTCTTTTCGTATACAACTACGCGTTAGTTGGCGGGATATCAAAATACCACGCGCGGCTGAGGACTTCGCCGCGATATGCTCGAGAACGAGGCGCGTGAAGTCATTTGTTCAACCTGGGAATTGGGAGACTATGCAGCACCCTCAGCGCACTTATCGAGTCACCCGCATCTCGACTGTTGATGGACAGCTTCAGCGAACTGGCGTTCAGTTGACTCGCTTTTGTAGATTTCGAAGGCAGCTTGGGCGGAAATGAAGCGCGTGCTATATGCTCTTTGAGATGGTTTACCCACTCCTTTATTGGAGAAAAAGAATTCCGAGGATGGATGTAGCAGCTTACTACACCGCTATCTGGCACATTTTTGATCAGCTTCTTTTCCTGCTCGCGAATCCATAGGCTGAGATATTGCCGAGACTCACTGGCAGCTCTAAGATCCCCCTATTATTCTCGTCCACGCTGTCCCACGCCACGTTGTAATCGTTTGTTATGCTCGCGAAGTACGGTTGCGACAAATACCATTCAATCTCCCGCGGCCTAATTTTGGATGCTGACCCCGACCAAATAGTACGGGACTAGCGTCAGCTGAAACGCCAAATCCCACGTAGAACTGCATCGATCCCGGCCACGGGAGATTCCATCCGTGCCGTATTACGGCCGGATATGCAAAGCCTCGTGTCCTAAACTCAGCTTCCGCCTTGAAAATGAATGCGAGAATAGAGGCACTGTCTGAGAGCGTCTCCTCCTAGTGTTTGGGAAGTTGGATGTAGAACCAAAGGACCAATATCGCCATCGCGACGAGGTACGGAATGGCCAAAAATATGAACGCGGCTGACCTTGCGCAAAAAGATGAGCGAGCACGGCAGACGCGCCTGCTGTCGCTAATGTGAGGGCGCTTCGAAAAGCGCGTGTGCCTACCCCCTTAGGAACCCCTCGTGATAGCGACCGGACCTGACAGTACAGCCTGAGCGCGTCGTAGATTATTTTTTGGCGTTTTCGCTCCCACATAACGTAGTGGGTGCAAGTGATGAAAAAATAGTCTCCCGCGGAAAGGTCGTGCGTTAGTGAGGAGAATGCAACCTCGAAGCCCCAGGGGAAGCGATCGTCGCATTCCACCTGGCATACGATATCGGGCCTGCGTGTCAGGGTACCAGTCAACGTCCTTTTTTCGCAGCCTTAATCGTCAATCCAGAGCACTGCATAAATCCTTTTTCATTCATAGTACTTAGCAAAGAGGTTGGCATACACCTCCAGATGCTTCTCTGCGATGTGCTTCCAGTCGTACGATCTTCGTAACTTCTCTCGATCTACCATCCGCGGATACTTGTCGCCAAGAACGCTTATCACCCCATCCGCAATGGCACCCGTGCTCTTAGGGGGGATAATGATGCCGTCGCCAAGCTGCTCAATGACGTGAGTAGCAGTTGTTGTAACTATCGGCGTGCCGCACGCGAGCGCTTCAAGCAGCACGACGCTCAGACCTTCGAGCAAAGAGGGCAATACAAAGACGTCAGCAGCATTGTAGTAAAGGGGCAGTACGTCGTGGCCCACGTATCTATCAGCATCGTTGTGAGGTACGAGCAGCACCTTATCTTCGATGCCCAAGTGTTTGATCAGTTCGCTCAATTTCGTTTTTAGGCGTCCCGCGCCTACCAGAACTAAGATGGTATTGGGGAAGTGCTTCAAGATCAAAGGAAGCGCTCGAATTAGGTAGTCGATTCCTTTTACAGGAAGCATTGCGCCAACGTACAAAACATACCGCTTGTTGAGATCAAGACCGAGCGCCTTTATGGCCTCTGCTCTGTCGATCTTGAAAAAGGTGTTAAGATCAACGCCCATCGAAAGCCTTTGCATTGTTTCGGCCCTCACAAACTGCGAAAGGTATTCTTCGACCTCAGAAGTCAAGGTAAAGAAGTGGTCCACTTTTGGCAGCGATACCCGCTCAAAGAACCACTCGCCTCGAGCTATATCGAGCATATAATAGCCGATCTTTTTGCTGCGATCTGCGGCGCGGCGAGCGTACTGTGCGGCCGCAAGATCGCCGTGATGCTGGATGATGATAGGTGTACGTGACGTAACGAGCGGCAGTGCAAAAGCGGTGTAGTTGAAAAGCCCGTGGACTGTCAGAAGGATTTCCTTCTGAGATTCCTGTGTTGCTTGGCGCAGCAGAGCTCTCGACCATTCGCCTATGTATCTTAGCCGAGTTGCCGGAAACAGCCGAAATGTTATTCCGTTTCGCTCCCACGCAAGCGGCGTTTCCGCTTTTTTTTCCATGATCCAGCACTCATATGTGAACTCATCTGAGGCTTGTTTTAGATGATTCGTGAGCGCTACGTTCCACCCTCCGCCGTACGGCAAATCTCCGTCCACGTAGTTTTCGATGGTCACATCTGGAAACATGGTTGACAGCGAATTGGTTCCAACTTGAACTACCGTGCAGTTCATGCGCTACGTCGCAATAGTTTCCTCATCAAAGTAAAGCCCTTTGGTGAATGCTGTTGCCAACGTGTCCAGGCCGAGGGGCTGGTGCAGATCGGTGTGCACGCCATCCGCGCGCCGCTGGTTACATCGCGCCGGTGTGTGAATGGGCTGGTGGGGCCGCTAGGGTAACTCCGCGCTCGCCGGTCTCCAAAGGTACGCTTCTGCGTCGTCGCACGCGCGATTCGTTGGAATGCGCGCTTCTGGCGAGATATTGGATCTACCGGTGTGCGTCTTCGGCTTGCAGTCACGATATCGGGGAAGCGTGCTCAAAGCGTGTCGTGCTGACAACTGACGCTGGCCGTCAGGATGTAGCTCTTTCAGCGGCGTGTACCTCGTGGACGCGGCCAGAACTCAGGCTCAGCGAAATCTCCGTTGGCAAGAACTAGCCATGCTTTAAAAGCCCCGGGAAAACGAAAAAATAAAGCAGTGCGAGTGCAACAACATGCGCAAGGTGACACGGTGGCGTTTTTTAGCCGAAATCGGTTTGTTGCCAGGGGTGCGTGGTCGCAAGAAACGGTAATTAAGCTGCTTACTACCTCTGGCCTCGTTCTAGTCCCTCTTGCGCTACTGACGCTCTTGGTCAAGCCGGAGCATTATGAAGTCGATATTTTTGCGGCGGCTTTTTGGTTCTGGATCTTCATTTTTGGCGCGGCCTCTGCCTTCATTGTTTCGATCATTTGGCAAGCCCACTGCAAAAAATACAGCAGTTTCACCTTCTCCTTTCTCGGCCTGCTTTTGTGTGCTTTCTGTATATTTTGCTTGCCTGTCTTGCGAGGCTACTTCTTGTATGGCGGGAGCGATCCCAACTCAAGTTTTCAGTTCGTCAACAGAATACTCGCGACCGGCTCTTTCACGACGGGCGATTACTATCCTGTGAGCCACATAATCGCGGCAGAAATGGCCCAGCTGACCTCTTTGCCGGCTCAAACGGCCTCAAGCTTGGTCGTGCCCCTCCTCTCCGTCGTTTTCGCGGTTTTTATCTATTGCCTTGCCGGCACCGTTTTTGCCAAACGCGAGCAGGTGCTCGTGGCGGCGGTGATCGGGGTCCTTCCGTTGTTTACGTACTACCACGTGGAGTTCTACCCGCAAGCCGCGGCGCTGCTCTTGTCGCCCGTAGCCTTCTACTTGCTGTTTAGATCGAGAAATGACGTGCGGTTTAGCGCATTGCTAGTCGCGGCTTTAGTGCTGGTGACGTTTGCCCACCCGATCATCTCCCTAATTCTTGTAGCCGCTGTTGTCAGCGTCGTTCTAGCAGAACGACTGTGCAAGGCACGCGGATTGGTAAAAATAACGCATTTCTCGTTAACGGCGGGGCTCATCGGCGTTGTGGTGTGGTTCGGCTGGTGGACAGCACAAACCGCAGTCAGCAACTTCACCAAGGTCATCGACTGGCTGACGGGACAAGCAGCGACGCTACCAAGAACGAATGAGGTGCAGCCCGTCTTGAGCTCCGGTTTGTGGGCAACCGTAGAGCTCGCGCTGAAAATGTACGGGATTGACGTGCTCTTTTTCGCTATTGCTTTAGTCGGCGTGATCCTTAGCGTATTCCACTTTTATAGAAGGCAAAGCGAAAGCACAAACGCCTTCATCATCGCGGTCGCGTGCGTGGTGTGTTTCGTCGCGTACGCGCTCACTTTCGCCAGCGCAGGACTTACGACAGTCGGCAGGTTGTTCGGCGCAAATCCAGGGTTTTTGGCAGTCCCCCTGTTAGCGGCGCTGCCGCTGTCGGCGGTGAACAAGAAAAAGGCCGGCGTGGTGCTGATCAGCGCTCTCATCGCAGCCTCATTTGTCGCTGGGTCGGTTGTTGTCTTTCGGTCGGCTTGGATTCTCCAACCGAATTGGGAATATACCTATCAGGACTATGCGGCGTATCAGTGGGCTATAGGGAATGCCCGATGCACGACGGGATACGCCGAGATCGCGATGCCGATAGGCCATATACCAACACAAGGCTGGCTCTTCGTGCCTAATGTGTTCGTGCCTCCTCATCTTGGCTACGACAACAATACGACGTTTCGGGCAGCGCTGGGAAAAGACACTCTTATCTTGTACGCCGAGCAGCGGCAGCTTTCTGTAAGTAATAATCCCGTTTTAAGCGGAAGCTCAGTACTTGGGGTATGGGGACTTAGCAACACCACAGCAGGGGATCTTAACAAGCTCCAATATGACAGGACCGTGAATCTGATCTATGATACTGGCGATACCAAAGCACTGTGGGTTATGTAATGCGGAAAGCGATGCAACACGACTCTCACGCGCGGTCTCCGCAACAACCGTTGCAAATAGCTTGTGCGGTGGGCGACGAGGCGTTCTGCGTGTCGCGCGCGACACACCTATCCTTCCGACGTCTGAGCGATACTGGCATCGCAAGCAGCAAAGACGTGCAACAGTGGGGGGGGGCTACGTGTCACTTTCTGAACCGCGTTTCAAGTGACGGAACACCAGTCCTGCGTGCAGTTCTGTTTTGAGGCTGCAAACGTTCTCAGACTGCAGCGCTAGCTCCTCGACGGTGTGTCACGGGCGATTGAGCCGAACCGCAGCACGTTGATATAGCAAAAAAGACATATCAACGCAAAAAGCGTGCAACTCAACGCGCAGTTTTTAATGAAGGGTGCTACTGCTGGGCTTCCCCGGCCGACAGTGATACGCAAGTAAGATCTTTACACGCAGACGCCGGAACGCATGACAACGCAGAAACCGAGCGACGAAGAGTCTCAATGGCGGACAGGTATCCCGGTGCGCGGTGTACTTCAGGAGCATTTTGACATCACGATCGCGGTAGCTGTGACCACCATCGCGCTTGCGTGTATCGTCATCCCGTACCTCAACGCTTCCGGCGCGCGTGTGGTAACGACCCTTGTTTTCATCCTCTCGGTGCCTGGCTACGTCTTTGTCGCGGCGTTGTTCCCCCACAGCAACGATTTAAGCAACGCAGAGCGGGCAGCACTCTCCTTTGCATTCAGCATCGGCTTGATGGCCCTCATTGGCATCGGTCTCAACTACACCCCGTGGGGGATTCAGTTGGGACCGGTTGTCGCCTGCGCGTTGGTGTTGACTTTTGCCTGCTCGTGGATAAGCGTGAAGCGCCGTGACGCGCTTGCGAAAGCTGATCGCTTCACCGTTCGCTTCGCGGACGTACGCGCCGCTGGCAACGTCACCCTCCCGCAGTCGGGCGCCGGGCTCGATCGTCGCCTTACCTTGATTGCAATCGCCTCTCTCGTCGTTTCGGCCTCTGTTTTTGCCTACTTGCTCGCGACGCCCACTAACGAGGACGCCACCGAACTGTACGTCCTAGGGCCGTACGGCCAAGCAAGGGACTACCCCCAGGAATTCACCTTGGGCCAAACGAGATCAGTCGTTGTTGGTGTAACCAACCGAGAAAACAGCGAAGCAAGCTACGTGTTGGCCGTAAAACTCAATGACAGCGGCAATGCGACCACGCTGGACACCGAACGGATCGCGCTCGGGAATGGGCAAACTTGGCAGCAGAACGTCTCTCTAACCCCTGACAGGATCGGAGACGGCATGAAGATGGAGTTCACGCTTTACAAGGAGCCTGACCTCAATACCCCGTATCGTGACGTGTATTTTTGGGTAAACGTGACGCTCGCGTAAGACTACCTGGCGGGCTGGGTTGCTCAGGCAAAGGATTGCGATGCGCGACCTTGTTGTGCGAGCCTGCAATAGCCGCAGTTACGCTTTTGTAGGAGCTTGCGAAAGGTAGCTTTGGCGGTTCAACGGATGGACCTGACGCGCGCTCAGCGATTTGCATATACACTCACACTGCTGGTTTTCTTTACGACGCTCACAATGGTATTGCTCAATGTTTATGCGATAGACGTCTTTTTGGTCTTATTGGTGTCGGAATTCCTCATCGTTATCGAGCTGACGAGACCGCTCTTTCTCGCTGCAGTGTGGCGAAAGAACCTGCGCTTTTTTATAGTGTTCTGGGTCATAGTTGTTGTTATTATCGTTTACTTCCGCATCAGGGCTATCTATTACTGAGACTCGAGTAGGGAAGGATTTGTTTCATGGCACGTGCAGCGAGAAAAGCAGCGCTCTTTGTGAGCGTTCTTTTGGCGGTTTCATTCTTCGTTGCGGCAGCGCAACCCGCATCGCAGAGTTTTCCGTCGCAGGTGGAGCCCTCGGCCGCACAATCAGGATCTGGCTTCTATTTTCCCTACCAGCTGCCGCTGTTTTTGGATCTCGAGACGCGCGCGGTCGAGGTGCTGCAGAACGTTAGCACGAGTAACTTCTCTGATGCAAATGCAAGCTTGGCTAATTACTCGACAGTGGTGAACGGGTTCTATACGTGGGAAAACAGTTCTACGGCGAAGAACCACAACGAAACGGGAGCTGGAAACCTTACGGTGCTCAGCGCTATGACCGCGTCCCAGACCGTGTACAGTCAGCTTATTAATAAATCAAAGCGATATGAAGGACTCTATGCAGCAAGCACCCAGGGGGCGAACAGCTCAAACACGAGTCAAAGCGCTCAGAACGCCGTCGCGATGGAGGGGCTCAACGCCGATATTAAGACGCTCAGGGATCAGATTAACGCGACGAATGACATAATCTTCAGCCCCCCCGTCGATCAGGCAGGACTCGACATGTCAGACTACGCCAGGGTCCAGGGAACATTTGACACGTATGTCACCCTCCTCGATAGTCAGCTAACCAACGTCACGAGCGTCGCGTTTCAAAACACCACGGCGACTATCGCACTGAATCACAGCATCGCGCGTTACGCCGATTACGTGCAGGTGCGCGGCACCGTCAACGGCAATCAGACGGGCGTGGCCAATGGCACGGTAGTGATAATGCTCGGCGCGCGATCGATCGGTGCGGCGCAGACAAATGCGACGGGGGCCTATACGTACGACTATTTCGTGGACGGCGTCACGCCAGGACGCTATGCGATCTACGCGAGCTATGATCCCCTGGATCAGCCGTACAAAGCTTCCAACAGCAGCAACGCAACCCTTCTCGTGAAGAACGTAAGCGCTACGAACGTGCTGCATGCCAGTGCGGGTTCGCTCTTTGGAAATGGCGTAAGCTTCACCGGCACCGTTGCGACCGATCGCGAGCCCGTGAGCAATGCTTCCGTGGCGTTATACGTCGACGGTACAGTGGCAACGTATGCGGAAACTGATGCGAACGGCACATATGAAATGAACTACGGCTTGACGCTTCCAGACTATCTCGGATCGCTGTTTCAGCCGAGCGGTGCGACTTTTTATACCGTTTTTCAGCCAGCCGGTCACCCACTGGGTGAGGCCCGGAGCGACTCGATCGTTGAGCCATTGCTTGGAACGCACGTTGCGGCGTTCTTCGGGTCCTTTACGGGAGTGGCCGCCGCCGCCACGGTACTGTTGGCGGCAGCGATTATCGTTTATTTCGGGGTTTCCCGGACGATAGCACGTCGCACGACGGTGGCTGAGACAGCCGCGCCCGAAGCCGAGGTGCGCGCGCCCGCTGAGTTGGCGGACGTGGTTCCGACCGGTCTTGAATCGAGGGTTGAAATCGAACAAGAGACGCGTTATAGGGTCCAGGACGTCATGGGCCGCGCGCGCGAGTTTTATAAAGCTGGAGACAGGAACGGTGCAATTATCGCGGCGTATCGCGGCGCACTCATTCTGATCACGCAACCCAGAAACATTGCGCTCAAATCGAGTTTGTCGCACTGGGAGGTCTTCGCGATTATCGAGGAGCGCTTGCGGGACGCGCAGGCTTTTCGCGAACTTACCCAGCTCTACGAGCTGGCGAGCTATAGCGGCCGGGAGATGACCGACACGCACGTGGAAGCGGCATTCAAGGATCTTACCGTGATCGGCGGCAGGGCACAGGACACAGGTGATGAGACGTGAAGCCCATCTACGTCATCGGCGCGATCATTATTGTTGTCGCCCTCGTCGTCAGCGTGCCGGTTTTTAACTCCACGACGGAGGACTTTAGCACCTACAACGCTCAATGGAACGGGTGTTCACGTATCAAAGACCTGAGCGCGTCGCCGCAAGACCGCCCCGTGTCTTCGGCCTTTTCCCTGGAAGGCCTCGGCGCAGAGAACCGAGGCGTGCTCGTTATGCTCAATCCAAGCGATAATGTCAACATGACGCAAAGTGACATAGCGAACGTCAAGGCGTTCGTCCAGAACGGGGGGTCCCTCCTGTTGGCAGCCGACTTCGGCAATGCCAACCCCGTACTCGACGGGCTTGGGCTCGGCGATACGGTCAGGTTTAACCAGTCACTGCTGGTCGATGTGATGAGCAACTGGGGGGGCAGCGCGTTTCCGGAAATAAGCTTCTTCTCCCCCTCAAACGTTACTACCGACGTGCAGCACGTCTACTTTGACTATGGCACGGTGCTGGACATCAACGGCACGTCGTACCCATCCAACATAGCCGTGCTCGCAAGAAGTGGTCCGTCAAGCTACCTCATCGCTACGCCAGCTGATATAGGAACCCCCCAAAACGGCAGCAGTGCAACAACGGGGGAAAAGCCCGTGCTCGCATACCTCGGTTACGGCAATGGTAAAATAATGCTCCTTTCAGATCCAAGCGTGTTTGTTAACGGGATGCTCGACAAAGGAGACAATGCAAAACTTTACGAGAACATCATCGCAAATCTTACTAATGGCGATACGACGGCGCCGATCATCTTCGATGAATCGCATTACGTGCAACAACCTCTTTGGAGCGCCGGGTATGGCGACATCATGTCAAGCGACGCAACCAAGTTCATTTTTGTCCTGGGCGCTACTGGGCTTTTTGTGCTCGGTGTCGTGGCGTCGAGGCGTCGACAAAAGACAGAACAGCAGCGTCCGGATGTTGTCGAGGTCCCGCTCGACGAGGCGACAATAATGGGTCTGATAGCGGAGCGCCACCCGCGGTGGAGCCGGTTGCGCCTTAGAGAGCTGTTTAACAACTTGCGATTACCCCAGCAACGGAGACGCCCGTGAACAACCACGAACCAGCGAGCTTTATGGACGTTTCAGACGGCGTCATCCTTGTGCGAAACACGGCACGGCGCATCACACAAGAGCTTGGCCGATACATCATCGGCAAGGACGACCTGGTTGAGGCGCTGCTGCTCTGTCTGCTAGCTGAAGGGCACATTCTGCTCGTCGGCAACCCGGGAATTGCCAAGACAACCACCGCGAAGCTCTTCGCCCAGACGTTGGGGTGTGTGTTCAACAGACAGCAGTTTACTCCCGATGTCCTCGCGTCTGACGTTATCGGCAGTTATGTGTACGACCAGATGACCCACGACTTCCACGTTCGGAAAGGGGGCATCTTCTCGAATATTGTTATGGTAGACGAGATCAATCGCGCGAGCCCGCGCACACAAGCGGCCCTGCTTGAGAGCATGGAAGAAAGAAATGTCACGATTGAAGGCACCACGTTTGAACTCGACAGGCCTTTCATGGTGATTGCCACCCAATCCGCGATACCTTACGAGGGGACCTACCCGCTGCCGACGGTGCAGCTCGATCGGTTTGCAATGATGGTACCCGTCGAGTATCCCACACGAGACGATGAACGCAAGCTCCTCACGGCGTGGGGCCACGTCGCGTTTCAAGCGACGCAGGTGACGGACAGAGACACGCTACTGCGCATGATCGAGATCGTACGAAACATCCACGTCGATGAGAAAGTGATTTGGTATATTACCGACCTCATTGCACGCACACGGGATAACCCGAACCTCAGACTGCCTGCAAGCCCGCGTGGCTCGCTCGCCCTGCTTGCGTGTTCCCGAGCTTTGGCGGCCGTCCGCGGCAGAGACTACGTTATTCCGGAAGACGTTAAACGCGTCGCCAGGCCCGTTCTCAACCATCGCATCGTCGTTGCTCGCGAGCCTGAATTCAGCGGCGTGACGAACGTGGGGGTTATCACCGATCTCCTCGGCGAGGTCCCCATAAACCTCGCAGATCAATGAAAATAAAGCAAAGAACGTACGCCCTTCTGGCTTTGGCAGGACTCCTAGTCTTCCTCGGCGCGATTCTGGATCTTTGGTTTTACACGATAGGGGCACTGGGCGTAGGGCTGTACGTTGCAGCACGCTTGCTTTCCTTTCGATCAACCGTCCATCAGCTCGACTTAGACATCCAGCGCGAAGCCATCTATGAGGCGGGCGAGAAGGACGTGCGTGTTGCTGTGTGCGTCTCGCTGTGTGCTAATTTAAACGTCGGTGGGTCATTTATCGATCTCATTCCCGACGATTTTGCGCGCGCCGGCCCCGTTGAGCCCCCCCAGCTGTTGCTCTCGAGGGGCGAACACGCCAAAGTGCGCTACCGTCTTGTCGCGGCGCGAGATGTCGGTCTCACTATCAATCGTTCTGCTTTTAGCTTCGAAAATGACCTTTTTACTCACACGATGTATTTCGCGACTAGTCCTGCTGCGACCAAGCGGCGACGATCGGGTGCCGTCGGAGGTCCGGCGAGCGGAGACCGGCAATCAGGAAGCGCACGAACGGACGCGCCCGGATATGGCACCCGTGCGGGGCCGCAAACGGGGACCGGATTTGAACTCTCGCACGTGCGACCCTACGCCTCCACCGATCCGCGCAACCGCATTGACTGGAAGACCTCAGCCAAGCTCGACGAATTGATGACGAAGGTCTTTTTTGCTGAGATTGACGACAGCGGGATTGGGTTTGGGGCGCCAATCACGGTGGTCGTGGACCAGAGCGGCGGGCTGGACGGCGCCGCAGCCGGACAAATAGCTCGCGACTTCTCAGCGCAGATCGTCGAATACGTTGCGCGCTTTGCCTCTAATAACGAGAGTCTGATGAGCGTCATGACGTATGACAAAGAGAGCGTTGCCCCTCTGGCGCTCGGCGAGACGCCGTCCCACGTTTCGCGGTGGGTGAGTTCACTGGAGCGCTCGCGCCCGGAACCCCGACTCCGAACGCCGACGCGAACGAAGTCCGGAATAACGAGTGTCGAGGTACAGCGTTTTGAGGAGCTTTTTTCACGGAAGGATGCCCGAGACGGCGCGCGCTTTAGAGAAGTGATCTCGTATCTCTATGCGCGCAAGGAGGGGTACCTCCAGGAGCTACAGCGCTCCTCAGCGTACCAAGCAATCGCTCACTCGGTAGAGCCGCCACGGCAGCGTTCTGCGCTGATTGTCGTATCAGACCTTGATTCCGATGTGGACCCGCTCATCGAGGGGATACGGGTAGCCGCATACGCAGGCACGCGCGTCTATTTGATCTCGTTCTTTTCAAAGCTGTTTCAACGATTCCAAGACGCGTTTATCGCTTTGGAAGATCTATATGACGATTACGAACGATACCAGGTGCGACTTGGCAAGGTTGTTGCCAGCGCTCCCGAGGCGAAGGTGATCGAAGCGCCTTCGGCTGACTACCTAACATTCCTTGAGCACGCAGAGGTCACCTAACTCTACAGGGGAGATCTAAGATGGACGTAAACAAAGCGCTCGCGGCCGGATCAGCGGCGGGGCTGGTGCTGTTCAATCTCGCCGCTTTCAGTGCGCAAACGGCCATCGCCGCCGGAGCGCTGGCAGTCGTCACGATCCTCTACCTTCGCGGATTCCGTTTTCAGGACTTTGAGCTTTTCATCTTCATCCTGGCGGAGCTGAGCCCAATCAGCCTGCACGCTAGCCTCGTGACGGCGCTGACCTACCAAGCGCTCAGTATCGCGCTTCTCGTTGCACTTTGCGCGCCGCTCAGTCGAAGCGCGCTTGCGACGCACCGGAACGTCGTACCCGTGGCGCTCGCGCTCGCCCTGATGCCGCCTTTCCTGTTTGCGCTCACGCTCTATGCGGGAGTGCTGCGATATAGCGCGAACCGGGTACTGTCTCTCGCGACCCTCGCGTTACTCGCAGTCGTGGGCGGGATGCTCATCCTCTCACAACGCGATCTCTCACAAAGCGATCAAGGGTCCTCGGACAGTGTGGAGTCGTAGCCATGGATGCCGAAAAGGACGCCATCATATATCAACTCAAGAGCAAGGTGCATGAGCTCGAGACTGCGAACAAGGCATACAAAAAGAGTAGCGACATTGCGCGAAAAAATGAATTTCGCGCCGCAGGAATCATCCTCCTCGCCGTCGGTGCGGTCACGTCGGTCGCCGCGTACCTTACGTTCGGCTATTCGAGCATGGCGAACGTCCTGCTTATGGTCGGTGTCGGCTCGCTTTTTCTCGGCGCGATTGTTGTGTCCATGAACACCGAACGGTTCATGAACCAGAAGATTGCCCAGCATCTCAACTTGAGCAGCGTTATCGTGTTAGACGCCTTCCTTCGCGACCTGCGGCTCACCCACAATGGTATCTACATCCCGTCGTCGAGGACCAGTGGGGGCATAAAAATCTTCATACCGCTCGAGAACGCGTACGAGCTTCCACAAGACGCGATACTAAAGGAAGACCGGGCATTCTTAGTGGGCCTCCCCAACGCCGCGCAGGAGGGGGTACTGCTCGAGCCTCTAGGCTATCATCTGTTCAGGTACGCAAAGGACGAGCTGAAGGTCAAATGGGGCGGATCCGAGGCCGCTACGGAGGCCCAGGCTTCGGACGACCGTGACGAACCATCACCACTCATGTCGCTCGACCGAGTTCTCAAAGACACGCTCGTCGAAGGACTTGAACTGGCCGATACCGTCACGGTTACGTACGACGATGCCATCCTTCGCGTGCAATTGCACGATACCCCTTATATCGCGGTCTGCCGGTCGATTATGAGGGACGCAGCGCAAGTTTGTCGGCAAATCGGCTGCCCAGTGTGTAGCCTGATTACGTGCATCTTTACGGAGTACGTCGATAGGGAAGTAGTGATCAAGAGCGTTCAGAGTGCGGGCGGCGATATCATCCTTGTTTGTAGGGCTAGCTGACTAAGGGCCTTGCGAGCAACTGAGTAACAATGAAGAAAAACTCGCATGCTATCGAGTTACGAGCGCGCGTTTGCACATCGCTCTCACGGTTTTGGGACCGAATTGCAGTGGGCTTTGTGGAAAGAAGGTCTCACAGTCTCCCTCGCTGAACTAGATCTTTGGCAGCGATCTTCTGTGGGGGCTATGTTCGGCACGCACGTCGTAGCTTGTTACGGGGGGACTGCTACTCCTCTCGTGCATTCACGAAACAAAGCACGTGTGGCAAGATCTTGTATGGATTTGTGACGTTGCCGAGCTGATAGCAGGTCTGCCGGGATAAATTGGGAAGCATTGGTGGAACGGGCTTCTGCATTCGGAATCCAGCGGACGCAGTTTCTCGGGATTCTTTTGGCGAACAATCTGCTAGGGCTCGCGTTGCCCAAAAAAATTCTGCGAAAAGCGCAGTGCAACAGCCCAAAAAGTAGCCGCGTACGTTGAAATACGTCTTTTTAGCGAAGCAGCTCACGCCAAATTCATGACGATTGGCGGGCTCGAGGCGTACACGAGCTTTGCCGCGTCTGCGGTTGTCGGCACGGAAAACAGCACGAAGAGATCGCTTGTAAATGATTCGGGGAGCGTTTGATTCCTGAGCGCAGCTGCGCTGCAGCTGCTGTTGCACAACGCATAATTGGCATAGTATGCGCTGCCGTCGCGACCCACGATGAGAAAGTCGGTGTAGGTGAACGGCATCGCAGCTGGTCGGACGTTTGTCACTGTAATGTTCGCGACAAGATTTTTCTCGCCGGGCGAGGGCGTGAGGGCACGATAGATCACGCCCGCTTGGCGAGCTTGCGGGCTGAGGCTCGCCCACACCGCCGCCGTCGCCGGATCTGACGCGTCGCTTACGTTGTTCACCCGCAGCTCAACCTGGCCGTTCGTGGCGTTGGTATGGGGCGCCGCGCGAACCGACGATGCGGCCTCTGTGTACGTGGCGTCCTCGCTCGGGTGGACGGCGACGACGAACGCCCCGACGCCCGCGACGATGAGCGCGATCGTGACGATGATCACCGCAGTGATTGTGCGTTTTCTGATCACGACATAGCTCCCGCCCTACCTGTATACCGCCTCTAGGTGTATGTCGCCCGTCGACGTCTGATTCGCTTCGGCGTTTTGAGACGCGAGAAGCCGCGCCCCGTTGGGCAGCTGCACATCTGGGTTGAACGTATACGCGTTGATTCCCGCTTGTTTTTGGACATAAAGGTCGTAACGTTCTTCCACGCCACTTGAGCCGACGACGTGAGGCAGCGTGTAACGATACGTGATACTGCCGGTCTCATTCGCGGGCACCTGCACAGATGCCGACAGCGCCGTGAAGTTCGCAGCGCTCGTGGTAAGGGGACCTTGGAGGTTCTGCGCGGACGTGGTTACGCTGAGCAGCTCCGCTCCAGGCGGCACGAGAACCGTCGTAAATACGTCGTATCGCCAAAAACATGTGTTGTTGTAGGTCACCGTCAAGTTCGAAACGGCGGAGCCGTTCGCAAGCAGCTGGACGTTGTAGTCGATCGAACGATAAACGCCGAAGTCCGCCTTGCCTGAACCCATGTTAAAGTCGATGACCGAAATGAAGTCCGTCGAAGGCATGGCGGTGGCTCCCGCAAGGTTTGCCGTGAGGGAATCCCCAGGTACGTAAAAGAAGAGGTGTCTCTCGGCGCTTAATTGTTGCACGGTGTTCAGGAGGTCCAGCTTGACAGGGAGGCTCGCGCCGCGAACGATTTGAACGATCTTAAGCGCGAGGGATGACAACAGGTTGGTCAGGGGCGCCTTGTCGCTATCAGACAAGCCTGAATAGTAGTGCGTGAGATCGACGACGTTCCTGCTCGTTATGACGTCACCCGATGCGCTGATCGGGCCTGTGATTCGCATAATCGCCTCTAACGCGGTGAAGTCGACCGCGATAATGCCGTCGGCCTTCTGTCCGCTCAACTGGTTAACATTTGACAGCATCGTGGGGGCAAACGACGCAAAGTCATACTGCACGTTCGAGTCGTAGAGCCTCGCGCGGTCCACTTTGAAAAACTGGGTGAGGCTCCGAGGACTGTCTATTTTGACGACATCCCCCGTCCATGAGGTGTTTGCGTAGTAGAAGTGCAAATCCTTGACGTTCCCGTCGTGCACGGTGAGCAGTCCGATGCACGCCATCAAACCCCCGGTTGGCCTGATCTCTGTGTTGTCTTGCAGGACCAGCAAGTAGGTCTTGTCGTTTACGAAGCCAGCGAGACTCAGCACGTCGAAAGCGGGGAAAAACAGCGCTAACACGACTAGACACGCGATCGAAATGGCAAAGTAGCGGCCGAAGCGATGACCGTCGGCGGGCATTTCATAAGGGTATGCCCATTCTTCAGCTATAAAGCTGAGCTTCTCGCACGATCCAGCCGACGTTCGTTACTTGCGGCGCGCGCCTCGAGCACGTCTAACCCGAGTCAGAGCACTGCGACGACGAGAAACACGGTTCAAGCAGCTGCGGCGAATGCGACGTCGGTCGCAACACAAAGAAGCGTTGTGACCACTACGTCCAATCCGACCGCGCAGCCACGGTCAAGGCTCCTCGTACTCGGTCCAGCGCTAACAACTCACATAGCGACAAAGCGGCCACCAATAACGCCCTGCAAAGGCTAAAGAGCTCCCTCTGAGTCCCTATTTCACTTCGGATTATTGGGTGCGCGACGGACCGCCTGAGTGGTGATCCGAGCAGCTGCGGTGGTGCTGTGAGTTGTCGCCGGCTGAGATCAAGCATTTGTGGCTCTACGACGGTGATCGCACGTGCGGCTCGTCCTTTGTGGAACGCCTTGCCACGGCGCATTGCCAACTCTTTTTTACAAGGTCGTCGAATCCGAGCTGAGCGTACGCGTCGCTGCAGAGCAAGAGCAGCGAGGCGGTCTGCGCATGCGAGGTGCCCTATGTGCCGCAGCGATGTTGAGTGAACGGCTCGGGCAGCCAACGAGTGGCTATGATCCACGTTTTTGGCGTGCAGAGGCGAAACAGAAAAGCTATCTTAAAGCTTTCCTAATATAAAAAACATTATATAAAATTATCATTATTATTCCTTAATTGTTGTCAGCCAGCATAAAAGGGCGGATCGTCAACCACGGTCAACTTTTGGCACACTTTTGGCACACTTTTGGTCAAAGCATAGGGGCATAAACTCTTCATCCCTCGTGCCCGTAGCGCCCGTTTCACGCACCGGGCGGATGGAGGCCTTGTTACCGTCAGGGCCGAGTTAGTACGTGCCAATCAGCGTGTGCCATTTGTCGTAGGATTTGAATAGTCGAAGTCCGCAGCTCTGATAGGACGCAACCACACCGAAGAGCAAGATTTATAAGGGGCGGCGGCTCATTCGTGAGCAAGAATCAAGCAGCACCAGTTTTCCCTCCACGCCGTTGCCTATGCAACAGGGTATCGCGGCCGCAGCTAGTTCAACGTCGTTGCTGATCCCGGCCAATCGCGCGTAAACGAGGAGCCATTATGAAGAGGGAGACACAATTCGTTACATTTGCGCTTGTTATCGTTCTCTCCGTTGTTGTGGTTGCGGCGACGAGTCAAGAGGTATTTACGGCGACTGGTCAAAATGTCTTACCTACTTACATTACGTCGACCACCGGTGCCAATCCCGATACCCCGATCTTTATAGCAGCGTTCTCACAAAGCGGCCTGCAGGTCCAGTCAACTACAGGCCTCCTAGACATGAGCGTGGACGGCTACCACGTCTATGGTTCCAACGGGGTCTACTTCGTCCAGAACATTGCAACCGGTGTCGTGCATGCCGAAGTTACCATGACAAATAACCTGCCCTACGCGATCACGGTCACCCCGAACATAGGATTCTTCGGGAGCGACATCGGACGAGCGGGCGTAACGGGCGTCTCGCCCGAGTTGCACACCTCTACCTTTATGGGAACTTCCGCGTGCTGCCCAGCACGCGGCTCGTTGGTCAACCCGGGATCTTGGCTAACCCCCGCTCTGCCCTCAGTCGCGGACGGCACGCAAGACCATGTTACGATGAACTACCAGGTTTCCACCCTGAACATCTCGAACAGTTCCAAGGCTACCAACAGCGAGCCTATCGTAGGACCGTCCGTCAGGAACGAGTTCTTGAAGCTCCATCCCAACGAGACCAACACTAGCCCCGCGGCCAACCAAGTACAGCTTCAACAATCGCTCTGCACGGTGACCACAAAGATAGGCAACGTCAGCTTCAATGCAACCACGATCCAGCCCGGGCAGACCGTCACGGTCGAGTCGAATGTAAACTCCACAGACTGGGGCTTCCCCTGCTCACCGGTCAGTAACGCCCTCATCAACTACAACGTCCACGCGGGCAGCACCACCTACCAAGCGCTCAAGACGAGCGAGGTGATCGTCTTTAGTCCGCAGGAGTCGAACATCTGTGGCAGTTAGTCTCCCCGCCTTCTTCAGGAGCCGACAGGGCGTTATCGGCACGATCGTTATCGCTATCATTCTCATTTTGGCGATCTTCGCGGCGACGTGGACCTATTACCCACAACTTTACGTCGGCTTTGGCATTCGCCACGACCCCGTGCTTGACGGTTACGTGAGCAGCCTCCACTCGGTCGCGACCGAGCAGCACCCCACAAACCTCACCGTCTGGAGCGTTACGTGGCTCAACGACACCGCCGTCAGGGTCAACTGGGCGTTTACCTATCTCGCACCAGGCAACCAGACCAGCAATCTGAGCAGGACCGCCCTCTATAAGGAGAGTTTCGTCATGACCGACTTCTACGGCACGAACTTTGCCTCAGGCTACGTCGGGAGCATCAACAGCAATTACACACTCACGAACATCACCTACGACGGCGGCGCCTACCAACGGGCCTTTGCACACGCCCCATCCACCTTCGCTGTATACCAAGACAATTTGGGACAAGGCAACTTCATCTGGCAATTCGACCAGTTCGTGCAGGTCGGTAGCTTGACGCGGTCGTTCTGCACGTGACGCGCGCTCGTCGAGGCGCGGCGCAGACGAATTATAGTAGCGCGCAAACGAAACAAGCTGCGTTTCACGCCCTGTTGCACGCCGACCGCAACTCCCCGTGGTAAAAGCACGAGAAGCGTCGTCGTGAGCACCGAGAGATGCCGAATCGCCTCGACCACATCGTGGTGACGGCGCCCGTCGCACGAAAACCGGTCTGCGCAAAAGGTTTTAATGCAGGTGAGGCGAAAACGGCTACTCTGATGACATCAGAAACGAAGCAAAGTGTGAACGTGTACACGCTGCCCGTCTGCCCCAACTGCAGTGTCCTGAAGCAATCCCTTATGGAGCACGGCATCTCCTTTGAGGAGCACGATCTGGACTCGCCGCAGTCGCGCACGACCCTACTCATGCAAGGGGTCTTTACGACGGTCGCGCCGGTGTTACAGGTGAGGGACACCTTCTTGACGTTTGATGACCTTTTTCACAACGATGAGCTCAATATCGACCTCATCTTGAGCCTGTTGCGGTGCTAAAAACCGTGCCGAAGGTTTTTTTCAGGTGGAGGCGGGCGCGTACGGATGCGGGTTGAAAAAGCCCGAAAAACCGCATCGCTCGCCCATATTCTCCGTATTCTTTGCGAGAAGCGCTTATAACCTTGCCAACTAATAGCGCTGCCGCTGGACGGCTCACTAAGAGCTGTAGGAACATAAATAGCAACGCAAAAAAGAATAAGAGGGCTAAGGGCTTCAGCAAAGCTTTGCGACGCGCTAAAGCCCGTTCACCTGCTCAGCCCCCCTAATTCTTTTTTGATTTGGCGTGGTCCAACGGGAGGAGCGATGGCACAGATACACGCAAAACGGCACGTCAGGCTCGCGCTTTTCGGGTGCGTACGCTGCGGACGTTTTCTTTTCGCGCCGAGCTGGTACGAACTCGACCGAGACGTGGCCGTATGCACCTGTGACGCATCAAAATATAAGATGACGAACGTGCGCGCTCCACATCACGTTCAGGTATATTGGGACGCTCAATGCAAGGCAGCTTACACGTCCCACCAACGCAGATTGAAGCGCAACGCACCACCGTCGGTTCACGCCGAACGTTTAGCCAGCGACGCGCTCGGCTGGAGCGTCATAAGCGACGATGAGATCGTAAACGACGCAATTTTTGGCCGCGCCGTAAGCGCTCTCTCGGTCTCCACCCCCGGCAGCACTGCCAAGCCGACGAGCTTCCAACGACAAACGGTCTCGATATTGCACGCGTGCCGCTCAGCGCTTATTTCAGGGCTTGGCCGTGTGGCTGACGTGCGACGAGAAAACAAGGGAAAAGCTTCGTAAGTCGCACCAGGTACTTTGTACGGCAAGCGAACTTCGTGGCGGAGGGGCTCCTCTGACACTGAAGGTTGTTCGCTTTCGGATAGCGCAGTGAGACGCGGGCAATGTCGATGTGCGGTGCTCTCAATGAGCAGGCCCTTAGCAAACGGCGAACGCTTTACGCTGGGGTCGGACGGGCCTTCGAAGCGCATGGGTCGCGCCTCACGCGCGATGTGGATGCGGTTACGAATGCGATACAAATCCGAACATTGATTTACTATCGCGTCGTATGGAATAACGTAATAAGCATCAACTGTTACACCGTTTGCAGGAGTCACATTCGACGGGAGTTAGCGCCCGTCGTGCATCGACAGACGCCTTCAATTTGCACAAACGCTCGTCAATACGACTAAGAATCTGACATTTATCACGGAACGAGTCGCATGCATTTCCACTCCTGATATATTCGTTATAGAAAAGGTGGGCGAATGGCCATATCCACACGAAAGAGAAATCACTCCCCTAAGAAGTCATTGCTCCCGATGCTTCAGCCCCGGACCCTCCAGACGACGCTCTTTGGCGAACAGGCCGAGGAGATGCCCAACGTCAGGACGAGTGACGGGTTTATCCTGCCGTGGAACAGCGAAGCGATCGTGAAGCAACTCGTTCGCGAAACGGCGCTGGCGCAAACGTTCTATGGAAAGCGGGGCATGAAGCGGCCCGAGGCGCGGCGCATCGCCGACATCGTCGAAAAGAAGATCAAGCCGATGGACGTCCACGAGCTGAGCGGCCCGCTCATTCGCGAGTTCGTGAACGTCGTCCTGCTCGAGGAGGGGTTTGGCGACTGGGCACGCGCGTGCTCCCGTGTGGGGACGTCACTGTACGACGCTTACCGCATCGACCACGGCGAGGGGTTCGAGGCGAATGAGAACTCCAACTTAACAGCAAACCCGGAGACGTCAGCCAAGAAGAAGCACGACAAGCTGAGCAAGCAACAGGTGCTGCTCATGCTCCCCCAGAGCATCGGCGACGCCCACCGCTCCGGCGACTTTCACATTCATGACATGGAGTACGCGAACGTGCGGCCGTTCTGTGCCGACTATGACCTGCGATACTTCCTCTACTACGGTCTGATGCCCGACGGCACCGGGGCGCACGCCTCAGTCGCCGGCCCAGCCAAGAGTCCTGAGGTCGCCATCCTTCACGCGGTCAAGGCGCTCGCCGCCGGACAGACGAACTGCGCGGGCGGGCAGGGCTTTTACAACTTCCTGACGTTTTTGGCCCCCCATCTCGAGCACCTCGACTACACCCAGATCAAGCAGCTCATGCAAGAGACGGTCTACGAGCTCACGCAAGTGTTCATCGCGCGCGGCGGGCAGATGGTCTTCAGCAGCCTGCAGCTCACCCCTGGCGTCCCCGAGCTGTGGAAGGACAAGCCCATCGTCCTGCACGGGAAGGTCTGGGACGGCACGCAGGCGCCGCTGCGGACCTACGGTGAGTTTGAACGGGAGGTGCGTCTTGCCTTCAAGGCAATCATGGAGGTTATGACTGCGGGCGACAACTGGGGCAAGCCCTTTAACTTCCCGAAGCCTGAGGTGGCGATCGAGCCCTCATTCCTCGTGCCGCGCACCGAGGACGCCTATTATGGTCACCCCGAGATCCCCACCCTGGAGGACAACTACCAGGCCGCGTTCACGCTCTCGGCCGAGTTCGGCTCGACCTACTTCGACAACATGGTTCCCGAGTACCGTGGCGCGGGGAAGGGCGTCTCCTGCTACCAGTGCTGCGCGTATATGTTCAAGGTCGATAGAGACGAGGACCAACACTTTGAGGACAAGCTCTACTTCAGAGACGGCGCCCACTTCTCGATGGGTTCGTGGCACGTCGTCACGCTCAACGTCCCGCGCGCGGCGTATCGCGCCGAACATGACACTGAAGCCTTTATCGATAACCTCAAGAACCTCGTCGACTGCGCCATCGAGTTCTTCAAGATCAAGCGTAAGTGGATGGAACCCCTCCTCGCGGGCAACCGACTCCCCTTCCTACAACAGCACCCGCGCGACCCGAATACGGGCGAGCGTGGGCCCCAGCTCTACGACTTCGACAGCCTCGTTTATACCATCGGCGTGGTCGGGGTGAATGATGCGGTCAAGTACCACACGGGGTCCGCCATACACGAGGACCCAGCCGCGTGGGAACTCGCGATACGCGCCATGACGGAGCTTCAGGCGTACTGCCGGCAGGTGGGCAGCGAACACGGCATCAAGATCGCCCTCGCGCGGACGCCCGCAGAATCGTGCGCGCAACGCCTTGCCGTTGCTGATCTGCTCAACCCTGAGTTTACGGACAAGTGCCGCCGCGTCGTGGAGGGGAACGTCTCTGAGGCAATCAAGCGGTATATAAAGACGAAGTCGCGCGATCTGCCGATCTATTACTCAAACGGCACACACATCCCGGTGGGCGCTGATATCGACCTCTTCGATCGACTTCGCTACGAACAGGTCTTTTACCACTGCTTTGACGGCGGGGATCTGACGCACGTGTTCCTTGGCGAGACGAAGCCCGACCCTGAAGGGCTCATGGAGCTCTGTCTAAACATCGTGAAGAATACGCAGATCGGGTACTTCGCGCCGGGGCGGGATTTGACGCTTTGCCTCGACGACTCACACGTTGAGGGAGGTATCCACGAAGAGTGTGCCAACTGTGGTTCGCACAACGTGGAACACATCGCCCGCGTCACTGGCTACATGAGCGCCGTATCAAGCTGGAACGAAGGCAAGAAGCAGGAGCTCAGAGACCGGCATCGCATCGCTCTCGGGCGCACCGTCTGATTCGCGCTGGGGAGCCGTCGCGCCGCGCAACCCTATAGACAAGGTCGCTTTGCGACGGTCTCACGCCCTCGCTGTATCGCGCCTGAGGAAAAAACTACCCGCTACAGGTGCTTCCGCGAGTTTCTGACTAGTCGATCAAAGTCGGCAACGCTACGCTGTGATCAATACGCGTTGCGATGGACGTATCGCGCCGGCTAGCCACCGACTAAGGAACTCAGCTCTTCTTTCGCCTCGTTAAGAAGCTCTTTCACCGCTCGGGCCCGTTCGACGTATCCTGGCACGGAGCTGATCAGCCCCTCACGGACGTCGGCCTTCAGGAAGGCGTCGGGTATCATGTTGATCTTAGCTGGAAGCCCTTCCAAGTATGCTTCCATCGTCTGCATCTCTTCGGCGGCAGTGTCAACGTTTTCTACGAGCGGGGCTGAGGCGTCCTTGAGTGCTGCCGTCGCTTCAGCGACCTTGCTGTCATTCGCTTCATCCAGCGCCTCGTCTACCCGTCGCGCGGCATCATATATCGCGCTGTAGCGCGCCCCGAGCCGCTCCAGGAACGCCTTCCATTCGTCGACGCTCATGCCTGTGTTTGACTCCACGTCACGCCTGACAAGGGGCCTCGCGACGGCGGGTAGATCTTCGACCACTGCACTAAAATCATCAATGCTGCGCGAAAACGCGGCGACGCTGTCCTTCCCGGTTTCGCACGTCTTTATAAGGCGTTCGGCATCTTCTTTTTGCTGCATGCGTTGATTATCCGTTGCTTAGATGTTCATCAGTTTTTCTTTCTTTTCGGCTGACAGTTTCGTCCGTCCGCCCATCTGTGATTCGACCAAACTCCACAAACGGAGCATAAGTTCTGCAAGCGCTTCGCCGAGCTTGTTTGTCTTGAACTCGTGAATGTGTATGCCGTCGGGGCCAGGCACGTCCTTTTCAAGGATGATGACTGCCACCGGGCCGATTGTTCCCCCGAGTCCAAACGCGACGGCGTTGTTCGTCCGTCCTTCGCGGCCGCCACCGCCACCGCCGCCAGTTCCAAAGTTGAACTGGTAGATGGGGACGGCGACTTTGTCACCAAACTCGACGGCCTTGCCCAGGGACTCAACGCCGCTGAAAATGGACTGCAAGTTGGCGAGGACCTCGCTTATAGTTGCGTTGCTATCCTCCACATGGATCACCATACGGTAATAAAGAGAGCTCGTAATAACTCTTTTGCTAAAATAAGGCTCAAGCGCCACCGAACTTCCGCGCTTACGCCGGTCGGGTCGCTCACAAGTCAATCGACGAGCCGGAACCGACGATGAGGCGGTGTCCCTTCGGCAGCTTCTCCTCGGTCGATCGTATCTGCGTCTTGTCGCCGATCAAACTCTCGACGATCGTTTCTTTGCATGTGATGACGTTATCACCGATGACGATCGAATCTTCGATGTGTGCTCCCGAAACGTGCGTGTTATCGCCGATTGATGTGTACGGGCCGATGTACGTCCCTGCATCAATCGTGCAGTTTTCCCCGATGATGGTGGGGCCGAACACCACGCTCCCTTGTTTCAGCACTGAGCCCCTGCCGATCGATACGCGGCCCTTGACCACGGCACCCGCTTCGACGGCGCCCTCGACGCGAGGGACGAGATCGTCGAGGAGGAGCCGATTGACCTCGAGTATGTCCTCGGGCATGCCGGTATCCTTCCACCACCCCTGGATGATGTGGTGCTTCACGAGGTGGCGGGTATCGATGAGCCTTTGTATGGCGTCGGTGATTTCAAGCTCGTCTCGCCACGACGGTTCGATCTGCCTGATCGCATCGAATATCGGGGTGGTAAACAGGTACACGCCCACGAGCGCAAGATCGCTTTTGGGCGCTTTAGGCTTCTCAACGAGCCGTATCAGTCGGCCGCTCGCTTCGTCAAGCTCGGCGACGCCGTACCGTTCAGGCTCAGAGACGCGCTGGAGCGCAATCACGGCGTCGCACGCTCCCTCATCGAACTCGGCGACCAGCGGGGCAATCCCGTGGCGGAGAATGTTGTCGCCTAGGTAGACGACGAACGGGTCGTGGCCCATAAAGTCCTCGGCACACGAGACCGCGTGCGCGATCCCGAGTGGCGCTCCTTGATCGATGTAGGAGACGTTCACGCCGTACTTCGAACCGTCACCGATGCGCTCGATGACCTGTTCCCTGCCGTTGAGGCCAAGAATGACTGCAATGTCGGTGATACCGGCCCTTTGGAGGTCCTCAAGTGCATAAATGAGCACCGGCTTGTTCGCGACGGGGATGAGCTGTTTGGGGCCGCTGTGGGTCAGCGGACGGAGCCTCGTGCCACTGCCTCCTGAAAGCAATAACCCTTTCATCGCCACTCGTCCCGCAGAAGGGTGAGCCCCTCGCGCACGTTCGCAAGGCGCATCCCTAAGGCGCGTTCGGCTTTTTCAACGCTGAGCGAGGAGTTCATCGGCCGTCGCGCCTGTTGCCGTAATGTGTCTGTGGTGGTCACGTTAATAAGCTTTTCATTTAGCCCAAAAACGTCCGCGATCGCGCAGGCAAAGTCGTAGCGATTGACTTGCTCGCGGCCCGAGACGTGATAGACGCCTGTCAAACCAAGCTCACACATGCGTAGCAGAGCACGTGCGCAGTTCCCGACATAGGTCGGCGTGTTGTACTGATCATTGACCACATTTATCGGCGTGTGCGCGCGCAGCGAATCGATAACCCACGTCACGAAGTTCGGGTGGCCGGGTCCGTAGAGCACGCACACGCGGGCGACCGCATTGCCGCTGCGCGCAAGGGTGAATCGTTCACCGGCGAGTTTTGACTCGCCGTAGACGTTTATAGGGTGGGTCGGATGATCCTCGGAATAGGGGCCATTGTCTCCATCAAAGACGTAATCGGTCGAAATGTACACCACGTTTGTGCCTTGTTCGTCGCACGCGTCAACGACGTGCTTCGTTCCAAGGGCGTTTACGTCCCACGCGCGTTTCGGTTCGACTTCGCACGCGTCGACGTTGGTAAACGCCGCGGCGTGTATGACGTAGTCGGGGGCAGCCTCCTTTATGGCGGTGCGGACCTGCTCGTGCTGCGTGATATCCATCTGGAGGCCGCCGTGCAGCGGACGACTGTTGTATGCAGCAACGCTGGTCGTACCTTGTTTCGACGCCTCTCTAAGGAGGGCGCTGCCGAGTTGGCCGCTTGCGCCCGTAATGAGTACTCTCATGGTGCGTGATCCTGCGAGCGTGCGCTCGCGTCGTACGCTTCACTCTCGCAGCGTCTAATAAAGGTTTCTAGTGCGAACAGATGTGCTATGCGCGTCCTATTTCGAGAACGGCCGGCGTGTATCGACTGTTTCGTCGACATTGTCCTGGACGTCGCAGTGGGCTGCACCTGTCCTACCAAACTCAACGTCCGTCGTGCGTTCGTTTTTCTCGTTCTAACGCGGCAAACAAAGAAATACTTGCACGCATAACGTAGAAGAGAAATGCCTGTGAGCGCATGAAGTGCCCGTGAGCGAAGACCATGCCCGTGCCAGTCAGCGAACTCAACACGTCAAGGTGTATCTGTGGCGAATGCCCCACGTCCTATTTCAGCCACGAAATTGGCATCTTTTTCTGCGCGTCGGGCATCAGTGACGTGGAGTTTGCGCGACAAGGCTGTAACTGTCCGATTTGCCCTGTGTTTCAAGCGTATGATCTGAGCAACGGGTACTACTGCATTCGAGGTTCAGCTTAAGGCGACTATGGGGTCGCAGATCGTGCGCAGGAGGGGTATGAACGTCCTGAATACCTTCGAGAACATGGGCAAGTGCATCTGCTACCAGGGGACGTGCCCGACGTTTGCACAGAACAGCTTAAGCGGAGGCTTGTTCTGTTCGATTACGCGCTGCGTGGAACCGCTAGAGAAAGAAGGATGCTCGTGCGATTCGTGTCTGATATGGCACGATTGCGGGCTTACCGAACTGTATTTCTGCGCAGAGGGAGCTGAAGGACGGTGATTGCGATTGCCGAGCACGACAGGCGGAGAGACACGGACTGGCGCATCTCGTAACGATGCGGAACGTCGCCTTACCACACACGGCGCGTTTCTGCCTCAGCCTCATGCCGAAAAATGATGGCGCGACACACGTATGAAAATATGGGCAAATGTCTATGCTACAAAGGAGCGTGTCCCACGTTCAGACATAACAACCTAAGCAAAGGCCTTTTCTGCGCTCTTGGCAAACGTCAGCCGCTTCCAGAAAAGAAGGGATGTCCGTGCAACTCGTGCCTCGTGTGGGTCGAATGCGGCCTCACAGGCCTCTATTTTTGCACGCGCGAGATACTCGAAGAGGGCGGGCGGTGACGCTTTCCTTAGATGTCCTTATATACCTGCCGCTGCCTCTGACACTCAATGCTCGGAACGCCAGAGCAAATTATGAAGAATAAAGTTGGCCACCGCGCCCGGGACGCTCATGGATCTGCTAAGCTTTACTCTGTTGACCTTCTCGTCAATCTTCATTCTCATCGATCCTATTACCGTAACGCTCGTCTTCGTCTCGCTGATAAAGGACGTTGATCGCGCGCACCAACGAGCGATCGCGCGTGACGCCTCTCTATACGCGCTCGTTATTCTGCTCGTGTTCGCCATAGGGGGCCCCGTCATCCTCCAGCTTTTTGGGATAACGCTTGCGGCTCTCCGAATCGGAGGCGGCGTCCTCCTCTTCTTGATCGGAATTGAGATGGTCTACGCCCGTGTGTCCTTTACCAAGCAGCCTGTCCCACAAAGCGCAGAGGATTACGCCCAGGATGTGGCGGTGACGCCACTGGCAATCCCAATCATTGCGGGTCCCGGGGCCATCACCACGGTCATTGTGCTTACCGGGGATGCTGCCGTAGAGGGCTGGGCTGCAATTGCCATTGTTTTAGCGGCCATTTTTGTCGTAATTTACGTGGTCTACTACGCTATGGTTCACTCTTACGTTATTGCGGGAGGTATCCGAGAAAAAGAGTTCAAGGTGGTCAATCGTGTTCTTGGGCTCCTCCTCCTCGCCATAGGGGTGCAGTTCATCATCACTGGCATCAAAGCAGCGTTCTAGCCCGCTGTTTCAGCAACGCGACCTCGATACTGAGTGGCTAGAAAAGAACAAATGGCGCCTATTTTCGCGGCAAATAAGCCTCACAATCACGTGAAACGACCGTCTCACACAGAAACCTTATGTACCTTGAACAAAAAGTCTCTTTATTCACAGTGAACGCCTATTTTCCAAGATGTGACTTTTATGAAAAAACAAGCAGCAATGATAGCAATATGTGCCGCACTTCTTGTGGGTGTAGCCGCAGCAGGATGCACTAGTTCGACCTCGTCACCGAATGCGTCGGCTGCTGCAAATTCTTCATCTCAAGCAGCTACCGCATCAGCAACGCCTACACCAACACCAACGCCGCCGGCACACTTGACGGTACTGTTTTTCTATGAGCCTGGTTGCCCCCATTGCCAAGCGCTGGAGAGCACTGCGAGCTTTCACCAACTTGAAAACACAAGCAAGGTCACCGTGACGCCGATCGAGAGCTATACAAGCGAGCTGTCCGATCAGTACAACGTGACGATAGTCCCCACGCTGATCTTGCTTAACAACGGCAACCAAGTCGGGCATTGGGTCGATCCTACCGATGCTTCTGCCATCAATGCACAAATAGCCAGCCTGCTCAAAACAGGTTAGTTTAGTGGCATTATTCGCGTCGGCGGCCCGCCGCCGACGCGCGCTCTTTTTTTGTTCCGATCTTTTTCTTTGCGGCCTTTTTCGTGCGTTGAGCGACTCGCCACCTCTTCCAGGTAATCTTCGATTGCGGCGTGCAGGCCATCGGCCGCAAGGTTCAAACAGTGCTTCTTTACCGAAGGCACCTTCGAGATTCGCAGCGACCTCGTTTCGCGTTATCTTCAGCGCCCCTTCCACCTTGATCTGGATCTGCTTGACGGCCCCGGCATCGGTTCCCGACCAACCCCACACTGTTCGGGCTCTTCCTCGCTTGGGGAGCAGCTCATCATCCGTGGAATCAAAGCAGCGTTCACGTAGTCTACTGCGTGCCTCGTCGGGCGACGATTCAATAATGCCGAAATGGAAAAAAGAACGATACAGGCCCCCTTTCGGGAACATAACCCCTAAAAGTCACGTGAAACGATATCTCGTACAGAAACCTTATGTACCTTGACGCAAGAGTTTCTGTATTCACTTGAACGTCCATTTTCTGAAGTGACTTTTATGAAGAAACAAGCAGCAATGATAGCAATATGTGCCGCACTTCTCATGTGCGTAGCCGCAGCAGGATGCACTAGTTCGACCTCATCATCATCGAATACGTCGGCTACTGCAAATTCTTCATCTCAAGCGGCTTCCGCGTCGGCAACAGTGACACCTACGGCAACAGTGACACCTACGGCAACAGTGACACCTACGGCAACAGTGACGCCCTCCCCTTCTGCTTCTTCGGGAGGGACTGCAGGCTTGACTGTGCTGTTCTTCTATGAGCCTGGTTGTCCCTACTGTGCAGCACTCGAGAGTACATCCAGCTTTCAACAGCTTCAAAATAAGGTCCCTGTGCAGTGGATCGTGAGCGCTACGAGCCCGCTGACCGATCAGTACGGGGTGAAGACAGACCCGACCCTCATCTTGTTAAATAATGGTGCTGAAGTCGGTCGTTGGGTCGATCCTACCGACGCGACTGCTATCTTGGCACAAATAAACGGAGATTAGGGCTGTGGTGACGTGCAGCGTTAGGCGGCCCGCCGCCGACGCGCACCCTTTTTTGCTCCAGTCTTTTTCTTTGCGCCCTTTTTCGCACCCTCGAACCACTCGCCGCGCCCCTCTTTCTTCAGATAATCTTCAATTGCCG
>JACWML010000015.1 GCA_015661395.1 Methanomicrobia archaeon | reverse complement strand
GCTTTTCTCATAAGACCTCAAGTATTTGTGTCCTTATCTCTGCCCTCCCGCCGCGCGGCTCAACAAGAGTTCTCCCACAGACTATGCAGTTTACTACCGAAGACGCATTGCCAAAAACAATCTGGATATTCTCACAATCCGCACATCTTACGCGCAAGAATTTGCTCACACTTACACCTCCACTAACTCGAACTTCGATACTCTGAATCCTTTCCTTGTATGCGCTTTGTTACATTCGGTACAGCGGTAGCGAACGTTGATGCGCTTAGTTGGTTTGTCCCCGCCCGGAACCTTGGAAAACTTGCCGAGATTACCAATGCCGCTGCGCCGCTTTTTTTGGCGCGCAATCCAAGTTAACGATGATGCGCGCCCTTTTCGCACCTTCTCAACTTCGTGAGTTGTGTGCTTTCGACACACCGGGCATATTGACCTAATCTTCTTTGGCATCTTCAAGTTTATCACCGACCATGATACCCATATGGCGATCGCACAATGCCCGAGCATTCCCCTCGGGCAACAGAACCGAGTCGCCTTCTCCAAGTTTGTAGTTTTCGCCGTCTAGTCCTATGAACGTGGGAATATCTGACAACACTCGCACTCGGAGATATCTCATATTCCCGCGTTCTCGTATTAAAGTGCTTTCGTCGCCGCGCGGCCCCTCGTTTTCGTCTGCCGCGTCATCCGCTTCTTCATTGGACGCAATCAAGGGCTGAAGTGCCAATCCTTTCTTCGAAGACTGTTTGATGCTCGTAGCGTCAAGCTCAATGCGATCCGATTCCTGTTTGGGCAGTGCAAAAGTGGTCCGACGGTTTTCATTTAATAGCACGGGCTCGATTGACGGACCGGCGTCTGATTCCTTTTGTCCGAGTACGCGGTCCCGATAATACGTAAATACCTTGTAAACCGAATCGTAGACCTCGACTTCGGCGTCAGCTAGCGATGCTTCCTCTATGTGCCCTTTAGCCGCGAGCGCCGCCAACTTGATTATTTTCGCAGCGCGTTTATCATAAATTGCGTCTGCGACCTGCAGAGCGTTCTCGAGTTCATCTTTTTTTTGCGGATCATCACTTTTTTTAAGTAAATCCATGTATTCTTTGACCTCGGAATAGAAGCTATTCTTTAATTGCGTCAATCGTCGCGAGCGGCGCTCCTCGTTTCTAATCACTTTTAAGTCGTCGAGATTCATATTCGGCAACCCCTCGCGCCATGAGATAAACGGCCGTGTGTTCCGGTAGCTCTGTTGTACTTTGATCAACCTTAATAGTTTCACCCATAATCTCAGTCGTCGCCTGCGTGAGAATCCTGACCGAAACCGAATTATCGCCGAAGACGACCGCGTCATTCAGCGGTGCAAAGCGACGGAAGTCATCAAGAGTCAAAGGTGTGACCTTAAGGCCAGAGCCACCGTGCAACGACGTGGGCAGCCGAATCAGTCTCTTTATGTCCGCGGTGACCGGCACATCGATGCGAACCTTCAAGTCCGAGATAGATTCTCTGATTAAGCTTTTCCATGCGTTTAGCGGAATTAGCTTTGACTCTACCAAAGGTTGGATCGATGCGTCTTGCGACAGCGTGCCAACAATTTCTTTGGCGCGTCGCTTGCCAATAGCCTTGACTGATGCAAGCTCATCTATCGCAATTTTTGCGTCTAGTCCGCGTATCCGCTTGAAATATTCGTCAATCCACGTCTTTATTCTAATCTCCCAACAACTGGTATCCCCGGGCATTGCAGTCTTGCTCGACCGTTTCAGTAGATACTCTGCCTCAAGGCCCGTTCCGGTCAAATAATTCACAACCTCTCGCCGTTCATGACTGCCTAGGGTAGCTAGTTTCTTTTCCCGCAAATGGACGTGGTAACCACGACCACCCGAAAACACGATACTGAAGTCCTTCTCGTCCAAACCGAAATCGTTCATCAGGAAATCCAACAGTTTAGTGGTTTCATCTTTTACTTCTTGAAGCATGCCCGCATATGAAGGCGTAGACTTCATCAAGAGCTTATCCGCATCAAGATCGAAGATTAGGTCTGCGCCTTCCCATTTCTTGTCTTGCATGCGTGTCGCGCTCGGATACGCATAACACGCCGTTGAATGGTACACATGAGCCGGTGCAACTGCGCCCAAATATGCGCGCACTTCCTTCTGCGAGCCAAAAGCTTTGTGGCGTCGCATTACAAGCTTCGGATAACTTGAGTCAAAAAGAACAAACGCCCATTCTCGTTTCTTGAAATGCGGCGGGAGCCCAATTGATGCCTCACGATAGTAATCGCCAAATTTTCTCTGGAGAAATGCTTTTGTTTCCGGGTTCACGCGCTTGCACCTGACCGCGAGGCGTTGCGGGGTGCGGCCACCTCTCTTTTCAGTAACTCACGAACGGCCAAAGCTCATTGCTCTTCTTGGTTCTAGGGTGATCGGTTGTTTTACTGACGCTTAAGTCGCGCTCGGTAATACGAGAGCGGATGAGAGATGCGTTTGCACAGGCCAGTGGTCTCCGTGCAATTGCCGTAGGTCTCCATCGTTGAACATCCGGGAGGGATGTAGTCTTTCCCGGACGCGCCCTTTATGTGATCGACCTGATAACGCGTAAGTTCATAGTCGAAATCTGGAGACGTCTGATAGATATGCACGATCTCCTCGGCTTTCATGCCTATATTCGCTAAAAAGGAGGTCAACGCGAATCGAGCGGGATGTGCGAGGTTCTGTCCAGCTTTTACTTGCGAAAGCAATGCTTTCATGCAGGGGGGGCACGCTTCCAAAATCACGGGACCAGAATCGGTGGGGTGCGACGAGGCTACAGACATCGCTTTTTTTAAGGGTGAGGTGTAAGGCGCAAGTTCTTCGCACATTTTGCTGCTGAGTTTTAGTGGCAGCCCGCGTAGCACCTTCAGCCTCACAGCCTCGGCTAACACCTGGATCATCTCGTTTTTTGCAAGCCTTACCTGGCCTCTGTTCATTAGGTTAACGAGGCGCCACTGCGGCCCTTTTAACCTGCTCGTATACTTGATCAAGTCTGTGAAATGCAGCTCAAAAATATTGTTGTCTGCCGATACTGTCATTCCAAAGTCCTCCAGCAGCCTTGCAATGTACTCGTCCTGAAGTCGTTCGCCGGCGTTCCGCAACTTGCTAAATGCATCGTGGGCTTCGGCATTTGCATATCTCTGAACCAGAACAGCTTCGCGAATGCACGAGACCAACGCTCTTCCCACAACGTAAGAGAAGAGCTCAATTTCATAATCGTCACGCTCGACCGGCTTTGAATGAACGTCGCTGTCGATCGCTCGTGCCACTCGCTGAACGCTTTTGTTGAGGACACTATCAGAAAACTCCCCCGCGGTCATGAGAGAGTCAAAGGTCCTCCCGGATGCCTCTACGTAACGTGCAGCTGCAGCCGTATATGGAAAAAGAGCTAGATATTCGTCCATGCTTCTAGCGTTGGCCCGATGCGACCGCGTTTGAGTTTCATTCTTGTTCGATGCGCGGCGCCAAGAGATATGAGACAGAACCGTTGCCGTCGGCAAAATCAAATCCAACCTTGAGTGGTATGTTCTTGCCCATGTCGAGGGAGACTTCAGAAGCCTTTCCGACTGCTTTGGACATTTCAAGCAAGAATTCAAGGCTAAAAAGTGATCTTACTTCATCGGTTTTGCCATCTGTGCGCGATACGTCGATAAGCTGATCTTTTGACAGCTCAAGACGCATAGTATCAGCGTCACCGAGAGCCTCCATGAAAAAGTCAGTGTCAGTGCACCCGAGGGCGATATTGTCGCTAACTTTGCCTGCTGCTTTTACCGCCCACCGAAACTCTTTTCCCGTAATGACGACGTGTGCAGCAGATTCAATTTTTGGCACTTTGGGCTCCTTCTTTATCGAGTAGGGACTTAAGAGTGCGATAGTATACTTAAGATCGCCGAATGACAGGGCCATGCGGTTCTCGTCAACGACGATTCGGATGACATCTGTACGATTAGCCAGCTCAAGAATGCCCTGCATTTTCTTGAGATCCAATGTGACAACCTCGTCGTCAGTTTCATAATTTTCAAAAGCTTTAGCCGACAATTCAAACTGCACCATCGCCACATAGGATGGATCCGCATTTCTCGCATACAGGCCGTCTTTGCTTAAATGTACCCGCGCTTCATCAACGATGATAGTCAATGCTTCGATGCCGTCCTTCAGAGTCTCTCCGAGAATATCACCTTTAAACATGATCCGCTCCCCTGTAACCGTCTAAACACCGTATATGTCTGCTCATAACTTTATATCTTTGTTGTTCAGCTCGTAAAACGATCTGCTCTCGGCAAAGCAAAAAATGGAGAGCGGAGTTCGACTAAGCCATGGGTCGTTTCTCTCGAGGGGGAAAGTACCGAACGCTGCCTGCTCCTTGCCCCAAACCCTCATCTAAACGGACGCTTACTTCTGTTACAGTGCTGAGGTCAAGCTTGTCACAAAGCTCATCGAGGAGAAAGGAACAAAGATCTTCAGCGCTCGCAGAATTGATGGGGAGCATAATTACATCCTCTCTCGGGAAGCAGTAACGTTTCCCACACTTTCCAACCGTAACCGCGATATCTCCGGCGCGCGTGGTCTGTATCTGGACATCTGCATCTTGAGATGCGAGCAGAATCTTATGATCGAGAGCTTCACAGATCTCTGCAACATCTTTTTTGAGGTCTTCAAAGTCCATTACAAAATCGTGAATCTGCGCGCCGACGATCGTCGCACTCATTGCATACGTATGCCCGTGCAAGCGCCCGCATTTCGGGTGATCTGGTATGAAATGGCACGCTGAAAATCGGAGCTTTGCCTGCCACCCGTCAAGCTCTACCCACATAGATCGGTCCGTGCTGGCTGCGACGTTTCTTAAGTGCTTCATCTTTCTTGTTGCTGCACTTGTCTATTAGTAGAGTAGTATATAAAAGCCGTCTGGCTGCCCATAATGCTTTTTATTCTACGCGCGCCCTATCAACTAGAATGAAAAGCCTCGAGAAACGGCGAAAGGACTATTACTACCGGCGGGCGAAGTCGGAGGGATATCGATCGCGAGCTTCGTTCAAACTGCTGGAAATTCAAGAACGGTACCATGTCATACGACGAGGAGATGTGGTCGTTGATTTGGGCGCCGCCCCTGGTGGATGGCTCCAAGTGATTCGCCATTTAGAAGCGTCTGCCATAGCCGTTGATCGGCAGCGAATCGCTCCGCTGCAGGGGGTGACGCCTATTCGAGGCGACCTAACTTCCCCAGAAATAGTGAATAAAATACTAGGGATTGTAGATGCTGTAGATGTCGTCACATCGGATGCTGCCCCGAATCTAAGTGGTGCATGGAGTCTGGACCACGCACGATCAATCGACCTTGCAGCCTACGCCTTAGAAATCACCAAATGCGTGCTGAAACCCGGCGGCAATTTCGTGGTAAAAGTTTTCCAAGGGGACCTCTTTGAGACGTTTACACGCGAGGTGAGCGCGTATTTTAGATTTGTCAAAGCGTTCAACCCGCGAGCATCACGAAAGCAAAGCGCCGAAACATACATAGTAGCTAAGCGTTACACACCCTTAGAAAACCACTTGACCAAGCTGAGTCGTTGAGGATTGGGTAACCTGTGCTAAATTCACGTGGAGGGTTCGAGCGCAAGTTGCTGACGTAAAACTATTTATTCACGTATTGGAAACTACTCGTTGTATCGCAGCTACGGACCCACCAAAAGATTCTTTTCCGAACGACGCACTGATGTCTGAGAGTAATGGCACAAAGTACGACTAGCGTGATGACGAGGCTCTTGCTCGTCTATTTGGTGATGACAGTAGCCTACGCTTTTCTGCGAAATCCCGTTGGTCAAGTCATGAACTCTGTCCTCGGGGGCTTGGTTACCACCCTCCACGTCCCCCTTTTTATCACGATCCTTTTGCTGTCGGTTATCACAGGCTCTTACTCTTCGCTGCTTCTGAACCGCTTCGTCGATCAAAAGCAGTTAAAGCAGTCTCAAGCAAAGATGCGGGACTTTCAAAAGGTCTACCGTGAGGCCCAACTGGCCGGAGACAAAGGCAAACTAAAGAAGCTCGAGAAAGAACGTGCCGAAGTGATGGAGCTCAGCATGGACGTTCAAGCACAGACCATGAGACCTATGCCATACATACTGATCATCTCGCTACCGCTGTTTGGCTGGCTAAGTTACATAATGTCACACCAAGAGTTATGGCCACCCAGCGTGTCAACTACGATCATTTTTCCCCATTTTGGAGTACTGGCGTACACTCAAGGCGTCATTTTCGGTTTTCCTGTTTGGCTTATTTGGTACCTAGTCTGCTCACTCGTTTTTACTCAAGTTATTCGCAAGACTTTGGGAATGTGACGCCAGCAAAGGGGTCAGAGGCTCAACAAAGTCTCTTTTCAGTTCTCCCGTGCATTGTCGCCGCTGTCTTCAAACAGACCGTTACGACTCCATAATCAACGGCGATTAAGTCGGGCTTTCTCGCTCTCGCAGCTCAAGTCGAGCAGCACTCGCTTCAACGTGTCTGCGTCAGCGTCCGTCTTGATCGAGGTGCCCGAAAAGTGGGTTCTCGATGCACGACAACCGACGGTGCGCAGTCCGCTTACGAGCGTTTCAATAGGAACCGGTGGACACTTAAGTTCTCTCAGGAGCTTGTGGTAATCAAAAAACGTCACCGTGTCAAGCTCATTTAGGCACAGTGTGACAATTTTTGCGGCCCGCCTCTTTGTGCCAAAAACACCGGTCTCAATGTTTTCAAGAACTTGCCGGCAGAATTTTTGATCGTGTAGAGTCCCAAGCCAGAGAGGTCCAGCCACGGCAAGCTTTGCACCGCAAATCGCACAGTCAGGGCGCAGGGTAGGAAACAGCCCCGGGAGCCCATAGCGATGTCCGCAAGTAAAACAGTGGGCTATGAATCCCATCGACCTAACACACGCATTGGCGAGCTCGGCGCTGCGATCGAGAAGCAAATAGGCCCGATAGTAGTGCTCGGTTGCGTGTGCGAGGACTGGAGTGGCAGATTTATCATATTTGACAAGCTCTCGAATGATTGTACCAATGAGTATCCGTATCCCTGTCTCAGCGTGATACTCTGTGTTCATAGGCAGTGCGGAATACCTCCTCACGCCGGCACTAAAATGAGCACCACTTAGAGGGGCCGTGTCCGTCGCGGTCACACAAAGCATCTTGCTGGCTGACCTGCACGCTGCGTCAACAAAAGGGGCTGGGGATCCGAACGGATCTACGTCTATCACGTTGAACCTAGCTTCTGACATCAAAGCGTTCGCATCACGGTGCTCCACGTGGACGTTCTGCTGGAATCTTCTCGCGTTCCTCTTGATCAACTCATAAGCTGCGAGGTTATAATCGTTTACCGTGACCTCGACCTGCGCCTCGTTCGCAACTCTGAGACCTCGTATGCCACAACCCGCGAGCGCATCTAGGTACGTGAGCCTCCTGTTGTCACGTTGATTATTGTCAAGAGCCTGTATGCAAGCAACGCTTATGTCTCGGCTTAACTCCATCCGTGGGTTGTAGAAGACCGCTGCCGATGATGGAGGGTACGACGCGTTTGGATCCAAGCGCGGCACTAAAACAGAAGTTTGGCCTTCAAGAGCGAGCCTCGTTCGCACACCTAGGACTAAGTTTTGTAAATCATAAGGTTTTTCATACGCTGCGCGATTCGCGGGCGCGTTTGTGCGCTGCGTCCAGAAACACGGAGCGCAAACCGGATAAACGCGTGTTAACGGACCCTCTCAAACTTCCAGTGATCGACCAGCGGTGCAGTGGCATCGACGCCGACCTTCGTTGTCGTGCCGTCGCTTCCAGTGCGCGGGTCAAGGGACGATCCGCGAACGTTTGGGATAACCATAACATCTAAATCGCCTTTGACGCGGGTGGCAACTGCAAATTCGATATCATCAGCGTCATAGATATCAATGTCCTCATCGACCACTACAACGTGTTTCAGACTCGTGTGAGCCGCAAACGCTGCCATGATCACATTTTTTGCATCTCCCTCGGTCTGTTTCTCTATCTGTATGACAGCATGCAGATAGTGCCGTCCTCCTGCAGTTAATACCACATTCTTCACTTTTGTTACGTTTTTGCACGCGTTGTAGATCTGCGGTTCATACGGAATGCCCATCAAAAGCGAGTGTTCGGCGCCCGCTGGCAAAATTGAGTGATAGATGGGGTCTCTAGCTGACACCATTCTCGTTACTTCGATAACCGGTTCAGGCCGGACGATGTCATAAGTACCCGTAAGATCCACAAAAGGACCTTCATTTGTAGTTCTTGTTGGGCTTATTTGCCCCTCCAAGACTATTTCGCTGGGCGGGACAGGGATCCCATTTTCACATTCAATGAGCGTCTGAGCCTTTCCCTTCAGGGCGGCCGCATAGTTGAATTCGAGACCACACGGAAGTCTCGTTGTGGTTGCAAATAGCGTGACAGGATCGACGCCTATGGCGACAGCGATGTTCAGAGGCTCGCCTTTTTTTGCAGATGCTTTATGCATCAGATACGTGTGGCGCGGCGGCACAAGCCTCACGGCTAACGAAGTTTTGTCGACGACCATCATGCGATGAACTGACGCGTTTATTCTGTGACCATATTTTGCCACCACGACGCCTGCGGTGATGTACGGTCCGCCATCTCGCTCGAAAAACTTCATTACAGGTAACTTGCTCAGATCCGGAGTGCGTTCTAAGTCCCACGCAAGGTCTTGCATTACCGTTTTTCCCGTTGCCGCCGTGCTCAAGAGCTTGTGCAAGAGCCCTCGTTCGTCGACATTGAGCGCTTGGGCGAGTAGCGCGCGCGAGGCCAAGAGGTTTACGATGGCTTGGAAGCCGTCAATGCGTTCGAACAGTACCGGTCCTCGTCCTCGGGCTAGGCGCGGCGCTTGCAATATCGGCGAAACGGGCTTAGTTATGACTTCTAGTTGTCCCGAGTCCTTTAAATGCTGAATGAAGCGTCTCATTTAGTCACCCCAGCGTCGCGACACCGAATGGTCAACCTGCAACAGGTCGAGCACCCGGGCAACCAGAGCGTCAATGAGCTCTTCGATCGTAGTCGGACGTGTGTAAAACCCCGGACTGGCGGGGACTATTACAGCTCCACACTGCGACAATTTCAGCATGTTGCTCAAATGAATCCCGCTCAACGGAGTTTCGCGCACGACCAATATGAGCTTCCTATGTTCCTTCAAACATACATCTGCTGCGCGCGTTACAAGGTTAGAAGAAACGCCGTGTGCGATACTTCCAAGCGTCTTCACGCTGCACGGAATTATCACCATGCCGTTGCTAATATGGGAACCGCTTGCAATAGGCGCGGCGAGGTCCATTTCGTCGTACGTGCGGTTGACTAGCGACGTGACGTAGTTCAAGCTGTAGTCAGTCTCAATGTCTATAAGCTGCTGGCCACTTTTGGTCACAACGAGTTGCGTGTCAACGCCGAGTTGATTTAGAGCCTCCAGCAACCGAACGCCGTACTGCACTCCGCTCGCGCCGGTAATGGCAACTATTATCGTCATTTGAGAGCCTCGATGAGTTCATTAATAAGCGAAAATGATGTATCAACAATCTCTGCGACTTGCCCTTCAGATGCGTTGTGGACGTGAATCCCGACAACCACGACGCAGTTTTGCCGCAATTCCTTCGAAATTCGCAAGGCAGCTTCTTTAGCGATGATGTCATCGCGATGATTGGGAACAGCCAACACCGAAGCATACGACCTCTTGTGAAATCCGCCCAGGGCAACGGCGCCCACGTGCGCTTTTCCCCCCACCAACGTCACCAGTAAGTCTTTTCCCACATGAGCTGCGTCGACCCTCAAATCTGCTGAACCCGCGTTCCTCGTCAAAACAAAGTGACCACAAGACAAATATCTACTCCCGCTGACAGTTTTTGGCAAATCAAAGGCTTAAGCGAGGCGACCGTCAGTAGCTACGGCCACACCACCTCTACTTCTATCGTGCTCTCAGTCTTAAGGCTTTTGGGTTTGTCGTTTGGCGGCGCGACTGTTGAGATTATTATTAACGCCCACCTCTAGCAATCGAAAGAGTTTCGCGGGCGATCATGCCGCAGCACGACACGGGTCATCCATGCCTTGCTCGCTTCTTGCGAGTCCCCAAACAAAACACAGTTTTAGATGCGCATGACATACCCATTTATTCTAGAAAAGCTCACTGGAACGTCCGGAGGAAGAACATTGTTACTCTTATCGGGCGGAACAGGTAGCCCCAAGCTGCTTCGCGGCTTGCTTTCCTATTGTTCTGACGCTCAAGTCACCGTCATTGCTAATACCGGAGATGACATCTGGATCTCGGGCAATCTTGTTTGTCCGGACCTTGATACCGTTATCTACACCGCCGCGGGAATTGTGAGTGAACGGTGGTGGGGTATCAACGGGGATACTTTCTGTACCCACGAAAGGCTAGCCAGCTTAGGACACAAAGAAGCGCTCATCATAGGTGAGCTTGATAGGGCTACTCATATTTTCCGCAGCGACCTCCTGCGACGAGGGGCGACGTTAACTAATGCAACCCTCGCGATATGCGCTTCGTTCGAATTATCTGCGAGGGTCCTCCCGATGACGGACGACTTCGTGCCTACCACGATCGTAACGGACAACGGCGAGATGCATATCCAAGATTTTCTGGTAAAATATCAGCAAGCCCCAAGCGTTTCGCAGGTGAGGCCCCGGGCCGGCAAAATGACCAAAGAAGTAGAAACAGCGCTAGAAGAACATCGTTCTGTTGTGATTGGGCCTTCAAACCCGATATCAAGCATAGGGCCGATTCTTAACGTAAACGGAATGCGACAAGTCCTTAAAGACCGATTTGTCATTGCCGTTAGTCCAATAGTGCGCGGCGAGCCGATAAGCGGACCTGCGCGAAAGTTTATGGAATCGTGTGGACTTCCGGTCAGCTCTTTAGGGGTTGCGGAGTTCTATAGTGACTTCTTGGACGTCTTGATCGTTGACCATCGCGACGACACTTCTCAAAGCGATTTGCCGGGCGATATTGAACTGCTCCGCACGGATACGATTATGTATGGCATAGAGCAAAGCAAAAAGCTGGCGACAGAGATCGTGCGACTACTTGCGCCCCAAAGCTAAGGTCATCTTTTGAGAGGGAGTCGGCGTCTGCAAAGTAAAATTAAATAGCAGCAAAATACAATATTGAACGTCCGTATTACGACTTGCCCATTTCAGCGCAGCGAGTGAGTGTTGATACGCATAGAGGTTTCATCGTGTCTCAAGTAGCCTTTCAACTGACGATCGGCGATGTCCAAATCCCGAATCCTTTGGTTCTCGCTTCGATGGCTGGACTAACTAACAGCTCGTTTGCTATCTCGCGGAGCGTTGGACTAGCGATTCTCGGTGGATACAACCTTGACGCGCCAACCATCGAAGCGGCGAAAGAGCTCGTCAAAAAGGGGCGAAGCGAATTTGCTTACGACGAACCGACACCTGTTATCGAAAACGAGCTCGGGATCATGAACACGATCAACAGGAAAGCCGGAATCAATGCTCGGTCAACTACGTTGGAGCCCCTGATCGCGATCGCCGAGTTGATTCATCAAAAAGGGGCAATTCTCGAACTAAACGCCCACTGCAGGCAGCCGGAAATGGAAGCTCTGGGCGCCGGCCAATGTCTCACGCGCGATCTCAACAAGCTCAGCGAATGGATACGGGAGATCAAACAAACAGACGTACCGCTCTCGGTGAAGGTACGCGCAGGCGTTGTTGCAGATATAGAGCTCGCAAAGGTTATAGACAAGGCTGGCGCCGACGCGATTCACGTCGATACGATGGATTCCGGACCCGCGTTGGTCAAGAAAATTCGGGATGCTACGGCACTCAAAATCATCGCAAACAATTCGATCGTGGACTATGGCAGCGCTCACAAGATGTTCTCGATGGGGGCGGATTACGTCTCAGTCGCCCGTGCCGCTGTGGCCGATAACACCGCTGTTGACGAAATCCTGACTGAAGTTCAGTCATTTCAAGACGCAGTTGGCTGGTACAATGCCCCAAAACACATTTGCGCTGGAGGGGACTTGCGGGGGTTAGCGTACTGTTGCATGCCCGTAAAGGAGTGTCCACTGCGCTATGTTCTGAAAAGAGCGGGAATCTCCGAGGAAGAGTACGTCCAAATCAAAGAGAGCTTCAACAACACAAAGCTAGGGGCGGGACCAGGTACGTGCTTCGGCAGCATGGTGTGGTGCTGCAAAATCACAAGGCCTTGCCCTTGGAGAGATAGCACGCTGTACGACCTAGGAATTTCCGACGTTGAGTACATGCAACTCAAAAAGCAACTTGCAGAGAGATTTCTCAGCTGCCGAGACCTCGACTGAGCTTTTCAACATGTACGACCCAGACTTCATAGCCGGTTGTGCCGAGCTAGCAATGTTGCTCGAGGTGTCTGCCACACCAAAGCCGGGCAATGTAGACCGAACGCACGACTTTGAAGACGTAACTTACGAACATTTTCTCGCATCCTCGGTTGGCACTTTTCCTGTATTCAAAAAAGCAGCGTCAGCACGGCATCGGATAGGCGGTCTGATTCTTGATGCGGTTCAAGCGAGTGCCACTTGGCAGAGTGCGGGGAATTGTCACTTTGGCGCGATCCTGCTGCTGATTCCTTTATGTGCTGCGGCACGGAAAAGCAGCACGATATCTCAACTCAAGACTAACCTAGTCAGCGTCGTCAAGCAGACTTCGAGCGCTGACGCGATCCAGTTCTATAAATCTTTTCGGAGCGTGCACGTCCGCGTCGGAGAGCATCACTATCTTGACGTGAATGACGCGTCCTCATTGCAAGCAATTCAGCAACAAAATCTGACGCTGCTGGATGTTATGCAAATATCGAGCCCAAACGACACCATAGCAAAGGAATGGACTGAAGGGTTTCCTCGTACCTTTTACGGCGCTGAATTAATGACACACTACGTTGAATTGGGGTTCAGTGTCAAGAATTCAATTGTGCACTTGTTTCTTCAGCTCCTCAGTGAGTTCCCCGATACACTTATAGCAAAAAAATTCAGCACTGACGTTGCGCTTGAGGTTTCGGCAAAAGCGGCCCACGTGCTGAAAGAGGGCGACGCCGATGAGTTCGACAAAGAGCTCGTCGCGCGGCACATCAACCCCGGGACGACAGCAGATCTCGTGATTGGATCATTATTTGTCGTGCTCTTAGGAGGCTTCCGGTACTGATGGAAGTGCAATTTCACGAAGGCATCTCAGAAGTCATAGCAACGACGCGCAATGGCCAGCCCAACGCCGCTCCTATGGGCGTCATAAATCGGGGCTCCCTTTACATTGCCGTTTACAAAGACAGTCACACCTTTTTGAACGTTAAAAAAAACCGTCAGTTGGTTGCCAACTTTGTTGCGGATCCGCTGATTTACGTGAAAACCGCCTTTGAGGATCTCGGTCCTGATTTCTTTTCCCCCGATGAGACGGCGCCAGTCCTAAAGGCAGCGTACGCATGGGTAGAATTTACGTGCTCAATTCTGGAAAAACCGACTCAAAAAAGCGCCGTCGTAGAGCTCCAGCCTGTGAGATCTGTTGTCCTGCAGAGACCGATAATACCTGTGAACAGAGCATTTTGCGCTGTGCTTGAAGCAACAATTCACGCAACACGTTATCAGACTCTTGAAGATCCGGCCTACCTCGAACGAATGGCTCACTGCGAGAGTATCGTTACTAAGTGCGGTGGAAGGCGCGAGTTTGAAGCATTTGAACTCCTAAAAAAATATCTTGGACAAGCGATCACGTCTAGACAGCAGGATTAAGATCAGAACGGTTGGAGGGGCTATGGCAAGAATCGCGTGGGGCATCACAGGAGCTGGGCATCATTTACGGGAAACGTTTGATTTGTTCGTCGGGGCAAAAGAAGCCTACGGCGACCGCGTGGCTGTGACTTCATTTGTCTCGCGGGCTGCAGAGGAGGTTGCACGGGTCTACGGCCTTTTTCAATACTTGGATAGAGTTTCCCCCGGAGGGTACATGCAGGAGGTTATACTCGAACGCGAACAGGGATGGAGCTACCCAAAGACCGGCCGCTTCTCGCGCGGCATCTATGACGCATTGTTTGTGTCCCCGGCTACGTCCAATACGGTAGCCAAAATAGCGCATGGCATTGCTGATTCACTCATTACTAATGCGGTCGCGCACGCCGTGAAAGGCGGGGTTCTGGTTTTCATCGTTCCTGTCGACATTGCAGGCAACGTTAAAAGTCCTGTACCTTACTTCATAAACAGAGATCTTTGCACTGAATGCCGAGAATGCGCTCAAGCTTGCCCAAACGATGCGATTGATGAGCAAATCGACTACCTCAGATGCAATGGCTGTGGCTTGTGCAAAGACGTGTGCGATTATGGCGCGATCCAACAGGGGACCGTGAGCCTCGTCGTCCGCGACATTGACAAGAGCAACGTCCGAACCCTAAGAGATTCGGAAGGAATCACAGTTCTCGACACTCCTCATCAGCTTGAGAAGGCACTTTGGGCAACTATGTGACCCGCGCGTCCGAGCTAAAACGCCCAGTTCGATGTTTTTGTTGCGGGTACTTTAGCGGCTGTTCCTATGATTCAAGACCCGTGCCTTAAGTGAATAACTCGTTGACCGGAGACGAGGCGACACGTGGCCGCCGGCTTTAGATCTGCCGGCCTGTATTGCGCGTAGTATGTCCTGCACAGTGACGCCGCTCGCAGCATCTACTTCAGTGTACCCAAAACCGACCGTCTCCACGTAGTGAGAATCGCTTCCGCCAGTGACCCCAAGGTTCAGCTTCGCAGCTGAACGAGTCGCGAGATAATTTGAGACTCCTAGAAGGTCCCTTGAATTGAACGCTTCTACAGCGTCTATCCTCTTGTTGCGTAAATTGCGGATGCCATTTCTGAATAATTCGAATGGATGAGGCGCCACGACGATCCCATAGCCGTCGTGAGCGCGTTTGCTGGTTTCAGAAGCAGATAGACCGGGGGGCACAAGAGTGTGATTTCCGAGCGTTATCAAATGACCCTCCGTTGTTGAGATCTCAGCGCCCGGTACTATGATGAGATTCAGTCCCAGATCCTCAGTAAGCCTCACTGCATCAAAGAAAGATTGCACAGAATTATGATCAGTAATCGCGAGTCCGTCGAGACCGACTTCTAGTGCCTGCTTAAGTATCGCTTCGACTGAGCTGTTTGAGTCAGGAGAAAAGTGTGAATGAATGTGCAGATCAAACCTCATATCATCAGTAATTCTGATATAACATATTAAGAGTATGTAGTTAGTGGTGGAAATCTATCGAACGAGTAGTTGTGGCTACCGGTCGCTGCGCCGAACAAGTCGTTAGAGAGGCCGTAGGCTCAGCCGCAGATGTGTTAGTTCTGGATGTAGACATTGCCGCGCTGATGACGCCGTCCCTCTTAAGGGAAGCGTACGTTGAGTTAGCGAGACGGCAGGGTCACAAGCACGATGTGATCCTGATTCCCGGCGCTGCGAATCCCGCTGACTTTGGGGCGCTTGGTGACGAGCTGAGCGTGAAAATTGCTCTGGGCCCAAAACAGGCCTATGATCTCGGCTTGGTGCTCACATCCCTCGATCAATCCATGCTGTCGCTCAATGAGCCGGCTGACCGTATCATTCGCGAAAAGCGTAGAAGTGACGCCTTGAACCTATTGACGCAGTTAGAAAGATCTGCAGCTTATGACTTCAAAATTCGAGACCTCAAAATTGGAGGAAACTCTCGAATGAAGGTGCTCGGAGAGATAATCGACGCCCCAGTTGTAGATGCTAAGCGCATTGCTTTGCAGCATATACGCAACGGGGCTGATATCATCGACGTCGGCATACCTCTCGGAACCGCGAAGCGCGAAGTGCGCCGCACCTTTGCGGAGGTCAGCGCGGCAACCGGTGAGTACAACGTCCCCCTCAGCATCGATAGTCTCGATCCAGAGCTTATCTGCGCTGGAATAGAGTCAGGCGCTGAACTCGTTCTCTCACTTACAGCAGAAAACGCCGCCGAGATAGGGCCCACAGTCGCAAGAAAAGGCCTTGCAGTTGTGGTGTTGCCCGAAAACGGCGATGTTTGCTCTACCGTAGCTCTCGCGCGCACCTTTGGCATCAGCAAGATCATCGCCGATCCCGTGCTATATCCAATAGGCAGTGGCGCTTCCAACTCGCTCGCAGAGTACCGCCGCGTCAGATCGGTCAGCAACGTCCCACTGTTTCTCGGCGTCGGCAACATCGTTGAGCTTATGGAAGCCGACTCCATAGGCGCTAACGCTCTGCTTGCCGGTCTGGCAATGGAACTCGGGGTTGGCGTGCTTTTTACTCCTGAGCACAGTGACAAAGCAAAGGGCAGCGTTAAGGAGCTGAAGACAGCGGCTCAGATGATGCAGCTCGCGCAGTATCGAAAAAGCCCACCCAAAGACCTAGGCATTGATCTTCTCGTATTGAAAGAGCGCAGACGGCGACCAGAGTATCGAATCACCAGCGCGAGCGTCCTCGACGCAAAGGATTTTGACACGGCGAAGTGGGCGCCTGACCCCTCTGGCAACTTCGTGATCGGTGTGAGAGACGGAGTGATCGTTGCGAGGCACGACACGGGAACCACCATACGAGGCAATTCCGCAAAAGGTATACTTGATGCCATTTTTGAGCTTGAGCTCGTATCTACGGCATCCCACGCAGCGTATCTCGGACGTGAGTTGAAAAAGGCAGAAATCGCGCTGAAGCTGGGAAGGAGCTATGCACAGGATGATGCATTCTGAAGCCTAACTCTGTCAAATGCAAATACGAACTGACTTCATCCGCCGTTGAAAATGATGAACAAATCTCGCGTTCATTCAGACAAATTTTGGTCGCTGCGAGAGCATTTCGGGTAACGTTAGTGGCCGATATGGCATTTGCTCGATTTCTTGGCGCACATGATCGATCAGCTCATTGACAGACATCGATTCTTTTTGCCCCGAAACGCGTACGGTCACAGCGAGGCTTTTCCTCTGTTCCTCTTTTTCTCCGATGACAGCGACGTAGGGCACCCATTCTTTCCCGGCAGAGGCGACTTTCTTGCTTACTGACTCATCGCGGTCGTCGATGTCAACGCGTATTTTCGCGTTTCTGACTTCGCTTGCGATCTCTTGCGCGTATTGAAGATGCTTTTCAGAGACAGGAACGATCCTCACCTGCGTCGGGGCGAGCCACACGGGAAGGGCCGCTACTTTCTCGAGCGCCTGCGCCTCGAGGATCGCGCAGAGCACGCGCTCTATCCCACCCGTCGGGGACGTGTGCAGGATGATGGGCCAGCGTTCTCCCGTTTCGGTATAGTACTTGATATCAAACCGCTCTGCGCTCTCCACGTCAATTTGGACGGTCGGGCATTCGATTGGTTTCCGCGAAGTATCCAAAGCTGCGAGATCGCACTTGCAAACCCAGTAATGAGCGCGTTCTGACAAGAGTTCTACCAAGAAGGGGCGCTTAAACTCGCGAGCGATCTGCTCTACCCACTTTTTATTGTCCTTATAAAATGCCTTGGTGCTCCGAAATATAGCCTGATATTTCACGTCGAGATCCAAACCCGATTTGAACCCGAGTCTTAGCTGCTCCATGAAGAAACGCTTGGCTTCGCTCATGTCTCGGCAAGCGGTGTGCATGTCAGGCATCGTAAACGCCCGTTGGCGCTTGAGGCCAGTCAATTCGCCCCGCTGCTCATACCTGAAAGAATAAGTCGAAAGCTCGTACAGTTTCAGCGGCAGGTCTTTTTCGGTCAAATGCATCTGGTGCATCATGCTAAACATACCAAAGCAGGCTGCGAATCTAAGCATCATATCGCGTGCGCCCGCTTTCAGCCGATATTGTCGCTCACCAAACTTGCTCGCGTGTTCACTGACCGCTCTGCTGGACAGGTCATACATAACCGGCGTCTCGACCGGCATCGCGCCGTAGTTCACCGCTAGGAGATACGAATAGTCGATCAGGAGATCGCGTACTAGCTTTCCTTTGGGCAGCCACTTGAGGTGTCCGGCGTCTGACAGCGGCTCGTATTCGACGAGCTCCTTCTCCTTCATTAGCTTAATATGCGGCAACTCCGCTTCCGTGCTGTAGAGGGCGTGTTGTCCCAATTCGTAACTAATGATGTCCTTGAATTCAGCGTCCGACGAGTCAAACGCAGTCGCCGGAGTTATCGTGCCGCTAGGCTCAAGCACATAAAATTCGCTTTCGACTTTCTGCTTCTCCAGTTTTGCCTCTGGGTGAATAGATCTGGATAGCTCAGCAAGAGGATGCCCCTTGCACTTCAAACTGAACGATTTGTACCATCCGAATGGCGCCCTCAGCACTTCACAGCCAACGAGCAGAGATTCAATCTCCCGCAGAATGTGCAAAGCAGTCTCGGGTGACGCTAACTCGGAACTTAAATGTGCGTAGGGATAGATCATGACCCTCTTCGCAGCTACCTTAGTCGCAACCTCGCCTATTGCATTCGCTGCATCGGCTGCCACGTCGTCAATACTCGTCTCGTCACCGCGTTCTGCGGCGACAAAGGCGACTAAAGCCTCCTCCATTCGCCCCTGTTTGCGTGAATCTTTCGTCTCTTCAGCGTACTTGCTTGCCTTCGTGACATGGTACTCAATGTAGTCAACGTGCATTAGCAGAAGTCGCATATGTAGCAGTCCTCGCTTGTCAAATCACGGTTGTTTGGTGGTTTTGCTAGAATGACACGTGCTGCCTTCACGGGAGTTCACACGGTCTTTAAAGCTAAAAAAACCCTTAATAGGGGGGTGTTCGCCGCAGAGAAGGCCTTTAGCTAGTATAGACTTTTGACGAACGTGTACAAGATCGCAGTGATAGCTACTATGATCAGAAGATCTCTAAGGTATGGGATCAGGTACAAAATCAATGATATGACAAATATTAAGATAAAGGTAATCCAGTCGATTCTCAGTTGATATCGTGGCCGTTGCATACCACACCTTACATTACCTTATGGTATAAAATCCTATTGCTTTCTTGCGAAAAATAACTTGGAAGCGCGCTTATTTTTCAAAACGAATCAATTAAGGCTGCCTATCAAATACGTCGGCGTGACTCCAGTGACGCACACTGCATAGAAGACCCCAAGAGCGAGCTCTCGTGGCACAACTATCGGCCGATAGTTGTCGTTGTATAAGATGGTACTTCCATTCTTGCCTCTTTCCACTGCCAGCGCGATGTAGCTTTTTCCTATGTACTCACAGTTTCGCTGCCAGGCAACGCGGTGGTGCTCCGCTGTCAGTATTCGCGATCGGTCTTTCTGTACCCTGCCGGTCAGAGGGCTTAAAGAGAATGCCTTTGTTCCCTCTCGTCGCGAAAAACGTGTGATGTTCACTTTGAGAGGCGCAACTTCTCGCAATAGGTCCAACGTAGCCCGAAAATCCTCAGCCGTTTCACTCGGGAAGCCAACAATGAAGTCAGTCGACACAGTGACGTCTCTAAGTTCGTGACGGAAGCTCGAGACAATGTGCTTGAAGTCGAACACCGTATGCCCTCTCTCCATGAGCTCCAAAATCCGATCGGAACCCGACTGCACCGGCAAGTGCACGAATCTGTATACCCGAGGATGCTTATACGCTTTCAACAGATCCTCTGCGATATCAAGAATTGAAGACACGTTCATCATCCCGATGCGGAGTTTGAAGTCGTGTTCAATTTCGCATAGCGCTTCAACAAGGTCGGGTAATCGATGGCCCAGATCCAACCCGTAAGCTCCCCCGTCCTGCGCAGTCAGAAAGATTTGCTTCGCACCATTTTGAACCCTCTGCTCCACATCCCTGGTGATGGCTGCGATGCTTCGACTCTTCACAGGACCTCTGATGAGCTTCACAATGCAGTAGCTGCAGCTTCCCCCACATCCCTGAGCGATCGTTACTTTAGCTGTGACGTTGGACCTTGGTGCAGATGCGGCGCTACGCGAGAAATGAGCGTCTATGTAAGACGCCACGCCGCTGATCCGCATAGTTTTCAATGCTGGATACAAAGCGTGGAGCCGATCCGCCAATGGCCCTGCCATGCAGCCCGTGATAATGAGCGTTCGCTCGCCTAACTGCTGATACAGAGTGTCTACCCGCCTTAAGATCTTTTTTTCAGTCGTCCCGATAACCATACACGTATTTAGAACGAGTACATGCGCTTCCTCGGTCGATTCGACCACCCTGTGGCCATTTAGCTGAAGCGTCAGCTCCTCGCTTTCGCTTTGGTTTAGCGTACAGCCGTACGTTTCTACATAAACCGAGGTCATCGCTCTTGCTCAAGGATCGTGTCTCTTACGCGAGGCGTATTCACCTGAGTCGTTTCGATTGTTGTCCAACGTCAGTTAAGTGCAGTGTGATCGGCGAAACGTCGTTTAAATCAATGAGAATTAACTATATGCGGATAGATAACTATACCTTTTGGCGCTAGGATTATAGAATAAAATCAAGCGTGCGCGCCTACGTTATGTAGCAGCCTATGAAGATATCCGTAATTATCCCGACGATGAATGAGCCAGCTATTGCTGACGTTCTTCGCGATGTCCTTGACGCGCTACAACAGCACAGCGTGGAAGTAATCGTCGTCGACAAGTCAAGAGACGAAACTGCCCTGCGTGCGGCAGAGCTTGGAGCAAAGGTAATCCATCAGACTGGAACAGGGTATGGAGATGCGTACATTACGGGATTTAAGCACGTATCCGAAGACACTGAGACAGTCGTCATTCTGGATGGCGACTATACCTATGATCCGTACGACATTCCGAAGCTGCTTCAGCCCATCAGCGACGGCGCTGACCTTGTGATAGGCACTCGATTTGCTCTGATGGACAAAGGAGCGATGAGTCGGAGAAACGCGCTCGGCAACAGAATGCTAACCGCTCTCATACGATCTCTGTATCACGTACGCCTAACTGATTCTCAATCAGGAATGCGCGCCATACGACGCTTTGCACTCGATCGTCTAAAACTTCAATCGCCTAACATGCCGTTCGCGAGCGAAATGATCATCGAGGCACAAAAAGAAGGCCTCGCCATTACCGAGGTTCCGATACGGTACAGGACCAGAGTCGGACGTGCGAAGCTGGACCCGTTTAGGGATGCATTTCGTATCTTGTCTATCACGATTCGCCTCGTCCGGGACTACAATCCACTCGTTATTTTTTTGCCCATTGGTCTCGCGCTCATGCTCGTAGGCCTCGGCTATGGCACAACGATACTTATCGACTACATCCACACCGGCATCGTAACGCGCATAGCAGCTGCGATTCTCTCCGTCTTGCTCATTTTGACCGGCCTGCAGATAACGCTTTTTGGTTTGCTCGCTGACATCATACTGACGAACCTACGACGAAGATGACGAACGGATGAACATTGCGTACATATCAGACGTAATCTACCCTTTCGTGAACGGCGGAGCTGAAAAACGCATCTACGAAATGGGAACGCGCCTTGCCACAAACGAGGAGGTCCATGTCTTTGGCATGAAGTGGTGGCAAGGGAAGAAGGATATCGACTTAGGCGGAATGCACTTGCACGGTGTTTGCAAACCGCTCAATTTGTACGTCGGCAAAAGAAGGTCTCTTCAAGAAGCGGTGAGGTTTGCAGGCAGTTTGGGTGCTGTATCGGGCTATGACCTCGATGTCATTGATTGCAATCAATTCCCCTATTTACCTTGCTTCCCATCCAAGCTGATTTCGCTGCTCAGAGGTAGCCCCCTGGTCATCACGTGGCACGAGTTCTGGGGAGACTACTGGTATCAGTACTTAGGCAGCTTCGGATTCCTTGGGAAGCTGACGGAGAGGGCCACGCTGAAGCTCGCTGACAAATTAGTAGCCGTTTCCACGGCCACCAAAAAAAATCTAGAGCGTTTCAGGAAAGATTTGGCATTAGTGCCAAACGGAGTGGATATCGCCTTTATCGAATCGGTGGCACCTGCCGAAACTTCAGTGGACGCGCTGTTTGTAGGACGGCTCATTCCTGAAAAAAACGTTGATATGCTCATACGCGCAATGCCCGCGAACTGGACCCTTTGCATTGCCGGTGACGGTCCTGAAAAAGAGCGCCTTGTGCGACTCTCAAGAGAAGTGAACGCAACCGTACATTTCGTGTCTGGATTGACTTACAGAGAACTCATAAGCATCATCAAAGCCGCAAATTCGTTGGTTCTCCCCTCCAGTCGCGAAGGTTTTGGGCTTGTAGCGCTTGAAGCCCTCGCGTGCGGCACTCCCGTTATCACAAGCTCCGCGCAGAACAACGCCGCAAAAGAGCTGATAGATCAAGGCGTCAATGGCTTCGTCGTCGATCTCGTTCCTGAGGCAATTGAGTCAGCATTGTTAGATGCAAACAAAGAACAGATGAGTCTGGCCGCAAAAGCAAGTGCGGCTAACTTTGACTGGGACCTTTTGTGCAAAAAACTGTTCGATGTGTATCGATCGTTGACCTGACGTGACACGTTCTCCGTTTCGCGATATTTTTCGAAATCAGGCCACTACCCGCGCTTGACAACCTTTATTAAGTTGTCCAGTCCACTTACACGCCGCAAATGCTCGAAGTTTCATCATAGAAACCCGTGGAGGGTGCAACTTGAAAATTTTGTTTGCTGCTGAGCTTTTTCCATTCTGCGACGCAGCCGGTGAACTTCACATACAAGGCGGTGGCGAGATTACCACGTACGCGTTAGCTCGCGAACTTTCAAATCGCAACCAAGTAGCGGTGCTGACGTCGAAAATACCTCGGTCGACCTATCCCCTTGATATCTTTCCGTTTGCTGTGCACCACGTGTATAACCGAAAAACGGTTGCACAGCGCCCTGAAAATCTCCGGTATGCTGTCCGGTTGTCCAGAGCGCTGAAGCGCCTTTCGCACGAAGTTGATGTTATTGTTCCTCAAACGTTCATACCGGTGCTATCTGCGTTTCTTGGTCGAGTTAAGAAGCCTGTCGTGCCACTCGTTTACGACGTATATCAACCTTTGCCGTTGGCGAACGGGATAGCAGCGTGGCAAGATTTGCAGAGCGGCAGCTTCGTTAGGGGACTCCAAGGATGTTTGTTAGAGAGGATATGCTTGCATTACGCTTCCAGCTGCCCTCTGACAATTACGATCTCAAAGTCCAGCTCGGACACGTTGGCGTACTGGATTCCACGGCACAAGATCAGATTAACAGGATGCGGAATCTATCTGAACGAATATCAAGCAGGGATTAAAGATATTGACGTCATATGTATCGCACGATTCGACGTACCGTACAAAAATATCGATCTCGTGTGTGAAGCCTTGTATGGCTCGGAAATTCACACAGTCGTGGTAGGCGACGGGAAACTGCGAAAGAAGATCGAGCAAGATTATGGAGGCAGGAACATACGGTTTACAGGTAACGTGTCAGAATCAGCAAAGAAGGAACTTCTGGCAAGATCAAGAGTTCTCGTTTCAGCTTCGTCAGTTGAGGGATTTGGAATAACGCTCCTCGAAGGTCTCGCATCTGGCTGCTTAGTAGCTGCCAGCGACATAGAGGCCCACAGGTTTGTTGACCGGGGCTCGCACATCATTCAGTTCTTCGATGTTGGCGATAGCACGGCAATTAAATTCGCTGTGGCCGAGCTTTTGCACCTTTCAGACCGAGACATATCGAACAGACAGTCACGAGGTCTTGAACTTATCAAGCGATACTGGCTATGGGAGTCAGTTGCGCACAAAACAGAAGCCATACTCAAATCGGTGGTCCAATGATGAACGCTTGACGGAGCATTGTAAACACCATTGGAACGCTTTTACGTCGTTTCCTCACCGCTATCGAATTCTATGGAACTTGAGATGGCTGCAGATATCGAGTCAACTCCGTCAAGCCACTCGGCCACATAGCTGTCTTCCAATTCGGCAATAGTTTCTTGACGCAGCGGCTCGCCTGCGATAACTCGCGCACCGACTTTTCCTACTATCGCTAAGGCTAGATCGAAGTGCCCTTTTTTTTCTTGATCCAGCGCGTCTCGTATTAATTCGTCCATAGAGGCCTTGTCTGCGAAAGAAGCTTTCACGTAGCTCTCAAACGATGCAAAGGCGCCCACTAGAGAAGATTGCATGAGTCCGACCAAGTCGTTAAGCTCCGCGTCGCCTGTGTCAGCTTTTTCCTCTGTTATCGCCTCAATGTTATGTAAGCCATCTAAAGATTCTTCACGCGTGAGCTTGCCGATTTCGAAACCTCTAACAACCTTACAGCACGCAATTATTACGTCTTCTTCCATTTCAACGAATACTGTCGTGGCTGTCTCGTCCATGTTTTTGTAGTCACTTTGACTTGCGCAGTCTATCCAGTTGCGCCAGCGCTCCTCAGTAAACGGCATGTAGAGCTTCTTTGCGTTTTTCATCTTGTAACCTTGTGTAGTTTGTTCCCGACACGTACTTCGGGTATAATTCAATTATATTTATACGTTTCAGCCGCTTGCCGGTAGCTCTAAATAAAGCGTTCGTTCACTTAAGTACGAATTCGATTGCGCCAGCGCGTTGTGCGCACGTAACGCGGTAGGGCGCGTCCGCGGCGAAACCTCGGCTGCACCACTCACAACGTGGCCAGTGAACATAACAGAGCGTAACATGTTGATGGTAGAAGCACACCGCGTGCACAAAATATACGAATTGAACGGCGTGAGAGTCCACGCGCTCAGAGAGGTGAACCTGCTAATCGAAAAAGGGGATATGGTAGTAATTGTGGGCCCAAGCGGCTGCGGCAAGACCACCCTCCTTAACTGTCTCTCAGGGCTCGACGCACCAACGTCGGGAATAGTCAAAATCGAAGGGATACCGCTCTCGCAAATGAACGACAATGAACTGTCGGAATATCGTGCGACCAGGATGGGATTCATCTTTCAATCGTTCAATCTGCTGCCCATCTTGACTGCCCTAGAAAATGTTGAGCTGCCGCTACTTGTAGCCGGCATTAACGAGAAAGATGCGCGTTTGCGGGCCTTAAGCATGCTATCGCGCGTTGATCTCGAAGAGTGGGCACATCATAAACCATTGGAACTCAGCGGGGGACAACAACAGCGAGTGGCGATCGCCCGGGCGCTCATAAGCAGGCCAGCAATCATCTGGGCAGATGAACCGACAGGAAACTTAGACTCAGCAGGTGCAGACCAGATCACAGCGCTTCTGAAACGGCTGAATAAGGCTAACCGGCAGACATTTGTCATCGTCACACACGATCCATCTGTTGCAAAGACAGCGGATCGACTGATCAGCATGAAAGACGGAGCTATACTCTCAGAATCAGAGCCCCTTGTCTGATTGGCCGAGTGCGTAGATTGAGGGACGTAAATGTACTCAGCGATGTACTTAGCACTTCTCGGCTGTGCCGTTACTGTAACTTTGCTTTTTGCCGCGCTTGCAGTTACAAACAAGTCAATCTTCACAATGGGCGTACGAAACATTGTACGACGCCCGAAAAGCGCCGCCATCATAGTCGGAGCGCTCCTGGTGAGCACGGCAATTATCTCAGGGTCGCTCGTTACAGGTAGCTCCCTTGGGTATTCTGTTGTCAAGGCAACGTACGATGCACTTGGCAACGTTGATGAAACCGTTGCCCTGAATGGCCAACCATTCAACTACTCAGTATATCAGCACGTTGCAGCCGATTCAGCGATAACTAACAACACACACGGCATCTCTCCGAGCCTCTACGGGGGGGTTCCGTCGGTAGACGACGTTACCAGCGGCATCACGTCAACCGGCGTCACGCTCGTCGGTTTAAACTTCACCTTGGACGCCCCCTTTGGCGACTTTGCTCTACTAAACGGCACACACACCAATGCGAGCGATTTGACCGGCAGCCAAGTCCTAATCAACGACAAGCTTGCTCAAGATTTAGATGCACATACGGGCGATAGGCTTGTGGTTTATTACGGCGAGAACGCTTCTTCCGTTAAAGCTTACACGTTCACGGTCAAGGACATCGCACAAAACGAAGGCAAGGCGCAGTACGAGTTGAATGAAAATCTCTTTATGCAGCTCAGTGCGGCGCAGGCTATTTTTCAACACGAAGGTCAAATCAATGAGATTAGGGTCTCGAACCTCGGCGATGCTGAATCAGGAGCGGCAAAATCTGGCAATGTGTCCGCGCTTCTCACACAAGCCCTGTCAGGTTCATCGCAACGATTCGACGTCAATCCCGTCAAACAAGATATGCTGGCCGCTGCAGATGCGAGTGGCGCCCAGTTTTTGAACTTGCTCCTCGCCCTAGGAACGTTTTCAATTATAACAAGCGCAATGCTGATTGTCAACGTTTTTGTGACGCTTTCTGAACAGCGTAGAAGTGAGCTCGGATTGGCCCGCGCTTTGGGTATGAAACGCAGGCACGTCATGCTCCTCTTTCTTTTCGAAGGGGTAACCTGCGCGCTTCTGGCAGCAGCCATCGGGTCAGTGCTGGGGATCGGAATCGGTGCCGGCCTTATTAATACGCTCAACGCGGCCACTACAGCAGCAAGCCCCGCAGGAGCGTCCCTTGTTCTGCATTATGATCTCACGGACCTCGTGACCGCATTTCTTATAGGTCTACTTGTTACGATCGCAACGATCGCGTTCGCTTCCTACAGAATCAGCAGGTTGAATATCGTCCGCGCGATACGAAATGCCGAAAATTCCGAAATGGCGCCACGGCTACCCCGGGGGGCGCCCACTCTCGGTGTGGGTCTATTAGTTTTCGGGCTTGCCGCGTACGTTGTTTCGCCTCAAAGTGTAGCGGCGTATATTCTTGCACCCCCTCTCATCATCTTTGGCTTTGCCCTCGTCGCCCTAAGAGTCGTGAAACGACAGCACATACTCACTTTAGCAGGAGCAGCCCTAGTGCTCTACAACGCAGGCATGATCCTCAGCACCTCAGGCTTCAGCAATTTCGCCGCGACGGTTAGTTTCACCGTGAGCTGCCTTCTCTTAGTGCTGGGCGCGGTTCTCGTAGTTCTCGTCAACGCTACCACGTTGTTGAAACTATTCTCCATGCCGCTGACAAGGCTTAAAGCCAGTCAAGCTCTGATTAGACCTTCGTCGGCGTACTGCCTCCAAAAAAGGGAGACGTTGGGAACGACGGTTACGATATTATCCCTCGTCATTTTTCTAATGATCGTATCGCTCGTTACTGCAGCCGTCTATCAGCCAGATATCGGCAAGCAAACCGGCGGATACGACATTCGTGCGACATCAAGCACGCCATTATCAAACTTGACAACCCTGGAGGTCCAGTCACCCACGTCCGAATCACCCGCAAAACCTGTGGCGCTCTTGAACGCGTCGGATATAGACTTCTACGATGGCCTCTTTGTTGCGAATGCAACAGGGACGAGCATAAATGGTCAAGCGCTCTACCAGCAGGGACCCGAAACAAACGTCTATGGCGTAGATGCGAATTTTTCGGAGCACGCACAGTACAACTTCGAGGACACTCTTGCGGGCGTCAACTCGTCGGAAACCTGGAGTCTGCTCAACAATCCTAACTACGTTATCATAGATTCAAGCTATTTGTATGGCCTGAACGGCACCCAAATCAGAGCTGGTGACGCCATCTCATTTGACGCCGGTAACGGCACTGCGCGCTTTTTGGTTGCGGGCGTCCTCGATGAATTCTATCTGCACGGCATTTTTATGAGCAAGCAACAACTGCAGAACTATTTTCCGGAGGTAAAGGGCGATACGCTGTTTCTCATAAAATCAGCGAGCGGGATGAAACCTATCGATCTTAGCTACGACCTCGAGAGAGGGTACAAAGCTGCTGGCCTCAACGCATTTCTCATTAGCGACGAGGTTTCGCAGATGACGACGCAGAGCCAACAATTCTTTCAGCTCACCGCGACTTATCTCGGCCTCGGGCTTATCGTTGGCATCGCTAGCGTAGGAGTCGTAACTGTCCGATCCATTATAGAGCGGCGTCAAGAGATCGGCATTATGCGCGCCATAGGTTTCAACCGCGGACTCGTCGTTAAGTCGCTATTGTTTGAAGCGACCTTTGCGACCACGTTGGCAGCAGCAGTAGGCCTCTCAGCCGGATTGGTCGTTTCGTACGCCATATACGCTAGCTTGAACCAGACCGTGAAAGTGCCGTTTGCGATTCCAGTCGTGCAGGTCATCCTAGTGCTTCTAATCGTCTATCTGGCCGTCGCTATCTGCACTGTTATCCCTGCAAGAAATGTGTCGCGAACACTGCCCGCAGAGGCCATTCGGCATGTTGAGTAAGCTCCAGTCGAATTCTTACTAACAAGAACGGGCCACGTCCAACCCAAATGTACGAATCCTACGCCTACGAACTGCTTCTGTGAGGTGGCTCGGCACCAAATTTGATCTCTCTAAAAGCTGAGATTAAGCTCAGTCCCGTTTTGAACGTCGCTCTCACTCACCGCGATTTCCTTCGTGACGTTGCCGACCGTCACCTTGTAAGCAGGGTCAGTTTTGATTCCATACGGCATCCCGGTCGTCGAATACGGTACCACAAACACGTTGGTGCCGTTGACTTGAGCACTCTGCGTGTAGTTGAACGTCCGGTTTTGATTTGTGGTGACGTTGAGAGAGAGCGTAGCGTTTCCATTGCCGTGAACGGCAATTCTTGCACCTTCAACGTATTCAAAGGTCTTAACAGCCTTTATGTCAGTTTCGCCAAGCGTGCCCACGGTGGTTGGCGATTCGTGAATCAAGCGATAGTGGCTGTATCCATTGCCATCCTCGTACTGCAATCTGACGACCGTTGTATTATAATACGCGTCGGTTGGCACGGTCTGCTGAGTCAATGTGCCATTTTGGTCATACTGCGCCTGCGTCGTGAGGAACGTATCGACTCCTTGTCCTGATAGAAGCGCAATTGCTGGGAACTTGTCTGTGTAGCCCGCCATTTCGTAATCGGTCATCACATACTTGACATTGTCTTTCTGGATGATGCCTAAGGTGTCTGATTCATTCTGGCTTACGAAAAAAGTCGCAGAGTCGCTGATGCCTGTTTGGAAGTTGTTCGCGATGGCTGGCCTGTGGCCCAAAAAGATGATCCAGTTCCCGTAATCCCACCAGCTAAGCACCCCGTATTGCGGTATCTGGTCCGAGGTGACGTTATAGTTCGAAGTTACTGGCGTGTTAGCACTCATCCACTGAACCGATTCTGCCCAGTCGGGTGAGATAACGCCGGAGGCGGTCCTCGCATACGACGTAGTCACACTAATGCTTGGCAAGAGCAAAACGGCCACGACAATAAGGACTCCGAGAAGTTGCGTGTATTTTACTTCACGCCCAAAGAGTTGGGGTACCGCCCCAACGTCGCGCACGCCCGACAACTTGCCATAGGATTTGCCAATAAGCGCGTCCATGATCCACACTATCACGAACCCGGAAAGGATCGCGACGTTGGCAGACAATAGAAACGTAAAACGTGTTTGCTCGGCGGCAAGTGCAAAGGCAAAAACGCTCCAAACGGCCAGCAATAGTGCAGCCTCGTCCTGTTTCCTCCACATCCGATATACGAGCACGGCGAGACCAGCGAGACCAACGAACAGCAGAAGCTGGAAGTACTCAGCAGCCGTGCCGAGCTGGAAGCCTCCTGCGCCGCCGAACAGCGGTTGCGCCTCGGCTACGGTCTGTAAGACCCCGCTTCCAGTGAAGAACCCGTACCCGCCGAACACAGTTACAGCCAGGCCCGGGTTCCATAGATAGAAGCCAACACCCGCGGCGACCACGAGCGCGCAGATCGTCAGCGGGTAAGTAGCCCGGCGCATGCCTCGCATGTAATACGCGAGGAATCCAAATATCGCAAAAATGATTATGAGCGCCACTAAAAATAGCGGTTGGAACAGAGAAAGGTTTAGGGTGTCTATTGTAAGTCCAAAATGGCTCGTGAGACTCACAGGAAGGAGCGTAATCAACGATACGAAAAGCATCGTTAACAAGATAATCGTGAGATTATCGGACGACAGCCGTTTCACGTGGTATATGCTATACTGCACGATGGCAAACGCCCCGATAATGCCGAGGAACAAGAACGAGCCGAGCCACGTCAGCAAACCGGCGGTTACAAAAACGCCTGCGAGTGCTGCGTAGAGCAAGGTCCGCCTGTCTCCGCCAGTGAAGGCGAAGCGCCGAACCTTGCCAAACGTCAGTTCACCCTTCAGCGCGAGCATCAAGAATAGGAATAAGAGCGCCGGAAAAAGCACTTCCGCAGCGACGTGGTGATTGACATTGCCTACCATCGAACGCAAGATATTCGCTGGGATGACCGTAAGAAGTGCGGCCGCAACGATGCCCGCCTTCCAGTCAAAGACAAGCTTTGTTATGTAATATATGGGCAAGATCGCGAGAGCTCCCAAGAGCGCAGGGAACGTCGCGACGCCGACCTGCCAGTCGACGTGAAACAGCGCCATCGCCACCAGCGTATATGCCGCAGCCAGAAAATCGAAGAGTGGTGGCCAGCCGATCCAAAATCCGGTGGGATAGTTGACATAAGGATCGTAGGCAAGCACATAAGGAAAATGCTGTATCGTGTTCTCGATTATCCGGAGGTGATAGTACGGATCAAAATCGTTGATGATAATGCTGCCACCTTGGATGGAACTCGCCCACGGGAGTATAATTCGCAAATAGAGAGCAACGATGAAGATAACAAGAAGCATCACGGCCCTTTCCGCGTGCGTTTCTTTAAACCATCCCAAGTTCGTGTGAATCTCCCCTCGAAGGTCGCTCAATGCAGCTACTAGATCTTTTAAGGCACGTTCGTTGCTGGGGTGTCGAGGTGCCAACTGACAGCGCGAACACATATTTTAGAGCATCGTGAACTATTTAAAGTGTGCGTCTGCCGGCGCTCCTTATATATTGCCTGCAGCAGAACATGATGTTGAGTGGCGCTGCTGCGTCCGATGACTGTGAGGTTCGATGTTCAGAAGTCAGACAAAAAAAAGTAGACTGCCGCGTGAGGAAGATGTCACTTACCTTATTGACCGGGCAGATGACAAGTTCAAGCACGGGCAGTTCGGCGACGCTGTCCATCACTATGACGCTGTGCTTGAGCGAGCGCCCAACAATTTCAGAGCGCTGCACAACAAAGGCTTAGCGTTGTTCGCTCTTAGCAAGTTCCAAAAATCAATCGAGTTCTATGACAGAGCGCTTGAGATTCAGCCAAATGCGTCCCACGTGAAGCTCAATAAAGCAATATCATTAAACAGCAACAGAAACTTCCAAGAGGCCAAAAGCTTGTTGGATGAGATTGTACGACTTACCCCGACGAACAAGGAAGCACTTAACGCGCGGGCTTTGTCAGAATTCAACCTCGGTCTTGATAGCGAAGGGATGGAAGACCTCAAAAAAGCTATAGAAATTGATCCCACCTACACTATGGCCTTGAATAACCTTGGATGTTTCTACCTCGGCCTAGGCGAACTTGATTTAGCTATTGAATGTTTTGACAAAACTCTCGCCCTCGACACAAGGAACTACGACGCCTTTTTGCTCAAAGATATGGCGGTCCAAAGACGCGAAAGAAGGCTAACGCGTCCCTAATCGGTCAATTAACGACTAGCCTATAGCCACCTTTGGTTGCTTTACTCTCAACAGACCTTTTTCTGATGGCCGCCTCGACAGCCCATTGTGGTCAGCTGAAAATACAAAAAAAATGTGTGAGTAATTTATAAGTACGACGTTGAACAAGCCACAAAAACTGACCCGCCAACTAGGATATGCGGGGTTTAACCGACGACGGCGTTTATGTCAAATGAATCAGCTCTTGGAACGGGGAAAACGGACGGCCAAGACGTGCTCGAGCGGATAATCAATAATAACATTGTTATCTTCCACTGGCAGGAAAAACGTGTTAGCGACCACGTTGCGCAAATAAGCATTGCTGGCTGCGAAGACAGCTCCTTGCCTGTCTTGACCTTTAAGGCAACAGGATTTGCTCAAACGTTCGAAACCCCCCAACACGCTGAAGCCTTTGTTGTTAGCAATACCGTTGGATTCATTCACGTTGGAAATATGCGAGGAGATGCTTATATCCAAGACCGATCGATTGCCGAACAGCTTAGATTGCATCTCGTGCTAAAACCAACCAGCGAACGAACGATACTGAGCTGCGAACTCACATTTGCCAGCTCCGGCGCACTCGAGACTCTGAATTAACAAAGTGAGATCGCCGCTACTTTTTCTGGTTATGCACGTCTCTCTTGGCAATCTCCCAGACCCAACACATATTTACGTCAGTGTCTCGAGACGCTATCTTTGGCCTAGCGAGACCGCCACGAGTGCCGAATTGAACTCGCGAAAAGAACGCAAAAAGGACAAACTGAATTGGCGTTGAGTCATATTGGTACTTGCCGAGCAAGCGAAAGGACGCTGCGACAGTCACGTGCAAACTTTCGAGGGCTATAGATGAACGAACACGAATTTGACTTCCTAGATATACCTGCGCCTGATCGAGAGCTGATCAGTAATTTTGTGAGCGCAGTGCACGCCTGGGCGCCAACAAGTCTCGAATCGATCGTTCTCTACGGTTCAGTTGCAAAAGGTGTCTTTCCAGAAGTCTATGATATCGATATAGTGATGCTCTTTTCCAGTGATTTCGATCATCCGCAGTTTTACGCTGAGGTTTATCGAATAATAACAGAACTTGAACCTCAGCGCGAAATGCACGTCGTGCTAAAGTGGGAAGCAGAGATAGAGCCAGCGTATCAAGAGTTAATTGAAAAGGAAGGTATCACGCTGTTTCCGTAAAAGTGCTGCTGTTTCCTACATCAGGGGATGCACGATGGTGTCCTTCTTGGACAATAGCTCGTTTATCGTCGGCGAATCCTTCATTGCGTTGCTGATTGCACTTTTTGTCGCCTGGTAGTTATAGTCATACAGTTTTTTCTTGTCTTTGGCGCTGCCGTGAATATAGACTGATGCGATTATCATCAGCTGATTTACCATAGAGGCCGGAATTACGTTTTCCTGAACACTGTCGAGAACTGCTTTTGCTATCGCGGCTTGGGCAGGCCCGAACATAAGCTCAGCTTGCGCTTCGCCCTTAATCGAAACCTTGTTTACCATAAGCGTGGTCGGCTTGACGGCATAGTTTGGGGCCAATATTGCTAACAGCGCAGTATGGCCCATTCGCGGCGTTGCGAGACCTGTGAGGAAAGCCGTCTCAAAAGGGCCTCCCTTTTGACCGATTGCGATGTCGATGTGTGCAAGTTCCGGCATCTCGCCAACTAAGGCCTCGCCAGTTCGTGTACCTAGTTCCTTTCTCGAGTCTTCGCTCTCCATTTTTTTGTGCCTCGTACTGAGCTACTTTCGGTGCCCGTATATATCGTTTGCCGCGTGACACCGCGTCGTCTCTGGAGGAAAAACTCAGAAAAAAGCTAGAAACCGTCGATTTCGTCCGATGCTGAAAGGTTTATGTTGATAAAAGGATAGTAAAAACCATGAAAATTATCATAGGATACGAGAGTTACCATGGCAATACGCGAACAATGGCGTATGCATTGGAGCGCGGAGCACGCGAAGCAGGAGCCGAGACACTGATCAGAAACATACGACAAATAAAGCCTTTCGATATCAAGAGCGCAGACGTGGTCATTGTCGCCACTCCTACGTACCATCAAAATTCGATTTTAGCGGCAAGACAGCTTTCGTGTTAGGTTCCTACGAGGAACTCGGCGACGCGATAGACCAAACCATAGACTTCTTCCGCTCCAGAGGCGCGACTGTCCTCGTCCCGCCAATTAGAGTGAAAGGTAAACCAACCAAAGCCGATCTCGAATCGTGCCAGCAAAAAGGATCCGAAATAGCGACCAAGTAGCGCTCTTGTTAACGCCTCGAAGCCTCTTAGCGCTGCAATGCTAAGCTCAACGGTCAAATGCTGCGCATCAGGCCTATTTTGTTGAAAAAGGGATCGAAACTTTCTTGCTTCAGATGAGGCAGCGAAGCTTGTCTGCGCTTTTGATCAGTTGCATAAGGAGCCGTTTGGTTACACCAGGTCAATCTCGAGCCCGTCAGCAAAAACGCGCGGTTTGCGAATTATCGCATCGAGGTGCACGCCGGCAACGACGTTTCCTCCTATCGTGCTGTTGTCGCCTAACGCGATGTGCGCAGTTCCTCGCACCTTCTCATCTTCCAAAACAACGCCGATTATGCGCGCGCGCGGATTTGTTCCGATTCCAAGCTCTGCGATATTTCGTGCTTCGTCTCCGAGTGGGTTAATGATCTTGAGAACTTCCTTCGCACGGTCGCCTTGGACGTCGACGGCGAGTCCTTCTTCGACTCGAATCCTTAGAGGATTTTTCAAAAGTTCGAGCCCGGCCATGGAGCCATCGATCACGACGGTGCCTGTGCAGTTTTCGGGAGCCGTATAGACTTCCCCTGCGGGCAGATTTGTGCTGCAACCTTTCTGTCGACAGCACCCCACGTCGAGGTTCCATTTCGACGCATCGACTTCAAACGAGATGTCAGTTCCGAGCTCTGACGTAATTCGGATCTCCGACGCGCCTTTGAATGTTTCGGCGAGGCGGCGGGTTTGTTCCATCACCTCTTGGGGCTCCGCAGTCAAACCGCCTTCAATCATCATTTGCTCAGTGACGCCGGGCATGCTCGCAGTTCGGACGCCGGCATCGTTTGCCTGCTTTCGCGCGCTCGTGTGCGTCAATGACATCGTCGTAGGGGCGATGACAACGTCAACGCTTCGCATCGCTTCTGCCACTGCTCGGGGGGGCTCTTCTCCGTGGCGGGAGCGGGGTGGCATCGTCATCATTATAGCGTCGCAATCCATTTCACGCGCGGTATCGTACAACGATTTGGCAATTCTAAGCCTCAGCGTGTCGGTGACGATAAGCACGGTCTCTGTTTGTTTTAAGCCGAGGTACGTATGCAAAATGGTCCACGAGCTTTTGTATCCGCTGATGGGCTCACTTCCTTCGAAGTCCTTGAGTGCTCCACCCTTATATAACTATTTTATGCCATTCGTTGAAACGACGCCCAGCAATCGTTGCCCGTCCGCAAGCGTTCCGCAGTTGATTTCGTTTACAAAAACATTAAACTAGCAGCACTGCTATTAATATCTGTTTCAATGAGACAAAGTGAGGCTGAAGGAGCGAGCATCGTGCAGATCGAACAGATACACGATCTGTGGGCCTACGTGCTTCCAGATGACAAGCTGGTGACCGGAAGCAGCTACGGAAACAAGAAATGCTTCGCGAATTCAAAGGCGACGGGAGCAATCGAAAGCTTGTTTTCACTCGACCTGGGGAGGAACGTCATTGGCTCAACGCTCGTCCGCTACTACGACGCGGAATCCGGTGTGTTGCTTGAACAGACCGGCACAGGAGATTTCACAATTCATCCGGCCTATCAAAAACGTAACTTCAAACTCGCCCACGGACTCCGCGTGTCGGAGATCTTTTATGTGCCAAATGCGCCGCAAGACAATCTTGACGAGTGTGCGGCCGCGTATTTAGGGCTAAAGGTTACGAACAAGAGCGCAGACGTCCAGCGGATCTCTATAGTAGCCTACTCGGACCTGCGCCCCAGGTTCCTCGCAACCGCTCCCGATGTGGAGGTCCGTTATAGCTACAAGAACGCAGCCATCATAGCGAGCAATCAAAGTAATGAGCACTGGACGAGATTCTTTGGCACGACGGCGAAGAATCCGATCTGCTCGTATACCACCGACATTTCAGCGGTCACCGACAACTTCAACATCACCCCTAGTCTGCGCCCCTCATGCGAGCAGTATGTTGGCAGCAGTTTCTCCGCAGAGCGCTGTTCCGTACAGTACGTTCCGCTGGCAACCGATTCTGCTGACCTGAGGTCAGCAAAAAGCGGCACGGACGAGCGCGCAATCATCGGCAGGATCCAAGTAGACATCGATCTGTCACCCGACGAGGAGGAAGAATTCACTTTTATGATCGGCTTCTCGCTGGCCGGCGATGCAGACGCCATTCGCAAATTTGAGCTGCTTGAAGACTACGAGAAGGTGTACGAACAGACAATACGCCATTTTGTGAATGAATGCAGCTATTCTGTCGTCATGACGCCGGACCAGGTTATTAACCGAGGGGTGCAGTGGGCGAAGGCTAATATGGCTCGCGTGAAAGCCCTGTATCCGCAAGGCTGGGGATTCACGAATGATCCAAGCCTCTCAAGCAATATCGTCGCCCGAGACACCGCGTGGTTCGCGTTTGGATGCGACTACGTCGCTCCGGAGTTTTCCAAGCATGCTCTGAGCGTCTTCAAGCGGCTGCAATCGGCCGATGGGCTCATCGCCGAATACTATAACGGCGTGAGCGGAGAAGTTGACGATTACCAGCTCAACATTAACGACGATACGCCGCTCTACATCCTCGCCGTCGAGCACACGTTCCAGATCACCGATGACCGCTCATTTCTCGACGAGATGTACCCTTCCGTAGAAAAAGCAGCGGATTACATTATTTCTCAAAAGGACGAGCGTGGCCTCGTATACTGCAAATCAAATGGCGTGGGCGTCTATGGCATCTGCGGCTGGCGGAACATAATCCCAAACTACGCCATAAACGGCGCGGTTACCGAGGTTAATGCAGAATGCTTCGCGGCGCTGCGAGCGACGGCGCTGTTGGCCGATTTTATGGGCCACGACGATCGAGCGGAGTATTTTCGGACAGAAGCCAGGAAGCTCAAGAACGCGATGAACACGCACTTAATCGACCTCAAGAGCGGTTTTTACTACTTAAATATCGATATTTTTGGCAATGAGCACCCTGACGTCACGTGCGATCTGATATTTCCGGTGATCTGGAACGTAGCTACTCCCACCACATCGCACCTCATCATTGACCGGCTGAACCGCCCCGACTTCTTGACGACCGCAGGCTTGCGGACCGTGCCGCGGACGGCTCTCAACTACCATCCCGAACGAGGATGGGGCTTGACGGGCGGAGTGTGGCCTGACGTAGCCTTCATGTTTGCCTATTCGTGCTCAACGCATCAGCCAGATGTGATGGTAAACATTATGCGAGGCACGTTTCGCCAGTACGAGCTCGACCCAACAAACCAGAACACCGTCCCCGGACAGTTCTCCGAGTGGTATCACGGGGAATCCCTCGTTAATAACGGCATGAAGCTGTCACCGTGGTTCCCGCCGAAATACTTGTGGACCGCCGTGGAAGGCGTGTGTGGCGTTGGCCTCTACCGTGGGTTGCACATCAACCCCAACATTCCCCTTAGATGGAAATGGGTAAGCCTCTCAAACATGCCGTATCACGGCAGCGCGGTGACCTATTTTGCGTGCTGGGTGAAAGGGGCCCTCAATATTTTCGCAAACTATCCGTTCGGGACGAGTTTGAAAAACGCCCGCATCGAGCTCGATGACGATGTTACGACCATGATCCACGAACGGCTCGAAGAGATTCACCTCGTAGCGCTCGCGTCGCCGTCCCACGTCGTTATCTGTGTCGGCAACATGGCGGCGAGTTCGACTTCGTTCACCTTCAGTGTGAGTGAGATCGTCGAAACCTACATCACGCCCGGCCGCTATAGGATACGGGTGTTTCACAGCGAGATCGACGACTGGTACGATCAAGGAGTGCGCGAAAGCAGCAACATCCGTGGCTTCACCGTCGGACTCGAAGTGGGCGGGTTCAAGCTCATTGAACTGACCGCTCAGGTCGCTTAGCGCGGCCCGTCGTCAACCGCCTTGAGCCACTCTTGAAGCAAGCGCTCGTCCGTAGCCGCGGTGTTGTCCAGCGTGAGGGGAGTAACGGAGACAAACCCGTTGTTCAGGGCGTAGACATCAGTATCGGGCTGCTGACTACTCTTGAAGTCGCTTCCGATCCAAAAGTACGCGTTTCCGCGCGGATCCAAGCGTTCTATGATCCTAATGTCAAAAACGTTTCGCTGAAGCCGTGTTGTTTTATATCGCGCGACGGCAGCGCCCATCGGAACGTTGACGTTCAGTACATCTACCTTCGCCGGCAGCCCGCGAGCAAGGGTGTGAGCGGCTAGTGTCCTACCAGCCTCTGCTGCCAAGCTAAAATCTACTTCGGATCGTGCCTCAAAGACGTGTGCCCGATGCGCCTGCAGTGAGATGGCAATCGCGGGAATGTCCTGGCTTGCGCCAGTTAACGCGGCGCCTAATGTGCCCGAGGTCATGACGGACTCTGTACTGAGGTTCTCGCCGACGTTGATGCCTGCCACCAACAAGTCTGGTTTTCGTTTCAAGATCGCATATTCAGCAATGAGCACTGCGTCCGTGGGGGTTCCGGCGACCGCATACGCTTCGTGTCCCTCAACTTTCGCGCTGGATACCCGAATTGGCTCAAAGAGCGAGAGTGACCTTCCTACGCCGCTTTTTTGGACCGAAGGCGCGACGATGATGAGCCTGCCAAGATCGCTTAGCGCGTTTGCTGCTGCGAGGAGCCCCAAGGACCGTATGCCATCGTCGTTCGTTATCAGAATTGTTTTTTCCTGCGACATGACACTCCTTGCAGCAGCTATGGGCGCCTGTGCAAGCCAGGTGGCGCTCAAGCACGAAAGCCTCACTCACCACGCCAGCAACGTGAGTAGAGACGCTTCGTTTGATCTAACGCGCAGTTCAATGCGTCAGAGTAGCGAACACCTTAGTGCGCGGGACGTAATAGTCTTTGCGCAATACGGTTGTTGGAGGGCCCGCGCGGGTTTGAGGGTATTATGGAACATCCCTCAGCGATTCTTGTACCACACGTTACACGCACCCTCACCGGAAACCATGCAGGGTCCCACCGCTTTGTGCGGCACGCATACCTTTGCGAAGAGTTTACAGTCGGTCGGCACTCTGAGCCCCTGCAAGACGAGGTTACAGATACACCCGGTTTTAACTTCTTTGCTCGTGAAATCGAGATTGTGCCTAAGCCGAGCATCGTAAGACTCAAACTCACGCTTTATCGCGTACCCTGACTGACTAATGACGGGAAAACCGCGCCATTCAACGTCAACGACGTCGAATGTCCGTTGCATGAGCTTCTGCGCTTTGACGTTTCCTTCGTAGTGCACGACGCGCGGATACGCATTTTCCACCTTGTGCTCGCCATTCACAATTTGCTTAGCGATAAGATACAAACCGTAAAGCACGTCATTGGGCTCAAATCCTGCGACTACCTGTGGGACCGGAAATTCTTCGAACGGCCGCAATCCAATAATGGTGCAGACGTGTCCGGGCAGCAAAAAGCCGTCTATTTGAGCCCCGGATTCGCTTACTTGCTCCAAAAGCCACCGTAGCGCCGGAGGAATGAGTCGATGGGAGCACAGTATCGAGAAATTACGAGGTAGCGTCTGCAATAGCGCTACCGAGCTCGTTGGCGCCGTCGTTTCGAACCCCACGGCGATAAACACCACTTCATTGTCGGTCTTTTTTGCAAGCTCCACGGCGTGCGTGATGCTGCCGACGATGTGCACGTCCCCTCCTGAATCAGCAAGAGACCCATCGGTCCCGGGCACGCGCATCAGATCTCCGTAGGTCGCAACCGTAATGCCATCCTTCGCCATCTTTATGGCCGCATCGATTTCGCCTTGGGGGGTGATGCACACCGGGCAGCCGGGACCCATTACCACACGCAAGTTTTCAGGCAGAAGGGATCTCACGCCAAAACGAGTTATCGATGCCTCGTGGGTCCCACAGACGTGCATTATTTTGATCTCTTCACCGTGTTTGCGCACGAGCTGGCCTATTTTTTCGGACAGCCTAAGTGCTGTTTGGTGGTCGCGATAGTCTACGTTCAAAATCCTTCTCCTGTTGGTGAGCAGCGCCGATACATGGCCAATGCCGCCTCACCGCCAAACTTCATATGGAGTACAGAGTTGAGCCATACTAAAAATATTTAGCTACGTCAGAAACAAGTGCGGCATTTTACGAAGAACGATGAAATCGCTCTCTTGCCACGCAATAAGCTTCGAAACACAACGCGGGCACGACACGCCATGACCGATGCGTCATGGTGCGCGACGAAACCTCGGTCTCAAAAGCAACTATGGTTCGAGTTTCTGACCGACGTCTCGGCCGGGGTAACGGTGGCTAGCACAAAACAGCTATAGGCCGCAAAGAGATGCCCGACGCTGAACATCGATAGGCATCTGTAAAACCGGCCTATAACAACAAATCGTCACGAGAGAATGGGGCGTGAGCCGCTATTTTTCACTTACATAAAACAGGGTTCTATACCAGTGCTTAATCGAACGCAGCCGAGTCTAAGCCTTGATCTGCGCAGCAGAGAATCCTTTTCCCGCAAGGATATCTTTGACTCTGTCCTTGTGATTCCCCTGCAATTCAATGAGACCGTCTTTCACAGTTCCTCCGCATGCAAGTCGCGCCTTGAGGTAGCTCGTAAGCTCTGCGAGGTCGATTTCGTGAGGGTCCATTCCCTCGATGACGGTGACCTCCTTTCCGTAGCGCCTTTTGTTTACCTTCACCGTTATTCGCTGCTGTTCCTTGGCTACTTCTTCACATATGCATAACTCGCTAGGGAGTCCGCAAACGGTACACATTCCAGAGCTCATGCCTTTTTGGAAACCTCCGATTTCTCCGTATGTATCTACTTATGTCGCTTCTGATTATATAAACATTAGAGTTGTGTCAGGGCCTTTTTCGGCTTCTTGCCGCCAGATTGAACCGCTTCCGAGAAGGCCCTCACAGAAAAGTCGGGCTTTGAAAAATAGGAAAGATCCGCCAGCGGAACAAAAACTGTAGATTGCTACGGCCATCGACAGTCAGGTGCTTTCACTTCTACCTATAAATACATTTTTTACTGATCGTGTTTTATGTAACTAGCATGCAAGAACTTGCCAACGACGAAGCTGTTGCGTTTATCAAAACGAAAAAGTACGGAAATTTAGCGCTGTGCAAAAGCAATCAGCCGTACAGCATTCCGATCGCCTACACGCATACCGACACAGCAATTCTCCTCTATCAACACTCCCGCGGACGGACGCTCGAATATCTTGAGGCAAACCAACGGGCCTGCTTTGAAATTCACGATATTAAGGGCTTCCAAGACTGGAAGTCGGTCATTATTGAGGGCTGGATCAGCCGCGTCACAGATCCTTCGGAACTCAGAGACTCGCTCAAGACTATTGAAAAGAACATCAAATTGATGGAGGGGTCATATGAGGAGACCGCACGAGCCATATCGAGTGGCCGGGTCGGAGGCGTTTACAAGATCTTAATCGAGAAGCTCAGTGCCGTTCAATCGTCGGAGTAAGCGCATCTGACCAGCTGATAGGAGCATTCCACTTCTTCCAAACTCGCCACGCAACCTGCGGAACTGCCTCCAGAGTTTAGATTACGCTTAAATACCGTCGCACGACCTCGTTTGCGCTTCAGCCAGCTCCTTGAACAGCTTCTCTTCACACGCTCGACATCGCATTTGTTAGTCTCAAACAGAGCCATGCGTTTGATCGACTTTTCCGCACCTATTGCGGGAATTGCGCCCCATTAAAACTGCTAAAGATATATCACTCTAACTACGAGTCTTATAGAGTCGTGCTCTCGTCCGGCATCCCTATCGAACCAGGCGGCGACTCAACAGCTAGACGAACAACGTCGGCGCGGGCGCGAGCGAAATGGGAGGCGTGATGAGCAATAGTGAGCTGAATTGGAAGATTGGAGGCGAAGCCGGATACGGCATCATGACGGTCGGAGAGATCTTCTCAAAAGCGTTTATCAAAGGCGGTTACTACGTCGTTGCACACACCGAATACCCTTCGCTAATCCGCGGTGGCCATAACACCTTTCAGGTCAGGATAGCCGCGCAGCAGATACGAGCCCCTACCCAGCCCGTCGACGTCCTTGTGGCGCTGAATGCCGAGACAATCACGCTGGATCTGGACGATTTAGTCCCGGGAGGTTTGCTTCTTTACGACGCGGCAAATTCCGACGTTGCACCAGCGCGCGAAGACATTACCCTGTGTGATGTGCCGCTCGCGCAGCTCATGGCAGACCTGCACCTTCCCAAGGTGGCCATAAACATGGCCGCGATGGGCGCCTCTGTCGGCCTGATCGGTTATGAGCTTAGCCTCTTAAACGCGGCCATCGAAGACGCGTTTGGAGGCAAAGGCGAAAAAATCGTCGAACAAAACGTGGGCGCGGCAAAGGCGGGATACGAGTACGTCGCCCGTGCCTACCCGGAGCCGTATAAGGGCGGGCTGCCCCCAGTCGAAGGGCCGCCACGGATGACGCTGACCGGAAATGACGCGATCTGCATGGGCGCCCTCAAAGCCGGGATGAAGTTCATCGCCATCTACCCGATGACGCCAACGCACACCATTATGACGTACATGGCCGCGCACGCGCGCGAGTACGGCGTTGCGATGATACAGCCCGAGGATGAAATCGCCGGCATCAACCTCGCCGTTGGGGCCAGTTTTGCCGGCGCTCGTTCGATGGTGGCGACCTCAGGGGGTGGCTTTTCGCTCATGGTTGAGGGGCTCGGCCTCGCAGGGGCGACCGAGAACCCGCTGGTCGTCGTCGAAGGTCAGCGCCCCGGCCCTTCCACCGGGCTCGCGACGCGAACGGCCCAAGGCGACCTGCGGTTCTGCCTCCACGCTTCTCAGGGGGACTTCTTTAGGGTGGTGCTCGCGCCAGGCGACCCCGAAGAGTGCTTCTACGAAACGTTCAGGGCGTTCAATCTCGCTGATGCACTCCAAACGCCGGTGCTCGTCCTGACCGACAAGCATCTGGCGACGTCGTTTTTCGCGACAGAGCCGTTCAATACGGACGGACTACGCGTAGATCGCGGGCTGCTGCTTGAGGAGGGGAAGGTACCTCCCGATTTTAAGCGCTATGAGACGACGCCTACCGGCGTATCCGCGCGAACCGTTCCCGGAACCGAAGGCGGCGTGTTCAACGCGAACAGCGACGAGCACGACGAGAGTGGGTATTTTTCCGAAGACGCACCGGTCGTCGCGACGTCCGTCGACAAGCGGTGCAGGAAGTACTTCACCGCCGCCGCGTCCCTTGACGGAATAAAGCTCCACGGCAATCTGTCTTCAAGCACGGTGCTCGTCGGCTGGGGCTCGGCGAAAGGGGCCATCCTCGATGCGATGGATTTCCTTCGAGCGAAAGACGGCTTTGATCTTGGGTTCCTACAGGTGCTGTTTATGAGCCCATTCCCCTCGCAGCCCGTAAAAGAGCGCCTAGAGGGCAATCAAGTCATTCTAATCGAAAACAACCGGGGTGCGCAGCTTGGCAGCCTCATAAAGGAGCACGCCCAGATCCGCCCGAATCACACCATTTTGAGGTATGACGGAAGGGCGTTCAACGCGGATGAACTCTACAATCGCATCAAGGAGGTGCTCTGAAATGGAGGACGTGCATCGCTACGACGTGCCCGGCACGTGGCCCACGTGGTGCCCAGGGTGCGGGAACTTCGGGATTTGGAACGCGATGAAAAGCGCGTACGCCAGCATTGACCTCGCCCCCCATAAGACGGCAATCGTGTGCGGCATCGGGTGCTCGGGAAACCTCAGCTACTGGATCAACACGTACGTGCTCCACAGCCTGCACGGGAGGTCTGTTCCAGTGGCACAGGGCGTGAAACTCGCCAACAGGGACCTGACAGTCATAGTGCACGCGGGGGACGGCGACACGTACGGTGAGGGGCTCGGCCATCTTTTGCACGCTGCACGGCGAAACATCGACATTACGGTTTTTGTGCACGATAACCAGGTTTATGGCCTTACGACAGGCCAGCCATCACCAACGAGCTTCAAGGGCACTAAGTGGAAAGTGGACCCGGAAGGCGTCGTTGCTTCGCCTGTCACGCCACTCCCCCTGGCGCTTCTTGCCGGAGCGACCTTTGTCGGGCGCGGCTTCAGCGGCGAGAACAAGCACCTCAGCGACCTTATGACTAAAGCGATCCAGCACAAGGGATTCTCGCTCGTCGACATCGGACAGCCGTGCGTCACGTTCAACCACGTTAACACCTGGAAGTGGTGGAACGAGCACGTGTACACGCTCGACGAAACAGAACACGATCGCTCCAATTTCGAGCTCGCCCTCAAAAAAGCGCAAGAAGCCGGAGACAAGCTTCCCATCGGGGTGCTGTACGAGGCCGACAAACCGACGTTCGACGAGGAGTACAGCTCCTTGAACGCCGAGCCCCTCTCGCACGCCCCGATCGACGATATCGACGTCGACAAGCTTATGGCGCGGCACCTGTAGGTGCTCGCTTGCCACGAGCTGCAGGCTTGCGAAAGATCATGACGTACTCGTGCTTGAATAGATAGAACCCGCCCACAAGCGCACGATACTTCCAAAGGTTGCCGTTCTTGCCCTTGCCGCGCTCGTTGTTGAGGATCTCCTTGACGTTAATGGCCTTGAGTACAAAACCCGCGTCTATGCAGCGCTGCATGCACATAAATCCGAGCGGGACGAGCTGCGAATCCACGTATTTGTCGCCGATCACGAGCGCCATGAACCCGGCCGGCTTCAGCAGCTCATACGCGTGCCGCGCGACCAGACCGATCTTGTCCAGAAAAGCGGCCTCTGTTGACACGCGCGACAAGTCGCCATCGCGTTCGCTGAACCTGATGATGTCGTGGTAAGGCGGATGCAAGATAATGCAATCTGCCGCGGCTCCGCCCCATTCTTTAAGCGTGGCGCGGACGCGTTTTGCCGTTAGAGTCGTTGTGGAGTCACCCACGAGCACGGCGACCGGAACGTTGTAGGGGTTCTCAGCAGTGTTTATGCGCTCCAATGAGCGTTCAGCCACGTCCGGATCGATCTCGACGCCGAGTCCGGCGCGGCCGAGCCGCTTGCACTCGATAAGCGTCGTGCCCATGCCGCTGAAGAGGTCAACGACCACCTCGCCGCGCTTCGTGAAACGGGTCAACACCTGATATGGGATCTGTGGGATGAAGTTGCCCCAGTAGTCCCCGACGTGTGGCCCGGTCTTATCGCGCGGGCCGAGGAGCCACAGGGAGTCGAGGACGACGTCATCGTAGTCCTTCCAGCGGCTGAGGTCGATGTCGGAAAACTCGGTTGTTTTTTGATTTCCTTGCATGAACGCGTTCCGCTCGGCGGATACTCCGAAAGCGACTCTTCTCGCACTTTCTTTAGCAAAATGGGAATTGAGGTGTCAGAACGATAAACTTATCTGTTTTGCAAAAGACGTGAAAAACAGGGCTCGTGGTCTAGGTGGTTATGACGTCGCCTTCACACGGCGGAGGTCGCCGGTTCGAATCCGGCCGAGCCCATTGCTTTCGGCGCGCACTTTGCTGATCTTATTACATTTTACCTTGGTTACTTGACGCCCGCTTAACGCTTTTCTTGTCTCACAGCGGACGCCTAAAACGATCCGAATTCGAACGTCGTGGGTTTCCTTTTTTTCATGATGCTAGCTGATAACGCGGTGATATTCAGCATGATTCATGTATCTGGCACCGAACATAAAGAGGTAAAGGTTTTTCCTATGATTAGGCTCTTCGTCTTCGATCTCGGCAACGTCATCCTTCCCTTTGAACACAGACAAATTGCGGTGAAACTCAAAGAAGTCTCCCTAATAAAGAACCGTTTTACACCTGATGACCTTTTCAGGTTTCTCTTTGAACGAGACCGGGGTTTCGTAAATCCCTACGAAGAAGGCCGCATATCGTCACTGGCTTTTTTCGCGAAGCTCAGGGAGAGATACAAATTGGAACTGGGATTTGAAGAATTCAAAGATATGTGGAACAACATTTTTGAGGAGGATCCCGAAGTTAACGCGATTATTACACATCTGAAGAATAAAGGCTACCCGGTTTTTCTTCTCAGCAACACCAACGAACTCCATTTTTCCTGCGTCATGGAACGTTACCCCGTTGTCCGTTCCCTCGACGAGTGGATACTCTCTTATGAGGTAGGCGCAAGAAAACCTAAAAAAAAGATCTTTGATGCCGTCTTCGAGAAGACAGACATCGCACGGGAAGAAACGCTCTATATTGATGATATTAAGGCATACGTGGAGGCCGCAAAAACGTATGGTCTTCAGGGTATGCATTTCAAAAACCCAATAGATTTGTGGGAATTGCTGAAAGAAAAATGCATATAAGTGACAGATTTAAGTGTCATTTTTCAGTATCAAGCATTCAATGCGTGCGATACTAACAACTAAATTCTTGAGCGCGTCTAACAATGCTTTCCGCTCAACTGTATAGATAAAAATCGACGCCGTCGCCCCTACCGCATCCTTTTCGTTCTATCTCAACGTAGGTGTATAATTCCAGCTCAGTTTACTTTACGAAGTACTGATAGTCTATAACTTAGTGATTAAGAACAACAACTAACCAGCACAACCCGCAAGAGGAGAAGAGAATGATCTTTCACATCAACCGCATGACATTCAAGT